>CAZBBB010000007.1:0-65239 GCA_964490005.1 uncultured Phycisphaerales bacterium | reverse complement strand
CGGCGCCGCGTCGAGCGCGGCCAGCGCGCGCTCCGGCGCGCCCTGCCGGCGCAGCTCGCGCGCGGCGCGGGCCAGCTCGCCGGCCTCGTCGGCAAGCAACGGACCCGGCGCGGCGCACGGCAGGGCCAGGGCGAGCAGCAGCCCGATCATGGCGCGCGCCCCTGGCCGCGGACGACCGTATTCACGCGGCCGACCTCGACGTCGAAGACTTCCTCGAGCCCGTCGCGCCAGCGCACGCGCACCGGCCAGCGTTCGCCCGGCGCCTCGCCCAGCCCGAAGTGCACCGCGAGCGGCTCGGCGCCGAGGAAGCTGCTGCCGCGCCGGATTTCGGCCAGCGCCGGCCGCACCGGGCCGAGCAGCACGACGCGCGCGCCCACGGCCGCCGCCGGCGGCGCGGGCGCGACGGCCAGCCAGCCTCCGGCGTGCTCGGTCTCGTTGAGCAGCAGCACCGGCGGGCCGTCGAGCGTCGTCACGACGAGGTCGAGGTCGCCGTCGCCGTCGAGGTCGCCGGCCGCGCAGCCGCGGCTCGGCAGCCGCAGACGCAGCCCCTCGCCCGCGCGCTCGCTGGCGTCGAGGAACACGCCGCCGCCGGCGTTCTCGAACAGCCGGTCGCGCTGCGCGTACTCGATGCGGCTCAGCTCGCAGCCGTCCACCTGCGGATAGACGTGCCCGTTCGCGACGTACAGATCGAGGTCGCCGTCGAGGTCGGCGTCGAGAAAGCTGGCGCCCCAGGCCAGGTCGAAGTAGCTGGGCCAGGCCAGTCCGCTGCGCGCGGTCTCGTCGAAGTACAGCGGCCCGCTGCCGACGGTGCTCGCGTTGCGGTAGAGCGTGTTCGGCTCCTGGCTGAAGTTCGTGAGGAACAGGTCGATGCCGCCGTCGCCGTCGACGTCGCCCGCCGCGACACCCATGCCGGCCTGCTCGCGCCCGACGTCCGAGAGCGCCACGCCGGCGCGCAGCGCGACCTCGCGAAAGCGCGGGCGACCGTCCGGCGCCGGGCCGAGGTTCTCGAACAGGAAGTTGGGCAGCGTGTCGTTGGCGACGAACAGGTCGGGATCGCCGTCGCCGTCGGCGTCGGTCCACGACGCCTGGAAGCCGTAGGCCGGCGCGACTTGGCCCAGTCCGCACGCGTCGCCGGCCTCGGTGAAGCGCCCGGTGCCGTCGTTGAGGAAGAAGCGATCGGCCTGCGCGTCGAGCCCGCGCGGCCCGCAGGGCACGACGCAGCCGAGCCAGCGGCAGCGGCTCGGGCCGCCGAGCTGGGGATGGGACAGGTCGTGCGCGAGGTAGTTCACGACGTAGGCGTCGAGGTCGCCGTCGCCGTCGGCGTCGGCGAAGGCGGCCGCGACGCTCCAGTCCCGCGCGCCTCCCGCCAGGCCGCCCGCGTCGGGAGCCGGCGTGAAGCGGCCGTGCCCGTCGTTGAGCAGCAGGCGATTGGCGCCGAGGCACGCGACGAACAGGTCCTCGTCGCCGTCGGCGTCGACATCCGCCGCGCACACGCCGAAGGCGAAGCCGCGTCCGAGTTCGCCGGTCGTCGCGCGCGAGAAGCGCGCGCGCCCGTCGTTCAGGTAGAGCTGGTCGCCCTCCGGGTCGGCTTCGGGCACGCCGGCCTCGTCGACGCCGCCGCCCTGCGGGAAGTACAGGTCGAGGTCGCCGTCGCCGTCGGCGTCGAACAGCGCCAGGCCGGCGCCCACGCACTCCAGCATCCAGCCCTTGGCGGCGCCCGCGCGACCCGAGCGATGCACGAAGGCCAGGCCGCTCTCGCGCGCCGGCACGGGTCGGAAGGCGAAGCTCCGCGCCTCGTCGCGCGAAGGCGCCGCCTCGCGCTCGGCGGCGTCGGCGTCGATGCCCAACGCCTGGATGGACGCCGAGGCCGTCGTGATCGAGCCGCACGCGGCCACGATGCACGCCCACAGCATGCGCCGCCGCGCCGCGCGCCCCCCGGCGGCACGGCACCGACGACGCGTCTCGAGGAGAGGAGAGATCTCCAACGAAGCACGACGTCCGCAAACGCGCGCGGTACGTCGCGGGGGCGACCCGAAATCCGCCCGCCGCGGCCCGAACCGCGCGACGAGGGGGACTCTAGGCCCCGTTCGCGAAACGCGCAAGCCGCGGCGTCGGCATGTCATGATCGCAGCGACATGGTGGCGGAACGCGATCTCCCTCCGGGCGTGCTGCCCGTCGAGCCGGTCGACGGCTACGCGCTGCTCGACTGCGGCGCCGGCGAGAAGCTCGAACAGGTCGGCGGCGTGCGCCTGCGCCGACCCGACCCGCAGGCGATGTGGCGGCCGACGCTGCCCGCGAGCGACTGGGACTCGGCCGAACTGGTCTTCGTGCGCGAGAACGATCGCGGCGGCCGCTGGGAGCCGGGCCGCGGCACTCGCCGCGCCGTGCCCGAGTCATGGGAGCTGTCGCATCGCGGCGCGCGCTTCATCCTGCGTCCCACGCCCTTCAAGCACATCGGCCTGTTTCCCGAGCAGGCCGGCAACTGGTCGTGGGTCGGCCAGCGCGTCGAAGAGCTGCGCGCGCACGAGCCGCGCCCCGCGCTGCTCAACCTGTTCGCCTACACCGGCGCCGCGACGGTGCTGGCGAGCCGGGCCGGCGCGTTCGTGACGCACGTCGATGCCAGCAAGCCGGCCCTGCGCTGGGCGCGCGAGAACGCGCAGCGCTCGGCGCTGGCCGACGACGCCGTGCGCTGGATCGAGGACGACGCGGCGCGCTTCGTCGCGCGCGAAGCGCGACGCGGCCGGCGCTACCGCGGCATCCTGCTCGACCCGCCGCCCTACGGCCGCGGCCCGCAGGGCGAACTGTGGGAGTTCGAGAAGGACGTCGCCGGGCTGCTCGAAGCCTGCCGCGGGCTGCTCGCACCGGGGCCGGCCTTCGTCGTGCTCTCGTGCTACGCGGTGGGCACCTCGCCGCTCGCCTTTCGCAACCTGCTCGGCGAGTTCGGCGCCGGGGAGATCGAGGCCGGCGAACTGGCCATCGCGCAGCAGGGCGGCGAGCGCCTGCTGCCCGCCGGACTGTGCGGCCGCTGGCGCCGGGGCCCCTGAAGCCCGCCGAACGGCCCCCCGGGGGGCGCGAAGCGGTCGAAACGGCAGGCTCGGCGGCGCGGGGTGGTAGCGGAGGAGGGAATCGAACCCCCGACACGCGGATTATGGATCCGCTGCTCTAACCATCTGAGCTACTCCGCCAGCGCTCGCGCGCGGGGGGCGGAGAATAGCCGAGGCGGCGCCGGGGGGGCAAGGCGGCCGCGCCCTGCGACGCGGCGGCGGAAGGCGCGAAAAGCTTTTCTCGCCGGCGTGCAAGGATCGGCGGGCTGCGCTAGTCTACGGGCCGTTCGGTCGGGCCCCGAGAAACGAGCGTCCCTGACTGCCCGAATGGGCCGCCACGACGAGGAGCCAGCCCAACGGCCGAACGGTTGTCAAACCGTCATTCAGCCGAGGTTGTGCGACACCCGCGCGTAAAAACCTCCTCCCCCTTTCCCGAAAGATCCTCGGCTGAATGATTTGACCCGCGCGCCTGCGCTTCGGCGAGCTTGCCGGCGAAGGCGCCGCGATGAAGGGCCGCGAGCGCGACGGCCAGGGCGTCGGAGGCATCGAGGCGCCCGAGTTGCGCGAGCCGCGCGCGGGCCTGCGGGCCGAGCAGCACGCCGACCATCTGCGCGACCTGTTCCTTGCTCGCCTGACCGCGGCCCGTGACGGCCTTCTTGATCTCGGCCGGCGAGAGTTCGGTGAGCGGCAGACGGCAGGCGCCGACCGCCGCCATCGCGGCGCCGCGCGCCTGGCCGAGCGTCACCAGCGAGCGCGTGTTCACGCCGTGGAAGACCGCCTCGATGGCCGCCGCCTCCGGGCGGTGGCGGGCGCACAGTTCGGCGATGGCCGCATGCAGCTGCGCGAGGCGCTCGTGCAGGGCCGCGCCCGCCGGCAGCCGGATCAGGCCGCAGTCTCTCAGCACCCATCGGCTACCCTCGCGAGCCACGAGCCCCCAGCCCGTGACGCGGCTGCCGGGGTCGATGCCGAGAACGAGCATGGCCTCATCCTACAGCCCGACGCAGGCCGGTCCGCATGCCGACTGAACGCGCGGGCCTGGTGATCGTCGCGGCCGGCACCGGGTCGCGGCTGGGCGCCGCGCGGCACAAGGCGCTCGTGCGGCTCGGCGGGCGGCCGCTGCTCGAGCACGCGCTGCTGCGGCTGCTGAAGCTGCCGTGGCTCGACCCGGTGGTGCTCGTGGTCCACGCCGAGGACCGCGCCGAGGTCGAGGCGCTCGCGGCGCACTGGCCGCGGCCCGTGTCGCTCGTCGCGGGCGGCGCGCGCCGGCAGGACTCGGTGCAGGCCGGCCTGCGCGCGCTCGGCGACGACGCTCCGCCGATCGTGCTCGTGCACGACGCGGCGCGGCCCTTCGTGCCGGTCGACGCGCTGGCCGCGCTGGCGGACGCGGCGGCCGCGCACGGCGCCGCGCTGCTCACGCAACCGCTCGCCGACACGATCAAGCAGGTGCGCGGCGCGCGCGTCGAGACCACGCTCCCGCGCGAGGCGCTGCACGCGGCGCAGACGCCGCAGGCCTTCCGTCGGCGCGAACTGCTCGAGCGCCTGCAGCGCGCTCAGGCCGAAGGCCGCACCGTCACCGACGAGGCGGCGCTGTACGAGGCCGACGGGGCGCCGATCGCCTGCGTGCCCGGCTCGGCCCGCAACTTCAAGATCACGACGCCGGCGGACCTGGCGCTCGCGCAGGCGACGCTGCAGGCCGGTTCCGGCACGGGAGACCGCCCCATGGGACGACTGGCCGTCGGTCTGGGATTCGACGTGCACCGCACGGGCGCGCAGCGACCGCTCGTGCTCGGCGGCCTCACGCTGCCGGACGAGCGCGGCTTGGTGGCGCACTCGGACGGCGACGTGCTGCTGCACGCGATCCTCGACGCGCTGCTGTCGGCGGCCGGGCTGCCCGACCTCGGTTCGCTCTACCCCGACTCCGACCCGCGCCATGCGGGCGCGTCGAGCCTCGCCATGGCGCGCGACGTGGCCGGCCGCCTCGCCGCGGCCGGCGTGCGCGTGCTCAACGTCGACGCGATCGTGCTGGCGGAGGCGCCGAAGATCGCGCCGCTGCGCGCGCGTCTGGGGGCCTCGATCGCGGACGCGCTCGGGCTCGAGCCGGGCCAGGTCGCCGTGAAGGGCAAGACCTTCGAGCGGCTCGGCCCCGTCGGCGAGGGGGCGGCGATCGAGGTGCGGGCCGTCGCGCTCGTCGAGCGCGCCGGCTGAGGCTCAGCCCGCCAGCACCTGCGCGTAGAAGGCCTCGATGCGCCGGGCCTGCTCGTCGAGATCGAAGCGCCGGCGCGCCGAGTCGAGGGCGCCCCGGCGCAGGCGTTCGCGCAGCGCCTGCCCGGCGACCAGCCGCGACAGCCCGTCGGCGAGCCCCGCGGCCGACTCGGCCACGACCAGGCCGCTGCTGCCCTCTTCGACGATCTCGGGCAGCGGCGGCCGCGGCGTCACGATCGCGGCCAGCCCCATGGCCTGCAGTTCGCGCAGCGCGCGGCAGGTCCCGTCGCTGCCCGGCACGAGGAACAGGCAGGCGTCGAGCGCGGCCAGCGCCTCGGGATAGGCGTCGCCCGCGAGGTAGCCCGTGGTGAGTACGCTGCCCTGCAGCCCGCGCGCCTCGATCGGGCGCAGCAGCAGCGGGCCGATCTGCGTGCCGCGGCCGATGACGACGAGCTTGAGCCGCGGGTCGAGCTTCGCGACGCGCTCGTGCGCCTCGAGCAGGATCTCGAAGCGGCGGTGCGCCTGCACGCGGGCGACGATGCCGACGGCCACGTCGTCCGGCTGCAGGCCCAGACGCGCGCGCGTCGCGGCGCGGTCGAAGCGTTCGGGGTCGAAGCGCGCCAGGTCGATCGCGCCCTCGACGAGCGTCATCGGGCACACGCGCGCGCCCACCGAGATCGAGCGCTCCGAGCCGCCCCAGGCCGCCAGCGTCGCCTCGCGGCCGGCGCGCGTGCTGACGATGAGGCCCGCGAGCGCCCGCCGCGCGACGCGCCGCAGCCGCAGCGTCGAGCGCAGGCCCTCCACGTCGTAGGCCGTGCGGACGAGCCGGCCGATGCCGGTGCGCGCGACCGCCATCGACGCGATGCGGTGGTCGTTGTCGAGATGGCAGTGCACGATCTCGGGCCGGAACGAGCGCAGCAATTCGGCCAGGCGGCGCGCGTCGTGCCGGTTGCGGCGCAGCCGGGCGTGCTTGCCCAGGTAGTAGCCGCCCTCGGTCGGCACGCCACGCGCCTGCGCCTGCGGTTCGATGCGCGAGGTCTGCCCCTCGGGCGGCGTGCCGCTCAGGAAGCGCACCTCGTGCGCGCGCGCCTGCCGCCAGGCGACGTTGAGCGCCGGCTCGGCCGGGCCGGTCCACTTCCAGTTGGCGAAGAGATGCAGGATGCGCACGGTGCGTCGGCTCAGATCAGCGGCAGCGGCTTGTCGCGCAGCGCGGCGAGCACGCGCTCGCAGGTCGCGCGCGCCGACAGCGCCTCGACCTGCAGGCGCCCGGCCGCGGCGCGGCGCAGTTCGGCGGCCTCGTCGTCCTCGTGCGCCATGCGCCGGCGCATGAGCGCGGCCAGGCGCTCGGGGTCGGGCGCGCCGAAGGCCGCCTCGCAGCGCGCCGAGACGTATTCGCGCTCGTCGGCGTTCGTGATCCGCAACGTCGCGGCCTGTCGGCGTGCCGCATCGCGCTCAGGCTCATGGTCGATGAACCCGTGGGAGGAGGGGACGCGCTGCTCCTGCCCGAAGGCCGTCTGCGCGAGCAGCACGGGATCGTAGCGGAGGCCGAGCGCGGCGCACAAGCCGCGCAGCGCGCGTTCGGAGTCGGCGACGAGGTCCTCGAAGCGCACGTGCACGTAGCGCGACCCGAGGCGCCGCGCGTTGTCCTCGGCGAGCACGCGCGAGGCGATCCCGAGCTCGATCTGGAAGGTCGTGTAGTCGACGGTCCCGACCGCCCCGACGCGCCCGCCGCGCGTGCGCAGGCGGCGCGCCTTGCTCGAGACGTAGCGCGGCAGCGGCTCGCGCAGCAGGTGCACGAAGCGGGCGCCGGGGAGCGCCGCGGCCAGCGCGGGCGCCGCCATCTCCGCGTAGAACGGCAGCTTGAGCGCCAGCGCGCGCCCGGCCGAGGGCGGCGGCCCGGCGGCGGGATGTCCGGCCGAGAGCGCCGCGCCCAGCGCGAGCAGCAGCTTGCCGGGGCCCTCCGGGCCCGGCGCGCGCAGGGCCGCCGCGAGCGCCTCCGCGAAGCGCGCGCCGTCGACCTGACGGTACAGGTCGGCGCGGTCGAGCCCCTCGGCCTGCAGTCGACCGACATAGGCCTCGAGCCGGGCGCGCTCGATGAAGAACAGCTCCTTGCGGGCGCTGCCGGCGGGCGCGCGGTACTCGCGCGCGGCCTCGGCGCAGTCGCCGGTGCGCGCCACGTCGCGGAGGAGCGAGACCTCGATCGGGAACACGAGCAGGTCGGGGTGCGCGTCGAAGTGCCGGACGAGCATGCTCGTCCCGGTTCGCGGCCCGCCGGCGAGGAACAGGAAGCGGGCGTCGTTCTGCGTGCTCACCGCGGTGCAGGATCCCCTGGCTCGGCGTCGCGAGTCTACCAGGCGCCTGCGCGCTTCCCGCGCCGGCCGATCTGGACGCGTCGCGCGGCGAAGCGCAGGATGCACGGCCCACGCGTCGCGCGCGGTGCGCGCGCGGGCCGCTCGCGCGCCGCGCACGGAGGATCGAGGCCGAGGTGGACGAGCCCCCCATCGTGACGCACCGCATCGCCGGCCGGACGCTGGCCTTCGAGTGCCCCACCGAACTCGCGCGCCGGCGCGCCGAGACGCTCTTCGACAAGGAGCCGGGCACGATCGCCTGGATCGACGGCTTCCGGCCGGGCGAGGTGCTGTGGGACATCGGCGCCAACGTCGGCACCTACGCGCTCTACGCCGCCGTGGCGCGCGACTGCACCGTCTGGGCCTTCGAGCCCGGAGCGGCCAACTTCCACGGCCTCAACTGCAACATCCTCCGCAACGGCCTCGACGCCCGGGTGCGGGCCCTGCCCCTCGCGCTCGACGAGCGCTGCCGCATCGACACGCTGCGCATGCGCGACAACCGCGTCGGCGGCTCGCTGCACGTGTTCGGGAGCGCCGTCGACTTCAAGCGCGAGACCTTCGTGCCGGCCTGGCAGCAGGGGGCGCTCGCGCTGAGCATCGACGCGTTGCGCGAGCAGTACGGGCTGCCCGCGCCGCAGCACGTCAAGATCGACGTCGACGGCCTCGAGACGGCCGTCGTGCGCGGCGGCGCCCGCACCTTCGCGGCGCCGGAGCTGCGCTCGGTGCTCGTCGAGGTCGACCTCGACGACGCGGACGAGGTCGCGGAGATCGGACGCGTGCTGAGCGCGGCCGGCCTGCAGCGCGACGACGGCGTGCCGGGCAACGCGCCGCGCCTGGTCAAGGGCACGCGCATCCTCAACCTGATCCATCGCCGCGCGGCGCACTGAGCAGGGCGCCGCGAGCGTCCGCTCCGCTCCGCCGCCGTTCGGCGCGTTGGTATACTCTGCGCCCGCGTTCCGGCGTCGGCCGGAGCGGGCGCCCGGCGCGGCCGGCGGGCCAGCGCATCGAGAGCGGCGGGAGCAGCGAACCTTGAACCGAGAGATCGTGATCGGCGGCGTCACCGTGCGTGACGACGCACCCTGCTACGTCATCGCCGAGGTCGGCCACAATCACCAGGGCAGTCTCGAGACGGCGCTCAAGCTGGTCGAGGCGGCGCACGAGGCCGGGGCGCACGCGGTCAAGCTGCAGAAGCGGGACAACCGCTCGCTCTACACGCGGGAGATGTACGATCGGCCCTACGAGAGCGAGAACTCCTTCGGCCGCACCTACGGTCAGCATCGCGAGTTCCTGGAGTTCGGCCGCGACGAGTACCTCGTGCTGCGACGCCGCTGCGACGAACTCGGCCTGGCCTTCTTCGCGACGGCCTTCGACTTCGAGAGCGCCGACTTCCTGGCCGAACTCGACGTTCCGGCCGTCAAGATCGCCTCGGGCGACCTGACGAACCTGCCGCTCCTGCGGCACGTGGCGCGCATCGGCAAGCCGATGATCGTGAGCACGGGCGCGGCCGCGATGCTCGACGTGCGGCGCGCGCACGACACGATCATGCCGATCAACCCGCAGCTGGCGCTGCTGCAGTGCACGGCCAGCTACCCGAACGAGTTCTCCGACCTCAACCTGAACGTCATCGACAGCTACCGCCGCGAACTGCCGGGCGCCGTCATCGGCGCCTCGATGCACGACAGCGGCATCGCCATGGCCGTCGCGGCCTACGTCCTGGGCGCGCGCGTGATCGAGAAGCACTTCACGCTCAATCGCGCCATGAAGGGCACCGACCACGCCTTCTCGCTCGAGCCCGCCGGTCTGCGCAAGATGGTGCGGGACCTCGAGCGCGCGCGCGTCGCGCTCGGCGACGGCGTCAAGCGCGTGCTGCCGATCGAGGCCGAGGCCCGACGCAAGATGGGCAAGAGCCTGTACACCGCGCGTGCGCTGCCGGTCGGCCACGTGCTCGCCGAGGGCGACCTGCGCATCAAGTCGCCCGGGGGCGGCGTGCCGCCCGCCGAACTCGGCGCGGTGCTCGGACGCGCGCTGCGCGTCGCGCTCGACGTCGAGGTGCCGCTCGCGCTCGGGCACCTCGAGCCGCTCGCCGCGGCGGAGACGCCGCGCGCACGGGCCGCCGATCCGGCCCCATGAGGCCCGACTTCTCGCTCGACGGGGAGTCGGCCGTCGTCACCGGAGCGCTCGGGCGTCTGGGGCCCGTCTGGGTCGAGGCGCTGACCGCGGCCGGCGCGCGCGTGCTCGCGCTCGACCGGCCCGGCGTCGCGCCCGACGCGCGCTTCCAGGCGCTGGCCGACCGGCACGGCGAGGCGCTGCTCCGGCTCGAGGCCGACGTCCGCGACGCCGACGCGCTGCGCGCCGCGCGCGACCTCGCGGCGCGCGAGCTGGGCCCGGCCTCGATCCTGGTGAACAACGCCGGCATCGACCAGCCGCCCGCACCCGGCGCCCCCACGTGGGCCATCGAGGACTTCCCCGCCGAACTCACGCGCCAGATCCTCGACGTCAACCTGGTGGGCACCGTCACGTGCAGCCAGGTCTTCGGCGGACCGATGTGTCGCGCCGGTCGCGGCTCGATCGTGAACATCGGTTCGGTCTACGCCTCGCGCGCGCCCGACCCGCGCTACTACGAGCATCTCGACCGCGATCCGCCCTTCGTCAAGCCGCTGGCCTACGGCGCCTCGAAGTCGGCCGTCCTCGGCTTCACGCGCTATCTGGCGGCGCACTGGGGCGCGCACGGCGTGCGCGTCAACGCGCTGTCCCCGGGCGGCGTGCTCGGCGGGCAGGACGAGCGCTTCAAGGCCCGCTACGGCGCGCACGTCCCGCTCGGACGGCTCGCGCAGGAGGACGAACTCGGCGGCCCGCTGGTCTTCCTCGCGTCGCGCGCCGCGCGCTACGTCACCGGCATCGAACTGCGCGTCGACGGCGGGTACACGGCATGGTGATCCCGGCGCGGATCGACAACGTCATCGCCGGCCGCGAGCGGCCGGCGGCCGACGGCGAGCGCTTTCCCAAGCAGTCCCCGGTCGACGGACGCGAACTGTGCACGGCGGCGCGCTCGCGCGCGGCCGACGTGGCGGCGGCGGTGGCCTCCGCCCGCGCGGCGCAGCCGGCCTGGGCGGCCCGCACGGCGGTCGAGCGCGGCGATCTGCTGCGGGCGGGCGCGCTGGCCCTGCGCGAGCGCCTCGAGGACGTCGCGCGCGTCGTGCACCTCGAGACCGGCAAGTCCCTGAAGGACGCGCGCGGCGAGACCTCGGCCGCGATCGAGATGGGCCTGTTCGTGGCGGGCGAGGGTCGCCGGCTCTACGGCCGCACGACGACGAGCGCCGTGCCCCACCGCCAGGCGCTCACGCTGCGTCAGCCGGTCGGCGTCGCGGGGCTGATCGTGCCCGCGAACACGCCGATCGCGAACGTCGCCTGGAAGGCCTTTCCGGCGCTGCTCTGCGGCAACGCCGCCGTGCTCAAGTCGAGCGAGGACGCCCCCGCCACGGCGGCGCTGTTCGGCCGGCTGCTCCACGAGGCCGGCCTGCCGGCCGGCGTGCTCAACACGCTGCACGGGCTCGGCCCGGAGGCCGGCGCGCCGCTCGTCGAGCACGCCGGCGTCGACCTCGTCAGCTTCACCGGTTCGGCCGAGGTCGGGCGCGGCATCGCGGTCGCCGCCGGCCGGCGCCTGGCGCGCACCTGCCTCGAACTCGGCGGCAAGAACGCGCTCGTGGTCTGCGACGACGCCGAACTCGAGCGCGCCGCCGACGTCGCCGTGCTCTCGGCCTTCAGCAACGCCGGCCAGCGCTGCGCCGCGGCCAGCCGGCTGATCGTGTTCGAGTCCGTGTACGAACCCTTCCGCCGGGCGCTGCTCGAGCGCACGCGCGCGCTGCGCGTGGGCCCCTTCGACGAGGACGACCTCGGGCCGGTGATCAACGAGACGCAACTGCGCGCGATGCTGCAGTCCGTGCAGGCCGCGACGGGCCGCGGAGCGCGCGTCGCGATCGGCGGCACGCGCCTGACGGATGCGGGCCGCGCCGCCGGCTGCTACATGGCGCCCACCGTGCTCGAGGAGCTGCCGCCGGGCGACCCGCTCTCCGCCTGCGAGCTGTTCGGCCCGATCACCGTGCTGCACCGCGTGCCCGACTTCGAGGCCGCGCTCGCGCTGGCCAACGATTCGCCCTTCGGCCTCACGGCCGCCATCCACACGCGCGACGTGAACCGCGCGCTCGTGTTCATGAATCGCGTCCGCACCGGCGTCGTCTCGGTGAACGGCGCGACCTACGGCAGCGAGCCGCACCTGCCCTTCGGCGGCCTCGGCCTGTCGGGCAACGGCACGCGCGAGGCCGGCACCGAGGCGCTCGACGTCTACTCGGAGTGGAAGACGGTCTACCTGCACTCGGCGCCCGGCGAGACCTGAGCCCGTGCGCGCCTGCATCGCCCTCATCCCGGCGCGCGGCGGCTCGGCGCGCGTCCCCGGCAAGAACATCCGGACGCTCGCCGGGCACCCGATGATCGCCTACACCATCTGTGCGGCGCGCGACAGCGGGCTGTTCGACGCCCTGATCGTGTCGACGGACGACGCGCGCATCGCCGCGATCGCGCGCGCGTACGGCGCCGAGACGCCCTTCCTGCGGCCCGCCGAGCTGGCCGGCCCGACTTCGCCCGACATCGACTGGGTGCTGCACGCGCTCGACGCGCTGGCGCAGTCCGGGCGGCGCCCCGAGGCCTTCGCCTTGCTGCGTCCGACGAGCCCCTTCCGCACGGCCGAGACGATCCGGCGCGCCGCGGCGACCTTCGAGGCGCAGCCCGAAGCGCACTCGCTCCGCGCCGTCGAACCCTGCCGCCAGCATCCCGGCAAGATGTGGGTGCGGGACGGCGAGCGGCTGCGCCCGCTGCTCGAAGGCGGCCCCGTCGACCCGCCCTGGCACAGCACGCCCTATCAGGCCCTGCCGCCCGTGCTCGTGCAGAACGCCAGCCTCGAGATCGCCCGGGTCGCGGTCGTGCGCGCCACGCGCACGATCGCGGGCACCGAGATCGTGCCCTTCCTCACGCGCGGCCACGAGGGCTTCGACATCAACGACCCGCTCGACTGGATCGTGGCCGAGCACCTCGCGCGCACCGGCGAGGCACGGCTGCCGGAGGTGGCTGCCGTCGCGGCCGGCACTCGACGGGAGCACGACGGTGGTTGAACTGCACTGGATCCCGCCGGACGAGTTCGAGCGCGTGCTGGCCCTCGAAGGCGCCGGACACGAGCGCACCGCGCTGTTCGCCTCGATGTGCCGCCTGCAGGTGCTCACGATGGTGAAGCACGCCGGCTCGGGCCACCTCGGCACCTCCTTCAGCTGCCTCGACATCGTCTCGTGGCTGATGCTCGAGGAGCTGCGCCTGCCGCAGGACATCGTGTTCTCGTCGAAGGGGCACGACGCGCCGGCCTTCTACGCGGCGCTCGCGGGCCTCGGGCGCCTCGACCCGGCGCTGCTGCGGCGCCTGCGCCGCCGCGACGGCCTGCCGGGGCACCCCGAGGTGCGCATCCCCTTCATGGAGGCGAACACCGGCTCGCTGGGCATGGGGATCTCGAAGGCCAAGGGCATGGCCGAGGCCCGGCGGCGGCTCGGGCCGCGCGGCCGCATCGTGGTCCTGACCGGCGACGGCGAGCTGCAGGAGGGCCAGATCTGGGAGTCGCTCGTCGGCGCCGCCAACCGCGGCCTGTCGGAACTCACCGTGATCGTGGACCGCAACGCGATCCAGTCCGACACCTGGGTCGCGCGCGTCTGCGATCTCGGCGACCTGCCGGCCCGCTTCTCCTCCTGCGGCTGGCAGGTGGCGCGCTGCGACGGCCACGACGTGGACGCGCTCGCCCGCGCGTGGAGGTCCTTCGGCGCGGGCGCGCCCCGCCCGCGCGTGATCCTCGCCGACACGATCAAGGGACGCGGCGTCTCGTTCATGGAGCGCTTCGAAGCCGAGGGGCGCTTCTACGCCTTCCACAGCGGCGCGCCCGACGACGACAGCTACGAGCGCGCGCTGGCCGAGCTGCGCGCCGACGTCGAGAGCCGCCTCGCGAGACTGGACGCGGCGCCGCTGCGCACCGAGACGCAGGCGCACGCCGTGAGCCACTCGCCGGCGCCCCGCCAGCGACTGGTGGAGGCCTGGTCGCGTACGCTCGTGGCGCACGCCGAGCGCGAGCCGCGCCTCGTCGCGCTCGACGCCGACCTCGTCAAGGACTGCGGCCTCGGGCCGTTCGCCGAGCGCTTCCCCGAGCGCTTCATCGAGTGCGGCATCGCCGAGCAGGACATGGTCAGCCAGGCGGGCGGGCTGGCCCTGAAGGGCCTGCTGCCGGTCGTGCACTCCTTCGCGTGCTTCCTCTCGGCGCGCCCCAACGAGCAGATCTACACGAACGCGACCGAGGGCAGCCACGTCGTGCACGTCGCCACGCTCGCGGGACTGCTGCCGGGCACGCCGGGGCACTCGCACCAGGCGGTGCGCGACATCTCGGCGCTGGGCGCGATGCCCGGCATGGAACTGCTCGCTCCGGCGACCGAACGCGAGGTCGAGCTGTGCGCCGCCTACCTGCTCGAACGCCACGCCGGCCCGGGCTACCTGCGGCTGTGCTCGATCCCCTGGATCGTGCCCTTCGCCACGCCCGAGCGCACCGAACTGCGCCGCGGCCGCGGCTGGGCCCTCACCGAGGGCAGCGACGGCGTGCTGTTCGCCTACGGGCCGGTGATGCTCAGCCAGGCCTTCGACGCGATCGAGACGCTGCGGCGCGAGCACGGGGTCCGGCTGAAGCTCGTCAACCTGCCCTGGCTCAACGTCTTCGACCTCGACTGGCTCGCCGACGTCGTCGCGGGGCAGCCGGCGATCTTCACGCTCGACGACCACTACCTCGCCGGCGGCCAGGGCGAGCGGCTGTTGGCCGAACTGGCCCGCGCGCCGCTCGCCGCGCGCGTGCGCGCCTTCAGCTTCGGCGTCGAGGGCCTGCCGGCGGGCGGGCAGAACGACGAGGTGCTCGCGGCGCACCGCCTCGACGCCGCGTCGCTCGACGCGCGCCTGCGCGAGGCGCTCGCCGCCGGCCGATGATCGACGCCCTGCGCCGGCTGCACGACGGATCGCCGCGGGTGCGCCGCTGGCTGCGGCGCTTCTACGCGCGGCCGGCCGCCTACGCCGACTGGGCCTCGCTCCTGGGCGCCGAGCGGCAGGCCTGGGAGCGCGCGCGGGCCGCGGCGCGCGGCGGCCCGCGGGTGCTCGTCGCCACGAGCGTCGGCGGCTTCCGGCCGGGCACCACGCTCGAGAGCCTGCTGGCCGTGGCACTCACCCTGCGCGGGGCGGAGGTCGAGCTGCTGCTGTGCGACGAGGCCCTGCCGGCCTGCATGGAAGCCACCTTCGCCTGGCACGAACAGCCCGCGGCGCTCGGCGACGGCCGCGTGAGCGCGCATCTGTGCGGCTCCTGCGCGGCGCCGGGCGAGGCCGTCTTCGCGCCGCTCGGGCTGCACGTGCACCGCTACTCGGAACTGCTCGCGCCCGAGGCGCGCGCCGACGCGCGGCTGCGCGCCCGCACGCTGGCCCGCGAGCGCATCGCCACGCTGCGCGACGGCGGCGTCGCCGTCGGCGAGCACGCGCTCGCCGGGGCGCTGCGCTTCTTCGCGCGCGGCACGCTCGACGACGAGCCCCGCGGCGAGAGCGTGCTGCGCGCCTACGTCGAGGCCGCGCTGCTCGCGATGCACGCGGCGCGGCGTCTGCTCGACGCGCGCCGGCCCGAGGTCGCCGTCTTCCATCACGGGCTGTACGTGCCGCAGGGGCTCATCGGCGACGCGGCGCGCGAGCAGGGCGTGCGCGTCGTCAACTGGAACCCCGCCGTGCGGCGCGGCCGCTTCCTGTTCAGCCACGGCGAGACCTACCACCACGAGCTCATGCGCGAGCCGACCTCCGCCTGGGAGGATCGCGCGCTCGAGCCGCGCGAGGAGGCCGCGCTCGACGCCTACCTGGCCAGCCGCCGGCGCGGCAGCGAGGACTGGATCCGCTTCCACGACGCCACCGAGGAGCGGCCGGCGGAGATCGCCCGGCGCCTGGGCCTCGACCCCGCGCGTCCCTGGATCGGGTTGCTCACGAACGTCGTCTGGGACGCGCAGCTGCACTACCCCGCGCGCGCCTTCCCCGACATGCTCGACTGGCTCATGCGCACGATCGCCTGGTTCGAGCGCCACCCGGCGCTGCAGCTCGTCGTCCGCGTGCACCCCGCCGAGACGCGCGCGCGCATCGTCTCGCGGCAACCGGTCGAGGCCGAGCTGGCGCGCGCCTTCGAGCGCCTGCCGGCGAACGTGCGGGTCGTCGGCCCCGACGATCCGCTGAGCACCTACGGCATCCTGCGCTGCTGCGACGCGGCGCTGATCTACGGCACCAAGGCCGGCGTCGAACTCGCCAGCATGGGGATCCCGGTCATCGTCGCGGGCGAGGCCTGGGTGCGCGGCAAGGGCCTGACGCACGACGCGAGCGACGCCGACGCGTACTTCGCGCTGCTGGAACGGCTGCCCTTCGGGCGGCGCCTGGGCGCGGACGCCGTCGCGCGCGCGCGCCGCTACGCCTGGCACTTCTTCGACCGCCGCATGATCCCCGTGCGCTCGGTGCGGCCCGCGGCGGGACGCCCGCTGTACCGCGTCGCGGCGCGCTCGCTCGACGCGCTGCGGCCGGGCGCCGACCCGGGGCTCGACACGATCTGCCGCGGCATCCTCGAACGGCGCGCCTTCATCCACTCCGCAGCCGACGCGCCCGTCGCGCGCTGATGCGACGCCTGCTCGTCAACGGGCGCTTCTTCGGCCAGCCCGCGGGCGGCGTGCAGCGCGCCGCGCGCGAACTGCTCACGGCGCTCGCGCGCGCGCGGCCGGAGGGTTGGGCGCTGGGCGTCGTCGTCCCGGCGCGGGCCGAGGCGGCGGCGCGGGCGGGCGCGCCGCCCGGCGTCGAGCTGCTCGTCGACCGCGCCCCGCTGGGCGGCCACGCCTGGGAGCAGCTGCGCCTGGCGCACTGGCTGCGGCGCTGGGACGGCGAGCTGCTGTGGTGCCCCGCGAACACGGGGCCGCTCGACGTGCCGCGGCAGATCCTGACGATCCACGACGCCGCGGTGTTCGTCGAACCGCGCTGGTTCCCGTGGGCCTTCGCGCGCGCCTACCGCTGGCTGCAGCCGCGGCTGGGCCGCCGCGTGCAGGCCGTGGTCACGGTCAGCGCCTTCTCGCGCGACGAGCTGCTGCGCTGCGGCGTCGCGCCGGCCGCGCGCCTGCACGTCGTGCCCCACGGCGTGCCGGAGTTGTTCCTCGGGCCCGCGCCGCCCCCTGCCGAGGGCCCGCGCCGCGTGCTGTGCGTGGGCGCGGGCTCGCCGCGCAAGGACGCGCCGACCCTGCTGCGCGCCTGGGCGCGCCTGCCGCCGGCCGCGCGCGCCGGGCGGCGGCTGACGATCGTCGGCGCTTCCCCGGCGCGGGCGCGTGCGGCCTCCGGCGCCGACATCGAGTGGACCGGTCGCGTCGACGACGCCCGCCTCGCGCGCCTGTACGCCGCCGCCGACCTCCTCGTGCATCCGTCGCGGCACGAGGGCTTCGGCCTTCCGGCGCTCGAGGCCCTGGCGGTCGGCGTGCCGGTCCTGGCGGCGCGGGCCGGCGCGCTGCCCGAGGTCTGCGCCGACGCCGCGCGCTTCTTCGAGACGGGCGACGACGCGGCGCTCGCGCGCGCGCTGGCGGAGCTGCTGGGCGATCCCGAGGCGCGGCGCGAACTCGCCGAGCGCGGGCGACGGCGCGCCGCGCGCTTCCGCTGGGCGGACGCGGCCGCCGCCTTCCTCGGCATTGTCGAGGGCCGCGCCGCCGCATACCCTGCGGACTCCCCGGTCCCGGGCGCGCCGTGATCCGCGCGCGACCGAGGCGAGAATGTCCATGTCCGACCTGACGCTCCCGAATGCGCCCCCGGTCGGCGACCCGGCGGACGCAGGCCCCGACGCGTGCGTCGAGATCGGCCCCGACTCGGTCGGGCGCGGCTACGGGTTGCCGCAGGCGTGGGCCTACCGGCACCTGCTGAAGCACTTCGTGCTGCGCGAGCTGCGTGCGCGCTACCGCTCCACCTTCTTCGGCTTCTGGTGGGTGCTGCTGCAGCCGCTGCTGCTGGCCGCGGTGTACTGGCTGGTCTTCGGCGTGCTGCTCGGCGTGCGCGCCGACCGCATCCCGATCCCGCTGTTCATCTTCTCGGGCGTGGGGATCTACCTGTTCTTCAGCGGGGCAGTGCGCCAGACGGCCGGCTCGCTCGCCGCGCACGTCGGCACCTTCTCGAAGGTCTACTACCCGCGCCTGATCGCGCCGCTCACGAGCGTGAGCACCGGCAGCTTCGACCTGCTCGCGGTGCTCGGCATCTGCCTGCTCCTGATGGCCGCTTACGGGATCGCCCCCGGCTGGGGCGCGCTCGCCGCCCTCCCGCTGCTGCTCGCGGTCGTGCTGCTCGCGCTCGGCGCGGGCCTGCTGCTCGCCGCGCTCTCGGTCGAACGGCGCGACGTCCAGATCGCGCTGCCCGTCGCGCTGCGCGCGCTGCTCTACGCCTCGCCCGTCACCTATCCCGCCTCGCTCATCCCCGAGCGCTGGCAGGCCGTCTACTACGCCAATCCGCTCGCGGGCCTGCTGCAGGGCTTCCGCTGGGCCCTCATGGGCGACACGCCGCCGCCCGCCGGCGCGCTGGCCTGGTCGGCGGCGGCGATCGCGCTCCTGCTGTGGCTCGGCCTGCGCGCCTTCAGTCGCGTCGAGAGCCGACTGGTCGACACGCTGTGAGCCTGCCCGCCCTCGAGATCGCCGGCCTCGGCAAGCGCTACGACCTCAAGGGCCGGGAGTTCTGGGCGCTGCGGCACGTCGACCTGCAAGTCGCGCCCGGCGAGGTGCTCGGCATCATCGGCCGCAACGGGGCGGGCGAGAGCACGCTGCTGAAGATCCTCGCGCGCATCACCTCGCCCACGGAAGGCCGCGCCCGCGTGCGCGGTCGCGTGGGCACGCTGCTCGAGACCGGCACCGGCATGCACGAGAGCCTCTCGGGGCGCGAGAACATCGCGCTCAACGGCACGATCCTGGGCATGAGCCCGCAGGACATCCGCGCGCGGCTCGATGCGATCGTCGAGTTCTCGGGCGTCGGCGCCTTCATCGACACGCCCGTGCGCAAGTACTCGTCGGGGATGAAGGCGCGCCTGGCCTTCGCGGTCGCGGCGCACCTCGACACGGCGATCCTGCTCGTGGACGAGGTGCTCGCCGTCGGCGACATCGCCTTCCGCGAGCGCTGCCTGCAGAAGATGGGCGACCTCACGTCGGGCGAGGGGCGCACGGTCCTGTTCGTGAGCCACAGCCTGGGCGCGGTGCAGTCGCTGTGCTCGCGCGCGATCCTGCTCGAAGGCGGCGAGCTCCGCCTGGACGACGCACCCAACGCGGTGATCAAGGCCTACCGCGAACTCATGCTGGGCCCCGGCGGCGGCGCCGTGCTGCGCCGCAGCGAAGGCCGCAAGGGCAGCGGCGCGCTGCGGATCGTCCGCTTCGAGCTGCAGGACGGCGCCGGCACGCCGGTGCCCGCGGTGCCGGCGGGCGCGCCGGCGCGCCTCGTCTTCGACTACGAGAGCGCGCTGCCCGAACCGCCGGGCGAGGTCACGCTCACGGTGATCGTCGAGGGCAGCAAGGGCAGCCGCCTGTTCGGACTGGGCAGCGAGATCGCGCGCACGCCGCTCGCGCGGGCCGGGCGGCGCGGCCGCTGGGTCTGCACGGTGCCGCGCCTGCCGCTGCTGCCGGGCACCTACGACCTCGTCGTGAGCTGCTTCGCCGATCGCCAGCTGGCCGACAAGCTCGTCAACCTGTGCAGCCTGGCCGTGAGCGACTCCGACTGCCTCGGCACCGGCCGCCTCCCGCCGAACAAGTGGGGCGATCTGGTCGTCGAGAGCGCGTGGTCGGCGCAAGCCGCGCCGGACGACGAGCCCGGCCAGCCGTCGGCCGCGGGCGCCCCGCGCGACGAGGGCCGGGGCGCCGCCGCGGCGCACTGAGGCGCCGTCGCGCTCAGTCCCGCCGCCGCGGCGCGCGACCGGACAGCCGCCGCAGCGCGAAGCCCGCCGTCATGCGGACGCACTCGACCAGCTTGCCGGCGTAGAGCGCCGAGCGACGCAGGAACTCGACCGCGAAGTAGCTCCGCTCGGGACGACCGCGGTCGATCTTGCGCACGTCGTAGAGGTACTCGAGGGGCAGGCGGGCGAGCATGCGCAGACCCTCGCGGCCGCTGCGCACCTTGCCCTTGAGCGAGATGCTGATGCGGCCGCCCTCGTACTGGCGGCGCATGATGTAGCCCAGCCGCATCTTGTGGCGCGGCACGAGGTGCAGGATCGGACAGTGCGCCGCGTAGTAGACGCGCTGCTCGGCCTTGGGCGTCGTCGCGCGGTACTTCACGAGCAGCGCGCGGTCCTCGCCGTAGGCCGAGGTCGTGCCCTTCATGCCGAGCTCGACGTCGAAGTCGCCCAGCTTCGCGAGCAGGTCCTTGCGCAGGACGTAGTTGCTGCCCTTGACGCCGCAGGTCCGCGAGAAGCCCGACGCGTCCTGGTACTTGCGGATCTCGTACTCGTCGAGGAACCAGCTCGGCTTCCTGTCGAGGTAGTAGGGCAGGATCGGGCCGCCGATCATGTCCGGCGCGTGCTCGCGGATCACGTCGTGGATGCCGCGCAGGTACTCGGGCGGCGCCAGCGCGTCGTCGTCGATGTAGGCCAGCCAGGCGCCGCGCGCCACCGTGGCCCCGCGGTTGCGCGACCAGGACAGCCCCTGGTTCGTCTCGGAGGTCCACTGCAGGTTGGCCTGTGCAGCGGCGCGGCGCTCGAGCAGCGCCCGCGTCCCGTCGGTGCAGTTGTTCTCGACGACGACCACCTCGTAGAGCGCGCGGTCCAGCGTCTGCTCGGCCAGGCTGTCCAGGCAACGCGCGAGCAGCGCCTCGCGGTTGTAGGTGCAGACGATGACCGAGATCATCGGGTTCACGCGCGTTTCCTGAGGAACAGCGCGCCGAAGGTGTAGGGCGTGTCGCCGAAGCGCCGGTGCACGAGGTAGTTCTCGCCGTTGTCCACGAAGCGGCGGTTGCCGACCAGTTCGAAGCGCGGCTCGGCGAGCAGGCTGCGCTCGAGGTCGGCCTGGGTCGCGAGCTGGTTCTGGGGGCGCGTGTCCTTGCCGAAGCCCTTGACGCCCGGAGCGGGGTTGCGCCAGTCGAAGGTCAGGCTGAGCATTCCGCCGGGCTTGAGCACGCGCGCGATCTCGGCCAGCGCCTGCAGCTTCACGGGGTGGTCGATGTGCTCGAAGACGCAGATCGAATAGGCATGGTCGAAGGTCGCGTCGGGGAAGTCGAGCGCGCGCAGGTCCATGCGGTGCGCGCGCGCCGGCCACCCCATCTCGCGGGCGATGAGGTTGCCGTTGTCCATGAGGTCCTGCTTGAGGTCGACGGTGTCGAGGCGATAGCCCATCGACGCGAGGAAGCACGAGAACAGCGAACTCGCCCCGCCCGCGTCCAGCAGGCGCATGCCGGGGCGGAGCAGCGGCCGCGTCACGTGCAGCACCCAGTGGATCTCCCAGTACAGGAACCAGGGGATGCGGGCGTCCTCGGCCGCGCCCGGCACGGGTTGGTAGTCGAGGCGCTGATCCATGCCGATGCCGTCGGCGTCGATGCCGGAGGCCGGCCCGCCGTCCGCGGCGGCGGCCGCCAGCTCGGCCTCGCGCGGCGGCAGCGTTCCGACCCACGACGAGGTCGCCAGTCCGCGCGCGCGCAGCCGCCGCAGCAGCTCGTCGATGGCGCGGCAGTCGGCGCGCCCCTCCTCGGTGAGCAGGTCGGCCCGGCTCATGGTGCGGTTGATGATCTCGTTCATGGCTCGGCGATGCTCTCCGGAGTGCACGGCGTCCGTGGCCGCAGCACCCGCGACCAGTGTGCGATGCGGGCCTCGATCTCGGCGAGGGACAGGTCGTCCCGGTCATGCGTGGCGGGATTGAAGTACGTCCTGTCGGCCGGCGGCGCCGCGACGGGCGCGGGCGCGGGCGCCGCGCGGCCCGCCTGCTCGCGGACGAGGCGCGCGACCTCGTCCGCCAGGGCGCCGATGGGGTCGGCGGCCGGCAGCAATTCGCGCTCGGCCCAGGCCGCCAGCGCCGTCGCCGGCGCGCCGCCTTCCAGGCAGACGCGCTCGAAGGCCGCCTGATCGCGCACGCAGGGCGCGAGGTCGTACCAGTCGCAGTGCAGGCCGGCGGGCAGCGCGCGCGGCAGCGCCATGAGTGCGTGCCGGCCGGCCACCGCGGCTTCGATCAGGCTCGTGCTGTAGGAGGAGACGGTGAGATCGGACGCCAGGACCCACTCGCGCACCGAACCCTCCTTGAGGAAGCGCAGGCCGGCCGAGCCCTCGCCCACCTGCTCGTCGAAGAAGCGCCGCATGAGCGCCTCGCCGGTCGCCGGCCGCGTGCGGAAGACGACCTCGACCCCGTCGTGCCGCCCCAGGTCGCGGCACCAGCGCAGCAGCTCGGCGAGCGAGGCGTGCGAGACCGCGCGCAGTTCGCGGATCTCGTCGGCGTCGCCCCCCCACGCGACGAGCGTCGCCAGCCGCTTGTCGGACACGAAGGCCCAGCGGTAGTTCTCCGGCACGAAGACCCAGCGCCGCTCCGCGTCGAGGCCGTGCCGGGCGGCCAGTTCGGCGCGCGACTCGAAGCCCCCGCGGTACGGCGGCCGGTAGAGCGCGTAGGCCGGCTGCCCGTTGACGAACACGCCGTCGGCGGGGACGCCCTGCCGCACGAGCCAGTCGCCGTAGAAGCGCCCCCAGGCGTGGTGCCGCACGCGCTCGCGCGTGAACGCGTCGGCGGGCGCCTTCATCTTCACGTTGGCCGAGTAGTGCAGCTGCTCCCAGGCCAGGTTGAAGTGCACCGCCGCGGGCCAGGCGCGCACGTAGTCCTCGGTCGCCAGCGCGCCCTCGATGAAGTAGACGAAGGGATGCGCGACGACGCGCGGCGTCGGTCCCTCGAGGCAGGCGCGCGCGTCGCGGTAGACGTGCCGCACGTCGACGCTCAGCCCGTGCGCCTCGCGCAGGATCGCGGCGCAGGCGCAGGCCACGTCGAGTTCGCGGGCCACGTGCTCGAACAGCCAGAGCACGTCGACCGTGCGGCCCGAGGCGCTCACGGACGGCCCCCGGCCGGAGCGAACAGCGCGTCGAGCGCCGCGAAGGCCTGCCCGCGCAGCGCCGTGTTGGGCTCGCCGGCCGGCTCGGCGTCGCGGCAGCGGTCGAGCGCCTCGAAGAAGGTGCGCGGGTGCGCGAGGTCGACGACGAGGCAGTGCGGCCGGACGACTTCGGGCAGGCGCTCGAGCAAGCGGGCCGTCACGAGCACGTGGCAGCCGCTCAGGATGGCGTCGAGGATCTTCGTCTTGAAGCCGTAGCCGAGGTCGCTCAGCACGGCCATCACGCGCGCGCCGGCCAGCACGTCCAGCGGCGACTCGACGAAACCCAGCTTGCGCACGCGCGGCGGCATCCACAACGTCGTGTCCAGCACGCGGTAGTGGCGCGTGCGCACCTCCAGCGAGCCGGTGATCGAGAATTCCCACTCCGGGCGCTTGGCACCGAGGTGGCGGACCATCTCGCCGAAGTTGCTGGCCGCGTCGAGCGGGAAGGGCGTCAGCGAGAATGACGTGCTCAGCATGCAGACGCAATGGTTGGCCTTGGCGACGCCGCGCGGGATCTCGTCGACGTACGCGCGCGGCAGGAAGTACGGCACGGTGCGCACGCGCTCGGCGCCCGCCAGGCGGCGCCAGTAGTGGCGCGACTCCCACTCCGTGATGCTGAGCAGCGCGTGCGAGCGGCGCGCGCAGGCCCGGTCGAGGCGCAGGCGCAGCAGCCCCCGCGCGACGTCGCGCAGCGCCTCGTGGCGGTTCTTGCCCGCGAACGGGTAGCGCCGGTGGCTGCGGACCAGGTGCAGCTGGTGCAGGAACTCGGCGTTGATCGCGCGCGTGAAGATCCGCAGCGCCGGGTGCGTGCGCCGCAGCCAGGCGATCGACTTCGGGTAGAGCGGCAGCTCGAGGACCGCCGCGTCGAAGCCGCGCAGGTCGGCGGCGCGCAGCTGCTCGCGCAACCGCTCGTCCGAGCGCTCGGGAACCGGCATCGTCTCGCAGGCGATGCCGCGCGCCTCGAAGTACTCCGTGCGGCCGAGGGCGTCCTTGGTGCTGCCGAGAAAGCGATGGCGCTCCTTCCCGGCGCTGTCGGGGATGACGTGGAGGACGCGCACGTGCCGCTCAGCTCCGCCGCACGTACCAGCGCCCGATCGCGAGCGCGTCGACCCAGCCGCGCTCGAGGTGCTCGAGCGCGTCGCCGGGCGAACCCACGATCGGCAGGCCGTGGCGATTGAAGGAGGTGTTCAGCAGCACTCCGACGCCCGTGCGCGCGCGGAACGCGCTCAGCACCTCGTGCAGCCAGGCGTTGGATTCGGGCGTGACGACCTGGGGCCGCATCGTGCCGTCGACGTGCACGACCGCGGGCGCGACGCGCCGCGCCCGCTCGCTCGCGCGCACGGCGAAGGTCATGAAGCGGTGCTCGCCTCCGCCGTCCCACAGCCCCGGGGCCTCGTCGGCCAGCACCGCGGGCGCGAAGGGCACGAACCACTCGCGGCCCTTGAGCATGCCGTTGATGCGGTCCTTGACGCGCGGGTCGCGCGGATCGGCGAGCACCGAGCGGTTGCCGAGGGCGCGCGGCCCCATCTCCATGCGTCCCTGGAAGCTGCCGACGACGGCGCCGCCCGCGAGGTGGCCGGCGAGCTGCGCGGGCGTGCAGGGTTCGGCGAGGACGCGGCCCGTCGCGCGCCAGTCGGCGACCGCCGCGTCGATCGCGGCCGGCGCGAACGCGGGCCCGAGATACGGCGAGTGCAGGCGCAGCGGCGCGCGCACGGCGCCGGCCTGCCAGAGCGCCTCCATCGCCGCGCCGGCCGCGAGGCCGGAGTCGGAGGCGTCGGGGAACACGAACACGTCGTCCTGCGCCAGGCCCAGCTCGTCCCGGATGCGCGCATTGGCCTTCACGTTGAGCATCACGCCGCCCGCCGCGACGAGCCGCCGCCGCCCCGTGAGGCGCAGCGCGTCGCGCGCCAGCGCCAGCACGTTCTGCTCGCAGTGCGCCTGGGCGTGCGCCGCGAGCTGCTCGCGCGACAGCTCGCGCAGGAAGCGCTTGAAGTCCTCGCACTGCCGCGGCGAGGTGATCGGGTTGGGCACGGCCAGGGCCGGGTTGGCGGCGTTGAAGTCGCGGAACTCCCAGGCCATCCGCGAGTGCAGCACGCCGTCCTCGACGCGCACGAGGCCCTCGAAGGGATTGGCGTCCGGCGGCGCCTCGGCCAGGGCCGCCAGCCCCATCGTCTTGTACTCGCCGTCGACGGGCACGAAGCCGAGCGTCTCGGTCACGGCCTGGTAGAAGGATCCGAGGCTGTCCTGCGCGCGCGAGGTCCGCAGCAGCTCGAGCCGGCCGTCGGCGTGGCCGCGGCTGATCGTCGCCCCCAGGCCGTCGCCCTTGCCGTCGATCGTGAGCACGGCGGCCTCCTCCATGCCGCCGAGGCGAAAGGCGCTCGCGGCGTGGGCGCGGTGGTGCGCCACGCAGTAGTAGCGGATGCGCTCGTCCATCAGGCCCAGGCGCTCGAGCTCGGGCGCGTGGTGCGCCCAGTGGCGGTCCTCGAACCCGCGCCACTGCGGGCCGAGCGTCTCGGGGGCGGGATGGACGCGTGGACTCGGCGTCACGAAGCCGCCGGGCGGCGGCTCCGGCAGCGTGCAGCGGCCGTCCTGCTGGACGATCGCGTCGTTGCGATGCTGCGGGAAGAAGCGCTTGGTCGAGGAGAACGCGAAGACGTCGATGTCGGCGCCGCTCAGGCCGCAAGCCGAGAGCGCCTCGCGAACGGCGCGGATCGGAAAGCCGTAGTGGTGCTTGATGCGCGACAGCCGCTCCTCGGCGAGCGCGAAGACGAGGCCGTCGGGCGAGCAGATGGCGACGGCCGCGTCGTGCGCCCAGTGGATGCCGAGCGCGAGCGGCCGGCGCGGTTCAGGCCCCATGCGCGACGCCCTCCCGCGGCGCGGGATCGAACACGAACGGCAGCCCCTCGAGGATGCCGGCGCACACCGCGTCGAGTTCGGGCGTCGCGCCCGGCGCGAGCCGCTGCAGGCTCTCCACGCCGAGCACGAAGCGGCCCTTGGGGTCCTGAGCCACGAAGGGCAGGCGGATCATCCGCCGGAAGAAGAAGTGGTGCGCGTAGCGGCGCGCGCGCAGCACCTGCGCGGCCGGCAGGCGGCCCGGGAGCGGCAGGCGGCCGAGCAGTTCGAAGTACTCGGCCGCGCTGCGGGCGTCGAGCGTGAAGCCCTTGCCGCGCACCCAGGCCTCCCCGGCCACGATCACGGGGATGCCCTGCGCGCTGACCTCGATGCCGGTCTTGGTGTTGTAGATGAGTGCGGCGTTGCAGCGGTCGACGATCGTGTAGGTGCTCGCGCTGCTCTCCGGACCGAGCACGAACACGTTCGGCGGCAGCGCGGCGAAGCGGCGGGCGATCTCGTCGGCCATCCGCTGCCGCGAGGGGACGCCCCCGTGGATCTCGGCGGGATGGACGCGCACGACGAGCTGCAGGTCGGGCCGGCCGGCGAACCACTCGATCGTGCGCAGCACCCAGCTCGTCATGTCGGGAAAGGCGTTGCTCGCGTAGTGCAGTTGCGCGTCCCACACGACGCTGGTCAGCAGCGCGACGCACGGTCGCGAGAAGTCCACGCCGCAGGCGCGCTCGATGGCGCGCGCGTCCTCCTCGGGCGTCTCGTGGAACCAGATCCAGTCCTCGGTGCCGCGGCGGCGGCTCGCGAGGTAGGCCATCGTCGCGCGCTCCGTCTCGGGCCCCCACGGCCGGTCCTCCCAGGTCGCGACCGGTTCGCTGATCATCGTGCGGTGGTAGCTGTCGTGGTGGCTGAAGACGAAGGTGCCGCGGCGGTAGGAGGGGTTCCAGTTCACGACGCGCACGCCCATCGACCGGCAGACCTCGCCGATCAGGCCCTGCGGCACGTAGATCCCGTGGTGGAAGCAGGCGATCTCGATGCCGCGCCGCGCGATGAGGCGGCGCGTGGCGCGAACCGTGAGCAGCGCGGCTTCGAGGAAGCGGCGCACGACGAGCGGGGCCTCGGGCTCGCCCTCGAAGTCGCCCCGCGCGAAATAGCGCAGGGCGCCGGCGCGGGCGTGCTCGCCGACCGCGAGCCCGTCGTGCCGGAAGGCGCCGACCTCCGCGAGCGGCACCGACGCGGCGAGGCGCGCCGCCTCCTCCCGGTCGCGGGGTTCGAGCTCGTCGCCGTAGCGGTGGACCACGAGGCCGAGCGGGTCGAGGATCTCGCCGCCCACGCGCTCGCACTTCTCGCAGCGGGGCAGCGGCGGAGCCTCGCGCACCTGCGCGGGCGTCGTGTTGCCGATCTCGGTCTGCTGGCAGCCGGGCAGGGCGCTGTCGCAGAGCAGGAACTCGACGCGCGCTCCGCGCAGCGTGAGCGCGGCGGCCAGCGCGCTCTCGACCAGCGAGCCGAGCACGAAGCCGCCCATGCTCGTCGCGAACAGCACGCGCGGCCCCTGCGCGTCGGCGCGCGCCCGCTCCCAGGCCGCCGCGTCCCGGCCGAGGAGCCCCGCCCAGCCGCCGGGGGCGGGCGGCGTGCCGCCCGGCGCCTCACGCATGGTAGAGCTCCTCGATGAAGAACGGGTCCTCGCGCAGGCGCCGCAACTCGAGCGAGTCGGGCAGCGGGTGCTCCTTGAAGCCCAGCGGATCGACGCCGTCGATGTGCATGAGCAGGCTCGTGCGCTTGATCCGGAACAGCGGCAGCTGCTGCGACAGTTCGCGAGCATAGCGGACGACGCCCGGCGTCTTGGGCGCGAAGTCGTGCCACAGGATCGCGCCGCCCCGGCGCAGCATCTTGAAGGCCTTCTCGGAGTCGCTCCGCACGCCCTCGTAGCTGTGGTCGCCGTCGATCAGGATGAAGTCGAACCGCTGCTCGTACTCCTGCTCGTCGAGCTGCCCCGAGTCGAGGCGCAGTTCGGTGATGCGCTTCTCCCGAGCGGTGCCTCGGTAGAAGCTGCCGACCTCGAACGCGCCGTAGACCGCCGCCTGCGCGTCGGGCAGGGCCACGGTGGTGACGTGCGCCGAGGGAGACGCGTACGTGAGGTGGTAGGTCGTGCGCCCGAGGTAGGTGCCGAACTCGAGGATGCGCCGGGCCTTGCGGTGCTTGGCGATGGCGCACACGAACAGCATGTCCACCTTGTTCGCGTGGCCGGTGAGTTCCTGCACGGCCCCGACGGGGAGCGACACCTTGGCGACGTCGGGCAGGATCTCGGCCAGATACAGCTCGCGCAGCCGGCTGTCCTCGACGGCCCGCGCGAAGTCGATCGTCTCCCGGTGCTTCTCGAAGCGCCGCTGCGCGTACTTCGCGAGTTCGTTGTCCGGGGCCGCGGGCGGATGGAGCTTGTCGTGCAGCATCGTGTCGACGAGGTAGCGCAGCTCGCGCTGGAGCGACTCGCCGGACACGCGCACCGCCTTGACGACCTTGGCGCGCGCCTTCGCCGCGTCGCGAAACTCGGCCTGCAGGCGCTCGGCGTCCGGCGCGGACGGCAGCCGCGCCGCCTGCTCCGCGAGGCGCTCGAGCGTGGCGTGCGCGGCGCGCGCCTGCTCCCCCAACGCGTCGAGTCGCACGCTCGTCGCGTCGGCGGCCCGCAGCAGGTCGGCCAGTTTCGTCGCTGCCGGTGCGGTCTGCCGCTCGAGGTCTCCGGCGAGCGCTCCCAGTGCCTGGCGCAGCCCGTCGAAGTTCTCCTCAGAGGATTCCTTCAGCCGTCGCCCCGCCTCGAGCAGGCGGGCGAGGTCCTCCGCGCGGGCGAGGCCGGCCAGCTCGCGCTCGAGGCGCTCCGAGAACTGCGCGTGCGAGGTCGTCGACGATCGCTGCGCCTCCCGGACGAGTTCGATGCCCGCGAGCATCCTCTCGCTGGCGCGGATCAGCGCGTCACCGTGCCGGGCGGTGGCGTCGGCCGCGGCGCTCCCGGCGGACTCGAGTCGCTGGAGCGCCGCGACGAGTTCGGCGTGCCGGATGCGGTCGCCCTCGCCGCCGCTCGCCTGGCCCTGCGCGAGCGCATCGAGGCGCGAGGTCGCTTCGGCCTGCTCGCGCAGCAGCGCCGCATGCGCCTCCGCCTGACGCCGCGCATGCGTGTCCAGGGCCTCGGCCAGGTCCCGGGCACGGGTCTCCAGCACTTCGTCCAAGCGGCGTGCACGGAGGTCGAGCGCTTCCTCCAGACTCCGCGCATGCGTGTCCAGGGCCTCGGAGTGTCCGCGGACCAGGGCGTCGAGGCGGGACAGCGCGTGCTCGCCGGACGCCGCGGCCGCGCGCACGGCTTCGGCGACCCGGCGCGCCTCCTCCGCGCGCAGTGCGTGCTCGGCGACGATCTGCTCGAGCTTCCCGGCCCGCTCACGTCCCTCGGCGCGGACTTCGTCGAGACGGCCGCGCTGGTCCTCGGTCGCGAGCCGCAGCCGGGTGTCGAGTTCCCGGAGCGCCTCGTCGGTCGCCGCCGATCGTTTCTTGAGTTCGTCGAAGCGGGCCGACAGCGCCGCCGCGAGCGCCGTGCTCGTCCCGCGCACGACCTCCTCGAGGCTCTCCGTGCGGGAATCCAATTGCCGGCGCAACTCGGCGCACGCGCGCGCCTGCTCGTCCAAGGCGTCGGCGAGCAGCACCGTGTCCTTGTGCTGCCGGCGCATGACTCGCCGGTAGGCGACCCAGCTCGCAGCCGCGAAGACGGCCAGCAGGGCCAGACTCGCCCCGTCCAGGCCGCCGTACCAGGCGCCGCAGCTCAGGATCGCGGCGGCGGCCAGCGCGAAGAGTCCCTTGGTCGTGCGTGACATCCCGGCTCGAATCGTGAACGTGCGACGCGCCATTCACCCATCACGACGCTGCACGGCGCATCGTATCGCGGAGGTCGCGGGCTTGCCATCGAGGCGCAGGCGCCTCAGCACTCGGGCGACGCCTCGTGCGCGGCGGCGATCATGTCGCAGATCTCGCGCACGGCACCGCGGCCTCCGCGGGCCCGCGTGCGGTATTCCGCCAACGGGAGGATGCTCGGGTGGGCATCGGCGACCGCGATCGGCAGACCCGCGAGCCGGAGACTCGTGATGTCGTTCACGTCGTTGCCGACGTATGCGACCCGCGCCAGCGGAACGGCACGGCGCGCCGCGAGCGCGCGCAGGGCGGCGCCCTTCTCCTCGCAACCCTGGATGCACTCGAGGCGCAACTTGGCGCAGCGCGCGCTGACGACCGGGTTCTGCTCCGTCGAGAGCACCGCGAGTTCCACGCCGGTGGCCCGCAGGCGCGCGATCCCCAAGCCGTCGCTGCGCCAGCAACGCACCGACTCGGTCCCGTCCTGGTGCACGATCACGGTGTTGTCCGTGAACACGCCGTCGAAATCGAAGACGACCAGGCGCAGACTGCGCAGGAGGGTGGTCGAGGGGCGATCGGAGACCATGCGTGGCGCCGCTGCGGGCCGTGGTCGGAAGGAATCGCGAGTGTCCGGCGCGGCGCCCCGGCGAGTCAATCGGCGATCGCGCGAGCGTCGTGGGCGACGACGCACGGCCCTTGCCAGCCCGTGCGAGTCGCGAATATCCTCTCGGCCGGAGGTCGTCCCGTACCGGGCGACCGAGGTCGCGGGTGTAACTCAGTTGGCAGAGTGTCAGCTTCCCAAGCTGAATGTCGCCGGTTCGAACCCGGTCACCCGCTCCACCGATCGGCGCCGCCCGCGCGCTCCGTCGCGGCTCTGCCGCATCCCCGGCGCCGTGCCCCCGGAGCGCGGCCGCGTCGAGTGCCGCCATCGATGAGCGCCTTCGGTGCCCTGCTCGTCTTCCAACTCCCCAAGTGCGGTTCCAAGACGCTGCACGAGGCGCTCAAGCGCGCCGCCGGCAGCGTTCCCGTGCATCACGCGCACGCCCTCTCGGCGCAGGCGGCCGAGCGCTACGACGCGCTGCAGCGCGAGTTTCCCGGCACGGACAAGTACGCCGCCAAGGGAGAGCGGCTGCGCCGGCTGGCGGCCTCCATCGCGGCGATCGACGCGCGCATCGCGGTGGTGACGACCGTGCGCGAGCCCGTGGCGCGCGCCGTCTCGGCCTTCTTCCACACGCTGCCGCGACGACATCCCGAGTTGATCGATCCGGGTGCGCACCCCGGCGACGTGTCGTCCCGGCTGCAGGCGGCGCTCCTGGAGCGACTGGACTTCTGGCTGGCGCAGTCGACGCGCTGGTTCGACGAGGAACTGCGGCCGCTGACCGGCCTCGACGTCTGCGCCCGCGACTTCCCGTGGGACCAGGGGCATGCGCGGCACGCATCACCCCGGGCCGAACTGCTCCTGTTGCGCCTCGAGGACCTCGATCGCGTGGCGCCCGCGGCGCTCGGCCGGCTGCTCGGTCTCGCCGGCATCGATTGGCGGCCGGTGCACCGCGGCGTGGATGGAGTCGCGGGCGCGCTGTACGCGCGCTTCCTGCAGGACGTTCGCCTGCCCGCCCGCGTCGTCCGCGCCGCGTACGCGGCACCGTGGGTGCGGCGCTTCTACGCGCCCGACGAGTTGCGGCGCTTCGAAGCGCGCTGGACGGACCACGCGGACGCGCCGACGGTCGGCCTGAACGCCAGCGGGCCGGCGACCGGAGCCGCCGACCCGCTGGGTCCCTGATCCGAGAGTCCGCAGCTCAGCTCACGGCGTCTTGAGCCGGATCGCGTTGCTGGCGGCCGCACCGTTGGGCCCGCCCGCGTCCGCGAACCACTCCTGGATCCAGAGCTGGAAGCCCGTGGGGATTCCCGCCGGCCACGGCAGCGGACCGATCGGGAAGGTGCCGCTCGGCGACGTCGCGAAGGCGAAGGTCAGACCGGCATCCGGCACCAGCGTGCCGCCCTTGAACGGCGCGTTGATCGCGAAGAACCCGATGAAGATGAACAGCGGAGCCGAGCCCTTGGCGTTCGTCAGGTTCAGGCGGAACGACTCACCGGGCACCATCGAGCCGATGCCGTCGAGCAACGCGGTCCCGTTCGTTCCGGGCAGGGCGTTGCCGAGGTCCTCGATGATGCTCGAGTGCATGAAACCGACCCACACCGCGCCGCGATCGGGGCCGCCGTCGTCGTCGAGGTAGGCGCCGATGACCAGGTCGTTGATCAGGTCACCGTTGATGTCGCCGGGGCACGCGAGCGAACGGCCGAAGGAATCGTCGTTGTCGAGGACGGCGATCCCGCCGCCCGCGAGCAGGCCGGTCGTGTCGCTCACCTTGACCGAAGACTTCACCGTGCCCGTCGCGGTCAGGAACAGCACGTAGAACGCACCGCGGTTCGTGCCGCCATCGTCGTCGAGCACGGCGCCCACGGCCATGTCCGGGACGTCGTCGTTGTCGAGATCGCCGAGGCGCGCCACCGACCAGCCGAAGAAGTCGGAGTCGTCGAGCTGACCGCCGGCGAAGCCGCCCGCGCCGTCCGCGATCTTCAACTGGCCCTTGGCGGTGCCGTTGGCGTTCATGAAGACGACGAAGACCGAACCGCGATCGGCTCCGCCCACGTCCGAGCGGGGCGCACCGACGACGAGGTCCGTCACGCCGTCGTCGTCGACGTCGCCGAGGTCGGCGATCGACTCGCCGAACTCGTCGCCGTTCGCGAGCACGCCGCTGAAGCCGCCCGTGCCGTCGGCGAGCTTGACGCTGGAGTCCACCGTGCCGTCCGCGTTCAGGAAGCAGACGTAGACCGCGCCACGGTTGCTGCCGCCGGTGTCGTCACGGATGGCGCCGATCGCGAGGTCGCAGACGCCGTCGGTGTCGAGGTCGCCGATCGAGGAGACGGCGTTGCCGAAGAAGTCGCCGTCGGCGATGCCCGCGACCGAGGCCGACGTGATCTTCGTCGCGGTCCCCTTCACGGTGCCGTTCGTGTTGAGCATGCAGACGTACACGGCGCCGCGGTCCGGGCCGCCCGTGTCGTCCTTCACCGCGCCGATCGCCAGGTCGGTGACGCCGTCACCGTCGACGTCGTCGAGACCCGCCAGCGAGCGGCCGAACCAGTCCCCGTCGGCCAAGCTGATGCCCGCCGTGCCGTGACCGATCGAGGTCGACGACTTCACCGAACCGTCGGAGTTCAGGAACAGCACGTAGACCTGGCCGCGGTCGGTGCCACCGGCGTCCGCGAAGTAGGCGCCGACGGCGATGTCTTCGACGCCGTCGTTGTCGAGGTCGCCGAGAGCGGCCACCGCCTCGCCGAAGCGGTCACCGTCCGCGGAGACCGGGCCCGAACCACTGGTCGAGCTGATCTTCGCTCCCGAAGTGACCTTGCCGGGTGAGTTCTGCGCCGTGACCGGGAAGGCCAAGGCGGATCCGAGGGCGACTGCCACGAGGGCAGTTCGGGCGCAGAGAGATCCGGGGACGTTGAAGGACATGCGTTGCTCCTGTGTGAATGCAGATCGGGGTGTGGGCTGTTGCCTGGCGCGAGACTTCGACAGCGACGAGCCGAATTGCCGAAGGGAGAGGAAATCCATCTACTTTAGCCCATGCATTCCTGAGGGTCGATCAAGTCGCCGGTCCCGAACTCAGGAAAGGCACGGCCACATCGGTCGGGCGATTCGTCGCACTTGAGAGGATCGGTCGCGACGACCGCCGGCCCGGGTGGAGGAGGCGGGGAGACGCCAATTCAATACGTTTCTGGCAAAAAGTGGCGTGCCGATGGCATTTCGGGCCGCGCGCGCCGCCCTCGGCGCATGTGATAAACAGGGCCCTCCCCTGCCTTCCGCCCGGCCGAGCTCCCGAAATTGCCACCCATCACCTCGTCTGATCGCACCACCGGCTACCTCATCCCCGACAGCAGCCAGCGCCCGGCCGACGACCCCATCTTCGCCCTGAACGCCGAGGCCGTCCGTCGCGCCCGGGCGGGGGAGTCCGTCCTCAACGCCACCCTGGGCGCCCTCATGGAGGACGACGGGCGGCTGGCGATCATGCCCTCCGTCTTCGAGGCGCTGGGCCGCGTGCCGCCGGAGAAGGCCGCCGCCTATGCCCCCATCGCCGGCCAGCCCGCGTTCCTCGCGGCCGTCGCGCGCGACCTCTTCGGGGACGGTCCGCTCGCGGCGCACTGCGTCGCGGCCGCCACGCCCGGCGGCACGGGCGCGCTGCACCACGCGATCGTGAACTTCCTGCAGCCCGGCGAGGCGCTGCTCACGAGCCACTTCTACTGGGGTCCGTACGGCACGCTCGCGACCCACACGCGGCGGCGCGTCGAGACCTTCACCATGTTCGACGCGGTCGGACGCTTCGACGGCGCCGCGCTCGACCGCACGCTCAAGGGGCAGATGCAGAAGCAGGGCCGCGCCCTGCTCATCCTGAACACGCCCTGCCACAACCCGACCGGCTACTCGCTCGACGACGCCGACTGGGAGGGCGTGGCGGCCAGCCTGCGCGCCGCGGCGGCGGCCGGCCCCGTCGCGTTGCTCATCGACTTCGCCTACGCCCGCTTCGCCGGCGGCGACCCGATGCGCTGGCTGCGGCACGTGCAGCCCCTGCTCGGCGAGGTGCTGCTGCTCGTCGCCTGGACGGCCAGCAAGGCCTTCGCGCAGTACGGCGCGCGCGTCGGTGCCCTGCTGGCCTGCACGCCGGACGACGACGAGCGCGCGCGCATCGGCAACGCCCTGTCCTTCTCCTGCCGCGGCACCTGGTCGAACTGCAACCACCACGGCATGCTCGCGATCACCGACCTGCTGACCGACCCGAGCCTCAAGCGGCGCGCCGACGCCGAGCGCGACCGCCTGCGCCGCCTGCTCGACGAGCGCGTCGCGGCCTTCAACGCGGGCGCGGCCGCGGCCAAGCTGCGCCACCCCCGCTACGAGGGCGGTTTCTTCGTCACGGTCGCCACGCCCGACGCCGAACGCACGGCGGCCCGCATGCGCGAGTCGGGCGTGTTCGTCGTGCCGCTGGCCGGCGCCGTCCGCGTGGCGCTGTGCAGCACGCCGGTCGCGGCCGTGCCGCGCCTGATCGAGGCGCTCTCGGCGGGCGTGCGCGCCGCGTCGGGCTGAGACCGCGGCCCGCGCCCGCCCCGGTTCAGTCCTCGCCCTTGGCGCGCTTCTCGATCTTCTTCTTGTTGAGGATGAACACCATCGTCAGCTTGAAGTCGTCCTTCAGGCGCTGATAGAGCGGCATCGCGTCGGCCTTGTTGCCCTGCGCCCACAACGCGTCGGCCTGGGCGAGCAGCGCCTCAGGCGTCACGTTCGCCCCGCCGGGAGGCGGGGGCGCATCGTCCTTCGCGCCGCCCAGTCCGCCCAGTCCGCCCAGTCCGCCGAGCACTCCGCCGAGTTTCTCGTCGACCTTGTCCTTGAGCTCCTTCTCGAGGGCCTGCTTGGCGAGATTCTCGAGCGTCGCGCCCCACTGCAGGTCGGGCGCGGCGGCCGATCCGCGGATCGGGATCGCCAGCGACTCGGCGCCCAGCTTGGCGAGGAACTTGTGCTTCTCGCGCAGCTTGTCCGTGACCGGCACGTTCCACGTCAGGTCGAGGCTGCCGTCGAGGCCAACCGATCCCGTGAAGCTGGTCGGCACCTTCGAGATCGACCAGACCCAAGGTTTCGTGTAGCCGACGCGCCCGTCCTTGACCGCGAACTCCAGCGGCTGCAGCGCGAACTCCTTCGTCGAGCCCTGATCGAGCTGACTGAGCATCTGGCCCAGCAGCGGCGAAGCCGAGAGCTTCAGCTGGCTGAGGTCGACCAGGCCGGTGCCGGAGAGCGCCTTGAAGTCGGTCGGCAGCGCGCCGTCGAGGGGCAGCGCCCCGGCCCAGCTGAAGTCGAGCGTCGTGGACAGGCGCGCGCCGTAGCTGCCGACGTCGGCATCCTTGGCGCCCGCGAGCAGCGGGTGCACCATCGCCAGCAGCGGGCCCAGGCTGCCGTCGGCGCCCACGTCCTTGGCCGTGACCTGCAGACGCGAGACGGGACCGGCGCCCGCCGGGCGCGCATCGAGCCGGGCCTGCACCGTGACCGCGCCGCCGAGCAGCTGCAGCGTGCCGTCGACATCGGCCCGGCCCTCGGCGAGGCGCGTGCTCAGCGCCCCGCCCGCGGTGAAGCCCGCCAGTTCGAGCCGGCCCAGCCCCACCGTCGCCTCGCCTTGCAGCCCGCCCAGCAGCGCGACCGGATCGAAGGACGAGAGCGGCCCGTCGAAGCGGAAGCTCAGCGGGCGCTCGTCGGCGCCCGAGAGCTTGACGGGCACGAAGGGTGCGAGCAGCGCGCCGAGCTTGTCGGGCACGTAGTACAGCTCGCCCTTCAACGGGGCGAGCGTCGCGACGGCGCCCGCGGCGTCGGGCCCGGCGCCGGCGCGCGCCAGCGCGCGGGCCTGGCCGCTCAGCGTGCCGCGCAGGAAGCTCGAACGTACCGTCGCCTCCCGCAAGTCGAGGTCGACGGCGGGCAGCGTCACGTCGGCATCGATGTCGAGCGCGACGTCGCGATCGGCGATCGCCACCGGCGCGCCGCCGGGCGTCGAGGCCGGCAGCTTGAGGTCGAGGTCGGCGATGCTCGCGCGCGCCCGCACGCCGACGCGCCCGGCGGTGCCGCGCACCGCGCCTTCCAGCGCGAGCGCGCCGCTCCCCTGCCAGCCGGCCAGCGGCAGCACCGCGCCCAGGTCGGCGAGCAGCCGCTGCAGCGTCGCGTCGACGCGCAGGGTCAGGTCGCTCGAGAGCGCCGCCGGCTGCAGGAAGCTGCGCACCTCGCCGACCACCGAGGCCTGCGCCGTCGCGGAACGGAACTCCGCCGCGCGGATCGTGAGCAGGTCCGAGCCCGCGCGCAGGTCCGCCTCCGCGTCGACGTTCAGCGCCAGGTCGCGCTGCTCGATCGTGGCCGGCCCCTTGCCGCTCGCCTCGTCGGGCGGCAGGTCGATGCGCAGACGCGGGCCGGAGAGCTGCGCCTTGACCTGCGCGCGTCCGTCGCGGGTCGCGAGATCGACGCCGGCGGCCAGCGCCTCGCCCTGCAGGCCGAGGCCGCCGAGGAAGGCCGACAGGCGCTCGGCGAGCAGGCCGGGCTGCGCCTGCAGCTGCACCTGGAGTTCGCTCTCGAGTTCGGGCGGCAGCAGCGCCCCGGGCGTGAGCGCCAGCAGGCCGGCGGCGCTGCCCTTGACGTCCAGTTCGACTCCGGGGCCGACGAACCGCAGCGCTTCGATGAGCGCGCGCCCGCCGCCCGACGCGTCGAAGTCGATGTCGCCCGTGAGCGCCAGGTCGGCGTCCCGCAGGGGCAACTCGCGGCCGTCCACGACGAGCCCGGTGAGCGACAGGCCCGTCGTGCGGAACTCCGGCTGCACGCGCGTGCGCTGGCCCTCGTTGGCGGCCGAAAGCGCCACGCGCCAGGAACCTTCGCCGCGTGCCGGCGCGAGCGCCGGCAGGAAGCCGGCGACGAAGGCCCGGAGCGGCTCGGTCTGGCCTTCGAAGACCAGATCGGCCGACGCGGCCGGCGCGTCGGGCAGACCGCCCACGCGCACGCTGCCTCCGCCTGCGAGCAGCGGCGAGTCGAGTCGCAAGGACGGGACCTCGAGCAGCCCGGCGGCCGGATCCCAGCGCGCCTGCAGCGTGGCAGCCACGGCAGGCAGCTCGCTGCCCATCGCGCTCAACGCACTGAACGCGGCGCGGAACGAGCGCACGTCGACGGCGAGCGTCTCCATCCCGGCCGCCGCCGCGAGTTCGACGTCGAGGTCCGCGACGCGCGCGCCCTCTTCGCCGAGCGCGCCGCCATGCACCGCGAGCTGCGGCGCCGTCACGCGCGCGGCGACGCTGAGCTGCGCCCCGTCGATGTCGAGCGTCTGGTCGATCGTCAGCGCCTCACCGGCAGGCACGAAACCCGCCAGGAAGGCGCCGAACTGCTGCGCGGCCAGCGCCGGCCGCACGCGCACCGACTGCGTGATGCGCCCGGCGCGACGCGCCGCATCGAGCGGGTCCTTCACGGCGCCGGAGGCGTCGACGTCGAGCGCGGCCGAGCGCAGTTGCAGGCGATGCAGCCGCGCCTCGCCGCCCGGCGCCGGGTCGAAATCGGCCTCCTGCAGCAGCGTCAGGTCGAGCGGCCCGAGGTCGGCGAGGCCGTCGCCCGCGGGCACGCCGCGCGCGAGCAGCCGCTCGACGCGCACGTTGCTCAGCGCCGCCAGGCGCCCCTCGCGCATGCCGAGCGTCGACTCGATCTCGACGCGGCCTCCCAGCGCCGGCACGCCGGACGCCAGCAGCGGCGCGAGCAGCGTCTGCAGCCGATCGAGGTCCGCGCTCGCGAAGAGTTCGCCGTCGGAGACCTCGAGGCGGGCCGGATCGCCGTCGGGGATCCAGCCGCTGATCCGGCCCTGGGCCCGCGCCACGACGGGCCCGGCCGTGAGCTGCAGAGAGGTCAACTCCATGCGCCCCGCGGACGGATCGGCCGTGGCCGCGACCGCGACGTCGACCGACGTGAGTTCGCCGAGGTCGATCGGCCGACCCTCGGCGTCGCGCGCCGCCAGTTCGGCCAGCCCCACGTTGGCGGACAGGCGCCCGCCCGGCAGGCCCGTCTCCGAGAATTGCAGGTCGAACTCGGCACCCGCCGTGAACGCACCCGAAGGCTGCACGCCGGCCTTCAATGAGAGATGCTCGCCCGCCAGCGCCAGCACTTCGGCGAGCTGGCCGCTGGCCTGAACGGTGCCCGCGAGCGCCGGCGCGGCGCCCGTCGCGCCGCGCACCGTGCCCTCGTAGCGCAGCGTGAGCAGCGAGCCGGCGTCGATCTGCACCCCCTGCCGGCCGTCACCCTGCGCGTCGAGTTCGGCGCGCGCCGACAGCCGCATCGAGGGGATCGCCACCGCCTCCTCGCCCAGCGCCGCGGCCACGACCCGCACGTTCGACAGCGCCCACTCGGTCTGGCCGGTGAGCGCGAGCCCGCCGTTCCAGGCCCAGGAGCCGCTCGCCTGCAGCCCGCCGCCCAACGCGTCGACGGGCGCGAAGGCCGAGACCGCCGGAGCGAGCGCCTCGAGCAGCAGCGAGTCGAGCGCGTACTCGACGACCGCCGACAGCCCGCTGCCGTCGAGCCGGCCGTTGCCCGCCGCCGTCGCGCTGCCGCTGACCCGCAGCGTGCCGCCCTCGCCGGAGGGGCCGACGACGCGCGCGCTCAGGTCGAAGGGGGCCGGTTGGTCGAGGGCCACGACGTGGGCCTGCAGCGTGAGGTCGCGCAGTTCGGTGCGGCCGGCCGTGCCATGCACGATGACGGTGCCGCGCTGCAGCTTGAGGCTGGCCGTCACGTCCGGAATCGTCGAGGCCCCGCCGGCGCCCGCCCTGCTGCCCGGGCTGGCCGCGTCCCCCGCGGCGGCGGGCTTCGCCAACCGCGCGAGGTTGAGCGTGCCGTCCGCGTCGCGCCGCACGTGCAGTTCGAGGTCTTCGACGATCACATCGGCGCGGTAGCGCCCCGAGAGCGCGGGCAGCACTTCCGCCTGCACGTCGATCAGGCCGATCGTCGCCACGCGCTCGCCGCGGTCGTCGACGACCTCCAGGCCGCGCGCGCTGGCCGAGCCGCCCAGCGAGAGCGAGAGGTCGGCGAGCGCCACCGTGCCGTGGATGTTCGCGCTCCCCTGCTCCTCGATGAGACCGCGCACGATCGGCGCCGCGATCAGCGGCGCCACGATCACGAGCACCACGAGCAGCGCGAGCGTGCCGCCGACGACGAGCGGCCAGCGACGGCGCTTGGGCGGGGACGCGGAGGACGTCGTGGCGGGATTCATGGGCGGGGCTCCGGAAGGCCGGCGCGCGCGCCGCGGGGCGCACGCGTCCGCGCACCATGCTACGGGTGCGGCGGGCCCCGGCGCACGCCGAGCAGCGCGTGCAGCGTCTCGCCGTCGATCTCGAGCGAGGCGCGCACCGCGCCGCGCGCGTCGATCCGCAGCAGCCAGCCGCGCAGGACGCCCCGTGCGTCGGCGACGACGAACAGGCGCAACGCGCTCGACGACACCGAGTCGCCATCATCGGGTGCGGCCCGAGGCACAACGCGCGTCGACGGCGGCGCCCCGGCGGCCAGGCTGCCGCCGCTGCCGTCGTCGGGGGGATCGCCGCCGCCGGTACCGCCGCCCGAGCCACCGCCGCCGCCGCCTGTACCGCCGCCGCCGCCCGAACCGTGCCCGCCGCCAGGCGACGTCGACACGCCGCCCGACACCTTCACCTTGGGCGGCATCCCGCCCGTGCCGGGCGGGTGCGGTGCGCTGACGACCGGGCCGCCGGGCGTCCCCGGCGGGGTCTTGGGCATGGCCTTGGGCAGTTCGCCGCCGCCCGAGCCGGAGGTCGTGTACGGTCCGCCGCCGTGGCCCGGCGGGCCCGCCGCCGACTGCGCCGCCGCGCTCGCCGCTCCGGCGAGCACCAGCCACGACAGCACGGCGATGCGCGAGACCCGCCTCATGATCAGTTGCTCCCTCCGGTCTCGGAGGTCTCGCCGCGCCACGTCGTGAGCCGCTGCGCCCGCGCGCCGTCGACGCCGGCCACGCGGCACAGCATCGGCAGGTCGTGCTCGATCCAGTTGAGGATCAGCGGCGCGCGCGTCCGCAGATACAGCGCGCGCAGCCGCTCGACGCCCTGCTCGAAGCGCGCCAGATCGTGCAGTTCGGCGGCGGCCGCGAGCAGGTTGAAGAGCGGGACCGGGTCGTCGGGCGACTTCTCGCGCGCCGATTCGGCCACGGCCAGCGCCGGCTGGTAGCGCCCCTGCCGCACGAGCGAGAAGGCCAGGTTCACCTCGGCGATGCGCCGGATCTCGTCGCTCTCGGCGGCGCGCTCGAGCAGCTCGCGCAGCAGCGGCTCGGCGTCGTCGGGGCGCCCGGCGTGGATCGCGAGCAGCGCGAGCGCCAGCTGTCGACGGCCCGAGTCGCGCTCGAGCGCGCCGAGGGCGTCGAGACACTTGCGGGCATCGGCGAGCGCCGCGTCGGCCTCCGGGCGCCGGCGCGCCACGCGCCCGAGCTCGGCCGGGGCGTCCACGCTCGCCAGGCACTCGCCCAGCGTCGACAGCTCGCCGGCGATGACCTCGGGCGCGCGCGGCACCTCGCGCAGCAGCGTGCGCACCGAGAAGTCGGGGAGCGACGTGAGGCAGGCCTTGGCCATCTCGTAGAGCAGGTCGGCCAGCTTGAGGCGGCCCTCGTGCCGGAAGCGTTCGCGCAGGCGCGCCAGCAGCTGTTCGGCGTCGTGGCGACGGCCCTCGCCCGAGAGGTAGCCGAGCGCCTCGGGCAGAAAGCGCCGCTCGGGGCGCAGCGCGGGGTCGAGCGGTCGGTCGTTCATGCTCCGTCCTCCTTCGACGCGGCGCCACCGGCCGCGAGCGTCTGCGCCACGCGGCGCAGCAGTCGGTCCCTGGCCCGCTTGAGCACGGTGCCGACCTGGTTGGCCGGCAGGCCCATCTCGCGGGACAGATCTTCGTAGCTCAGCGACTCGACCTCGCGCAGCAGCAGGATGCGCCGGTCGCGCGCGGCCAGGCCGTGGAAGCAGCCCTGGACGACCGCCGCGACCGTCGCGCCGATGCGGGCGCAGGCCGCCGCGCGCTCGCGCTCGTCGAGAGCGCGCGCCGGATCGTCGGGCGCGATCTGCAGGGCGTGCCAGGCCAGGCCGCGCTTGAAGGCGCGCGAGGCGGCGCGCAACTGGTTGCGCGCGTCGTTGCGCATCGCCGTGTGCGCCAGCCCGAGGAAGCGGCGCACCGTCGGAAGCGGGCGGCGCACGTCGACGAACAGCCGCGCCATGAAGCCCGCGACCAGGTCGTCGGGGTCGAGCGCCACGGCGAGCTGCCGCGTGACCTGCCGCGCGATGCGGTGCAGTCGCTCGTGGCTCAGTTCGAACAGCAGCGCGAGCGCCTCGGCGTCGTTGGTCGCGCGGAAGCGCTCGATGAGGAAGGCCGCCGCCTCCTCGAGGTGCGCGTCGTCGCGCGCGTCGAAGTGCGGCAGATGCCGCAGGCTCGACGCCTCGGGCAGGGACTGCAGACGATGCCTCAGCGCGGACGGGTCCACGTCGCGGTGCGCCTCCGCCGGTCGCAGGGGTCGGGTCTGGACTGGCGTCTGCCCCCGACCGGACGTCGGATGCACGCCGAGAGAGGCCCGGCGGGAGCGCGGTGCAATCTACCGCCTGGCGGGCGCTCCGGGGAGCCCGCTTCCCCACTCGGCCGAGAGGGCCGCCGCGAGCCGTTCGTATTCGGCCGGCGCGTTGTAGGCCTGGGCCGAAACGCGCAGCAGGCGCAGGCTTGACCCGGGAAAGTGCATCACCGGCACTTCGATGCGGTGCGTCTCGAACAGCCGGTCGTGCAGGACGTCACGCTGGCCGGGCGCGGGCCGCGGGGGGCCGCCCTCGGGCAGGACCACGGTCGCGAGCGCGCCGATCGCCTCCTCGGGCGCGGCGGGCGCGGTGCCGAGCGCGGCGCAGAGCGTCGCCCGCGCCTGCAAGGCCAGGGCCCGGTTGCGCGCCCGCAGTTCGGGCCAGCCGCCGGGGAACAGTCCGCCCATGAACTCGAGCGCGTCGGGCAGGCACAGATACGGCGAGGGGTCGTCGGTGCCTCCCCACGAGAACTCGAGCTGGAAGCGCGAGCGGTCGCGGCGCGGCGAGTTGTGGCCGTGGCTGGTCACGAGCGGCGCGAGGGCCGCCTGCCGGTCGCGCCGCACGTGCAGGAAGGCGCTGCCCTTCGGCGTGCACAGCCACTTGTGCGCGTTGCCCGTGACGTACGCGGCCCCCAGCGCGCGCAGGTCGAGCGGCAGCATTCCGGGCGCGTGCGCCGCGTCGACGAGCGTGTCGATGCCGCGCTCGGCGAGCGCCGCGACGAGCCGCGCCACGGGCAGCACGAGGCCGGTCGGGCTCGTCACCGCGTCGAGCAGCACCAGGCGCGTGCGGCGGCCGGCGGCCGAAAGCACGGCCTCGTCGACCTGCTCGAGGCTCGCGAGCGGGAAGGGCACGCGCGCCACGACGACGCGCGCGCCGTGCCGCCGCGCCGCGACATCGAGCGCGTTGCGGCAGGCGTTGTAGGCGTGGTCGGTGACGAGCAGCTCGTCGCCGGACTGCAGCGGCAGGCTCGCGAGCACGGTGCTCACGCCGGTGGTCGCGTTGGGGACGAACACCAGGTCCTCGGCGTCGGCCCCGACGAAGTCCGCCAGCGCCTGCCGGGCCCGCTCGAGCGCGGGCTCGAGCTGCCGCTGCATGAAGTCGACGGGCTCGGCCTCGAGCCGGTCGCGCCAGCGCTGCTGCGCCTGCCGCACGACGAGCGGGCAGGCCCCGTACGAGCCGTGGTTCAGGAAGGTGATGTCGGGGTCGAGGCCCCAGTGCGCGCCGAGCGGCGAGCGCTCGTCGGCGCGCCGTCGCGGACCGCCTCCCGGGGCGCGAGGCGAGGCATCGGACATGGATCGGTCCCGGGACGGGGCGGTGACGCGCGCCACCTTGCCATCCAACGGCCCTCCGGCGCGATCCGTCAGTCGGCCCTCCACGCGGTCCCCCGGCCCGGCACCCGCAGGGTTTTGCTAGAATCGCCGGGCACCATCCCCCTGTCCGGAGTTCCTGATCCATGCGTACCCGCAACATCCTCAGCTCGGCCATCCTCGCCTTCGGTCTCGTCGCCTGCGGCAGCACGGCCACGACGGCCGACGAGGCCTCGGTCGGCTTCGACGCCAACGCCAAGAACTGCGCCACCGAGTGCAGCGCCGAGAAGAAGGCCGCCTGCGAGGCCGCCGCCAAGGAGTGCTCGGAGAAGGCCAAGACCGAGTGCAGCGAGACGGCCAAGGAGTGCCCGTCGACCGGCGCGACCAACTGAGTTCCGGCTTGTCGACGACGACCTCCTGACGGAGGCGTCGTGTGCGAGGGCGTCGAGGCCCCGGCCACGCGAGTGGCCCGCGGACTCGGCGCCCTCGCGTCATGAACGGCCGCGCGCGGGCCGCCCCGCGGTGGCGCGTCGCGCGGCCCGCGTGTTATTCAGGTGCGTTCGACGCCCGCCCCCGGCAAGAGGCACATCGTGAAGGGCCACAAAGAGATCCTCGACGCGCTGCAGGTCGTGCTCACGATGGAGCTGACCGGCATCAACCAGTACTTCATCCATTCGAAGATGGCCAAGAACTGGGGCTTCGAGCGCCTGGCGAAGTTCGAGTGGAACGAGTCGCTCGACGAGATGCGCCACGCCGACCAGGTCATCGACCGCATGCTCTACCTCGACGGCGCGCCGAACATGATGCGCTACGAGAAGATCAAGGTCGGCGCCGACGCCAAGGGCATGCTCGAGGCCGACCTCGGTCTCGAGCTGCGCGCGCTCGAGCATCTGCGCGCCGGCATCGCGACCGCCATGGCGCACAACGACCACGGCACGCGCGAGCTGTTCGAGCACATCCTCGTGAACGAGGAGCAGCACATCGACTGGATCGAGACGCAGCTCGCCAAGATCGAGCGCATCGGCATCGAACACTGGCTCGCGCACCAGCAGTACGGCGACGCCAAGGCCGACTGAGCGTTCCGGGGCGCGCAAAGCGCCCAGCCCCCACCGCACCCTTTCCCCCACGCATCCAACGACCCACGAGGAGTTTCCGATGGCCGTTCTCGTCACCAAGCCCGCCCCCGACTTCACCGCCACGGCGCTCATGCCCGACGGCAGCTTCAAGGCCGACTTCAAGCTCAGCGACTACAAGGGCAAGAAGAAGGTCGTGCTGTTCTTCTATCCGCTCGACTTCACCTTCGTGTGCCCCTCCGAGCTGCTGGCCTTCCACAACCGCATCAAGGAGTTCGAGAAGCGCGGCACGCAGGTCGTGGGCTGCTCGGTCGACAGCCACTTCACGCACCTGGCGTGGAGCAACACCAAGGTCGAGCAGGGCGGCATCGGCAAGCTGGGCTACCCGCTCGTCGCCGACCTCAACAAGACCATCGCGGCCAAGTACGACGTGCTGCTCGGCAACGCCTGCTTCACCGACAAGGACGGCAACACGCGCTGCGAGCTGGGCGGCGGCGTCGCCCTGCGCGGCAGCTTCCTGATCGACGAGAACGGCGTCGTGCGCCACCAGGTCGTCAACGACCTGCCGCTCGGCCGCAACATCGACGAGATGCTGCGCATGGTCGACGCGCTCGACTTCCACACCAAGAACGGCGAGGTCTGCCCGGCCAACTGGTCCTCCGGCAAGGCGGGCATGAAGCCCACGGCCGCGGGCGTGGCCACCTACCTCAAGGACCACGCGGCTGCGCTCTGAGGCGCCGGCCACCGTCCTGCTGGTCCGCCACGGCGAAGTCGCGGCGCCGCATCGAGGCACCTTCTACGGCTGCATGGACGTCCCGCTCTCCGAGCGGGGCCTGATACAGAGCCTCGAGCTGGCGCCGCGACTCGCCGGGCGCAAGCCGACGCTCGTCGGCTGCTCGCCGCTGGCCCGCGCGCACACGCTGGCGGCGGCCATCGCGAGCGCGGCCGGCTGCCCGCTGCTGCCCGACGCCGATCTGCGCGAACTCGATCGCGGCGCCTGGGCCGGCCGCGCCAAGGCCGACATCGAGCGCGAGTCGCCGGGCCGCATCGCGCGCTACGCGGAGGATCCCGAGGGCCACGCGGCGCCGGGCGGCGAGCGCGAGAGCCAGCTCGTCGCGCGCGTGGAGCGCGCCTTCGCGAACCTGCTCGGCGAGTTGCGACGCGCCGGCGCGGGCGCCGGCACCGCGGCGAGTCCCCCGCTGCTGATCATCGTCGCGCATGCCCACGTCGTGCGCGTCCTCATGGCCCGCGCCGCCGGCTGGAGCCCGGCCGAATCGATGCGCCACTTCGTGCCGACGCTCGGCGTCGTCGAGTTGACCGTCGCGGCCGATGGCGGCACGACGATCGTCGCGGCGCCCGAGGCGCTGAGTCAGCAGCAACTGCTCGGGAGTTGAGGGCGGCGGAAGGCGCTCAGGGCGCGCGGTGCGGGGGTGGTCCGGCGCTCAGACACGCTCCGGCTGCGGGCGCTGCTGCCCCCGACGCACTCCCAGCGCACAACACTCTCCGGGCAGCAGCGCCCTCCGCCTCCGCTAACTCGCGGCGGACCACCCCCGCACCGCGCGCCCCGCGATTCGCGTCGTGTGGCGAGGTGGTGGTCGGAACGCAAAGCTCACAGCATCGAAGTTCCGAGGACGTGGCCGATGCCGGCCTGCAGCGAGAGCAGAAAGAGGAACGCCGCGAGCGCGTAGCCCAGCGCGCGGTCGGTGATGAGCAGCGCGCCGAGAGCGAGCGGGCCGATGCTCCACAGGTAGCGGCCCGCCGACTGCGCGGCGATGCCGGTGTAGGAGAGCGAGAGCACGGCGAGCAGCAGCGCCAGCAGCGCGAGGCGCGCGTCGACGCGCAGCAGCCGCCCGATGAGCAGCCCGACGAGCGGCAGCGAGAACAGGATCTGCACGATGTACTCGGGCGCAGTGCCGAGACGCAGCAGCGAGGGCAGGCCGCCGAGGAAGGAGAACTCCATGCCGAACACCCTCGCGCTGCGCGCCGGCCAGATCGTGGGCGCCGTATTGCCAGGCGAACCACGGCAGCAGGGCCAGGCCGCCCCACAGCAGCGCGACGGCTTCGCCCAGCGCGCGGCCGCGGCGCGCGGCGTCCGCGACGATCACGCGCCGGAACTCGCACGCGCCCCACGCGAGGAACAGCACCACCGCCGCGTTGCGCACGAAGGTCGCGGCGAGGCCGAGCAGCGCGGCGAGGGCGAGCAGCGGGAGCGAGCGCGGCGCGTCGGCCACCGAAGCGGGGCGCGGCGCGGTCGCGTCGGTTCCCGGCGATGCCGCCGGCCCCTCCGCGGCGAGATAGGCCAGCCACGCGCCGAGCAGCAGCGCGAGGAAGGGGCCTTCGCTGTACGCGACGCTGCCGTAGGCCAGCACGCCGGGCATGCAGGCGAAGATCAGGATCGCCAGAGTCACGTCGCCGCGCCCGAGGCGCGTCGCGTAGCGCCGCGCGAGCGCCGCGAAGAGCAGCAGCGCGATCAGCGCGCCGAAGTTCGCCACGAGCAGCGCCGCGGTCTGCGTGCCGCCGCAGAGCGGCGCGGCCGCGGCGATCAGCCACGGATACCCCGGCGGAAAGGCGCGACTGAACGCGTTCTCGTAGCCGTTCGCGGCCAGGCGCTGATACGCGTGGCTGTCCCAGCCGCGCGCGAGTTGCCACACCGCCTCGGGCGCACCGGGCTCGCGCGGCCCCACGTGCGAGAGATCCGCCGGCCAGCGGGCCGCGGCCGCGAGCAGCAGCGCGATGAGCACCGCCTTGAGCAGCAGGGCGACTCCGAGCGGCGCGGTCAGGTCTCGGCTCGTCAAGGCGCGCGCATCATACGATGGCCACCACCTCGGCCCGGAGAGAGGAGAGCGGGCGCTGAATGGATACGATCGGCGGGATGCTGCGTCGGATGATTCGCGCGTGGATCTTGTCGGTGGCGGTGCTGTCCGGCGCCACGGCGCAGACAGAGACGACGGGCGCCGACGAGCCGCCGCGTCTCATCGTGCTGGTCGTGGTCGACATGTTGCGCTCGGACTACCTGCCGCGCTTCGAGCCGGCTTTCGGCGAGGGCGGCTTGCGGCGCCTGATGGAGGACGGCGCCTGGTTCGTGAACGCGGCGCACACGCACACGGCCACGTCGACGGGCCCGGGGCACGCGGCGATTGCGACGGGTTGCCTGCCCGCGCGCGCCGGCATGCCCGAGAACGTCTGGCTCGCCGTCGACACGCAGAAGAAGGTCTACTGCGTCGCCGATCCCGACGCGCGACTCGTCGGCGCGGTGCCGGGCCTGCCCGACGCGCGCGTCTCGGCCGCGCAGCTCGAGCGGTCGACGCTGGCCGATTGGATGCTCGCCGCGCAGGGCCCCGCGACGCGCATCGTCAGCGTCTCGTGGAAGGACCGCTCGGCGCTGCTGCTCGGCGCGCGCGCCGGCGGCGACAGCTGGTTCATGGAGCGCAACAGCGGCACCTGGGTCACGACGAGCGCGCTGCGCGCGCGGCTGCCCGACTGGCTCGCGACGCTCGATCGCCGCGGCCCCGTCGCGCGGCTCGCCGAGCGCGCCTGGACGCCCGCGCTGGGCGAGGCCGAGGCGGCCGCGCTCACCGGCCCCGACCTCGCCCCCGGCGAGGACGACGCCCCGCCGCTCGGCGCGAGCTTCCCGCGCCGACTGCCCCCGGCCGACGACATGCGCGCGCTCTCCGGCGCCGTCGCGCACACGCCCTGCGCCGACGAACTCGTGCTGCAGGTCGCGCTCGGCGCACTGGAGCACGAGTCGCTCGGCCAGGATCGCCGCACCGACCTGCTCGCCATCGGCTTCTCGGCCCTCGACTACGCCGGACACACCTGGGGCCCCGACAGCCGCGAAGTGCTCGACGTGCTGCTCGGCGTCGACCGCTGCCTCGCGCGACTCATGCAGCGGCTCGACGAGCGCGTCGGCCCCGGCCGCTGGACGCTCGCGCTGAGCAGCGACCACGGCGTCGTGCCCCTCGCCGAGCAGACCGGCGGCACCGCCATGGTCGACACCGAGTTCGTGGCCGCGATCGAAGCCGGCATGACGAAGCGCTACGGCGAGCCCGCCGGCGGCACCTGGCTCGCCGACTTCTACCGCCCGTCGCTCTGGCTCGCACACGCCGCCGTCGAGGGCTCAGGCCGCGCGCGCGAGGACCTCGCCCGCGGACTCGTCGACGTGCTCCTCACGATCCCCGGCGTCAGCCACGCCGCCACGCACACCGAGCTGCAACTCATCGCGTCGTCTTCCACCTCCGCGCCGTCCGTCGACCCCGACCTCCACGCGCTCGCCCTCGACCTGCACCCCACCCGCTCCGGCGACGTGCTCTTCCTCCTCGCCCCCGGCACCTCCATGCCCCGCGGCGTGAAAGCCGACCACGGCGGCCACCACCCCGACGACCGCCACGTCCCGGTGCTGCTCTACGGCGCAGGCATCCAACCCGGCGTGCTGCGCACCACCGCCGCCCCCCTCGACCTCGCCCCGACGCTCGCGCACCTCGCGCGCGTCCCCGCCCCGCGCGACCTCGACGGCCGCGTGCTCGTCGAAGCGCTGCGTGACTGACAATCCTCGCCGGACATTGCGAGCAGAGGCCTTCCCGCTCCGCCGCAACGCACCCCGCATGCGCGGCGACCATCGCCCCCAATAACATGGGTAGCATGGTCGGCGCATGAGCACGCAATGCTTGGGGCAAGCGTCCGGATTGCCGCAACCGGTGCGCACTCAACCTCCGCACGGCGAGCGTGACGCTTGACCTCACGACGGCTGCTCGCACTGTGCGTCGCGCTGTGGGCCGGTGTCGGCTGCACGGTGGAGCCTCGCGAGCCCATCGATCCAGGGCTGGCACGAGCCGAGGAAGCGATGGCGTTCTTTCCGAAGATGCGCTGTGATGCGTGCCACGGAGCCGGCCCCGCACCCGAGTGGGCCTCGGACGCCAGCACGATCACGGCGATACGGCTCGAACGAAGCGCGGGCGGCATGTCCTTCGTCGAAAAGGACATCGTGATTCGGGACAGACTCTCCGCCAAGCGCTCGATTCGCGTCCCCATTGAAGCTCCTCCCGAAGGGATCGGCTCATTCAAGGCTCGTGAGTCGTCCGAGGCGTACGGAACCGTCTCAGAGGACCAGTGGAATGCGCTCACCCGCGTAGTCGCGGAGTCGGGCCTCTTCCGCTTCGAAGGAGAGGCGGTCACGACCTGGGGCACGCACTGCGAGACGGCCTTCGTCTTCGTGAGTCGTCGCGATCGCCCCGACTGCGTTCTCGGTTCGATGGTCCTGCTCGACGATGACGAGCACCCGACGTTCAAGGCCGTGCTGAACGCGATCGACCGCCTCGAGTCCGCCGCGACCTGGATACCCGACGCGAACTAGCCGCGCATCGCAGCGACCACACGCGAGTGATCGGAGGCGAGTCAGTCTCCGCCTGGTGACGGAAGCACGATGATGGACGTGCGCACGAGTTCGCCGGGCGATCTCCGCGCGATGGCGACGACCGGCCTTGGCCATGCGGCGAACGGGTCGGCATCGTCCGCAAGCAGGCATGCCATCACGTCGCCCTCAGCAGCCACGAAGCGGTGCGCGGACACCGCGAACGAGACGCGATCATCGACGTGGCCGAGTGCGAAGCGCGTGAGGTCGAGCCCCTTCGACCAACGCGGTCCGTACGCCTCATCGACGCAGGTCAGCATCAACAGGCCGGCCGCGGAGTCCGCACCTGAATGCCATCGGAACGGCACCAGGTCGAAGGCCATCCAGCGCCAGCCTTCGCGTGTGGCGCAACTCGCAAGCACGTCGCCGCTCGCGCCGGACAGCACCACTAGTGTGTTGTTCTGCTTGCCTCCGCCCCGAGGCCCAGTCCTCACCAGCACGACGACATCGACCTCGCCGTCGCCATCGACATCGCCGACGCACACTCCGCGCAGGATGCTGCCGATTTCGTAGGGCTCGATTCGCAGCTCCGACTCCCACACGATGGCACCGCTGCGCACGTCGAAGCAGAACACCCGAAGAGGGCAGTTGGCCTGTCCGCCGCCCCATGCCGCAACGTGCAGCGCGTCAGAGGCCGACTCGCCGGCCGCGCTCATGGGCCAGAGCGCCGACCCGTATCGGCGATCGTCGTGAAGAGCCCAGAGCATCTCGTCCCGACGCGAGGACATGGCGTAGATCGCGCTCGCTCCAACGAGTCCATGACGGCCCGATGAGCCGGGCGCGACGACAAGCAGGTCGCGTTCGCCGTCTCCGTCCAGATCGCGCGTCGCAAGCAGACCCCTTCCAAATCCTCGTGCACCCTCGGGCGCCGCCATGAACCTCACCCCGTCCGACGCCGTCGCGGCGCACAGCACGACCCGGCCCGCGAGGCCCTCGGCATCCGGATCCCCGATCGCGAGGTGCGGCCCGCCGTCACCCGACCCGAGCACGGCAGTCGACTGCCCCAAAGACCACGAACCGTGCTCGGAGGCGATCGTACGCAATACGATTCCCGTTCGGCCGCTCAGCAGGAGCACGCGCTCGGCATCCATCGCGACGAGTTCGGCACCGCTCTCGTCATGCACTTGCTCGCCATTCATCGCGCGGTCGGTCGAGAGTCTCGCCACGATCTCGGCGCAACCGTCGCCGTCGACATCGTCGATGCATGTCAGCGAGCCGACCACGACCCCCGGAGCGAGTGCGTGCTCCCAGTGGGCCGGCCCCCATGCCGTCTCGATCACGGCAGGAGCCATGCATCCGATGCAAGTGATGAACGCAAGCGCCACCACACTCTGCAAAGGTACCGACGAAGCCTTCACGATGACCTCCTCTCGTCTCAACGAGATGCTACTCACGCCCGATCCGCCGCTCGACACGCCCCGTCCCGCAGTTCGCGCCCCCCGCCACCCCCCGTGCATCGGCGGGCGGCGCGCGAGGGAGTGCTCCGAGGCGAGCTTCGTAGCCTTCGAGAGCGGTGACAGCTTCACCGTCACCGCTCGCGAAGGCGAGGGAGTCTGTCCGAGCCTCGGGGCACTCCCTCGCGCGAGCGCCCTGAGCGGGTGCCGCCCGGCGCCGTGCCGTGATGTGCCGTCGCGCACGGCCGCCCGACGCCGTTCCCGCCCCGGTGCTACGATGCCGCGTCCCATCGTCCGTGACGGCAGGCCACCGGGCTCCGCGAGTCAGCGCCCGGTGACTTTTCGCCACGGGCGGCCCTGAGACACTTCCAGAGGCTGCCCCCATGTCGTCCATCGCCACGCGCGAGGACGCCGAGCGAGCCGAGCGCGCGACGCTCATCGCACCGGCGTGCTTCTCCGACGCGCATGATGCGCGCCCGGTTCCCGAGCCCCCCGATCCGTTCCGCACGGCCTTCGTGCGCGACCGCGACCGCATCGTGCATTGCGGAGCGTTCCGGCGGCTGAAGGACAAGACGCAGGTCTTCGTGATCGACGAGGGCGACTTCTACCGCACGCGGCTGACGCACACGCTCGAGGTCGCGCAGATGGCGCGCTTTCTGTGCCGGGCGCTGCGGCTCAACGAGACGGTGGGCGAATCGCTCGCGCTGGTGCACGACAGCGGGCACCCGCCCTTCGGACACGAGGGCGAGCGCATCCTCGAGGAGGAGGCAGGCGTGCCCTTCGATCACAATGCGCAGGCGCTGCGCATCGTCGATGTGCTCGAGAGCCCGTATGCCGATCGCCCGGGGCTCAACCTCACGCAGGTGCTGCGCCGCTCGATCCTCAAGCACGGAGGCGATGCGGGACGGGGCGCGCCGATCGCGCCGGGGCTGCTGCTCGAGGCGCAGGTGGTCGACCTGGCCGACAGCACCGCCTACCAGCACCACGATCTCGAGGACGGACTGCGCGCCGGCATCCTGCGCGCCGAGGAACTCGACGAACTCGAGATCTGGCGCCGCGCGCGCGACGAGGCCGGCGCGGCGGGGCGCGGCGGCGATCGCCACGCGCGCAAGGCGATCCTGAACGTGATGGTCAAGGCCAGCCTGCACGACATCGTGGCGAGCGCGTCGGCGGCGATCGCGGCCTCCGGCTGCACGAGCGCCGAGCAGGTCGCGGCGCGCGAAGGCAGGCTGGTGCGCTTCTCGCCCGAGCGGGCCAGGCTGCACGCGGCGCTCGGCGGCTTCCTGCTCGAGCGCTTCTACCGGCACCCGCGCGTGCTGCGCTCGGCGGCCACGGCGCGGCAGGCCATCGCCGTGATCGTGCGCCACTACGCGAGCCACGCCGACGAACTGCCCGACGACTACCGCGCGCGCGCCGAGGCCGAGGGCCTGCCGCGCAGCGTCTGCGACTACGTCGCCGGCATGACCGACCGTTTCGCGATGGACGAGAGCCGGCGGCTGGCCGAGGCGCGCGTGACGATCGCGGCGCCGGCGCGCAGCCCGCAGCTCGACGCGCGCGTCGCCGCGCTCGAGCACGCCATCGGCCACGCCTTCCACGACCGTGCGCTGGCGGCGACGGCGCTGACCCACGCGTCGGCGCGCTCGGCCGAGCAGGCGCCCAACGAGCGCCTCGAGTTTTTGGGCGACGCGATCCTCGGGCTGTGCGTCGCGGCCGATCTGTATCGGCGCTACCCCGAGCGCGACGAGGGCGAGCTCTCGCGCATCAAGAGCGCGGTCGTGAGCCGCCACGCGCTGCGCCGCATCGCCGGCGCCTGGGGCCTGGCGCCGCTGCTCGATCTGGGCGGCGGCATCCGCTCGATCGGATCGATCCCGCCCTCGGTCGTGGCCGACGCGGTCGAGGCCGTGCTCGGCGCGGTCTATCTCGACGGCGGGCTCGCGGCCGTGCGGCGCATCGTCGAGACCGACTTCGGCCCGCTCATCGAGGCCTCGTCCGACCGCCATCGCAGCGCCAACGCCAAGTCGGACCTGCAGACGCTCACGCAGGGCAAGGACGGCAGCACGCCCGAGTACCGCGTGCTGCAGGCCAGCGGCCCCGACCACGCCAAGACCTTCACCGTCGCGGCCGTCGTCGACGGCGAGGAGCTGGCCGTCGCCACCGGGCGCAACAAGCGGCAGGCCGAGCAGCGCGCCGCGCGCGCCGCGCTGCGGGCGCTGCGGGCGCGCGCCGGCCTGCAGTCCGCGACGGGCGACGATGACGAGGACTGAGGACGCCGGCGCCCTGCGGGCGCTGCACGAGGCGCTCTGCGCGCACCCGGTGCTGCGGGCGGCGCGCGCGCGGCCCGACGCGCGCCACGAGATCGGCGGCGCCTGGGGCAGTGGCGGCGCGCTCGTCGCGGGCCTGCTGCTGGCGGGCCGCGGCCGCGCGCTGATCGTCGCGCCCGCCGCCGAGGCGGCCGACGCGCTGACGCTCGACCTCGCGCTGCTGTTTCCCCACGTCCCCGTCACGCTCCTGCCGGTCGAGGAGGAGGGTCTGAGCGAGGGCCCCGAGCTGGCGGCCAACCGCTCCGAGCGCCTCGTCGCGCTGGCCGAGCTGCAGGGCTCCGGCGACGGCTGGCTGATCGTGCCGGGGCCCGTGCTGCTCGAGGAGCTGCCGGCCGACGAAGGCGAGCGCCTCGCGCTGCGCCGCGGCGCACGCCTCGACCGCGAGGCGCTCGTCGCCCGCCTGCTCGACGCGGGCCTGGTGCGCGCGCACCTCGTCGCCGCGCCGGGCGAGTTCTCGGTGCGCGGCGACATCCTCGACGTCTACGCCTGGGCGGCGTCGGCCCCGCTGCGCGTCGAGCTGCTCGACGACGAGATCGAGGAGCTGCGCCGCTTCGACATCGAGACTCAGCGTTCGGTGGCGGTGCTCGACGAGGTCGTCCTGCCGCTTGGCGGCGCGCCGCGCGCCGGCGGCCGCACGAGCCGCCTGCTCGAGCGCGTGCCGCCCGAGCTGCCGATCGTCGTGCTCGACCCCGCGCGCCTGAAGGACCGCCTCGCGGAGGTCGCCTTCGAGCACGGCCGCCACCCGGCCGAGATCGAAGCGCTGCGCGCGCGTCTCGCGCAGAGCCCGGGCGCCGACTGCTGGCCGCTGGACCTCGGCGATCCGGCGCGCGACCTCTCGCTGCGATCGGTCGCCGGCGACGGGCGTCCCGAGCACGTCGTGCTCGACGCGTGGCGACGGGCCGGGCGCGGCGTCTGGCTGCTCTCCGACACGCAGGCCGAGTGCGAGCGGCTCGCGGAGGCGCTCGCCGAGCGCGGCACGCCGCCCTGGGAGGGCCTGCACCTGGCCGTCGGCCGCCTCGCGACGGGCTTCGCGCTGCCGGACGAGGGGCCGGTGCTCGTGCACCACCACGAACTCATCGGCCGGCGGCCGGTGCGCCGCAGCCCCGTGCGCCGCGTGCTCGCCACGCGCGCTCTGGCCGATCTCGCCGAGCTGCACGCCGGCGACCACGTCGTGCACCTCACGCACGGCGTGGGCCGCTACCTGGGCATGGAGCGCCGCGCGCGCGAGCAGGGCGAGGAGGACTTCCTCGTGCTCGAGTTCGCCGAGGAGACGCGGCTCTACGTGCCGGCCAGCCGCATCGACCTGGTGGAGCGCTTCATCGGCGCCGACGCGCGCCCGCCGAAGCTCGACCGCATCGGCGGGCGCACCTGGAAGCGCCGCAAGGACAAGGTCGCGCGCGCCGTGGCCGACCTGGCCAGCGAACTGCTCGAGGTGCAGAGCCGGCGCGCCGACGGCGCGGGCTTCGCCTTCCCCCCCGACGACGGCAGCCAGGCGCGCTTCGAGGCCGCCTTTCCGCACGCCGACACGCCCGACCAGGAGACCGTCTGGCGCGAGATCCGGCTCGACATGGAGCGGCCCCGGCCGATGGACCGCCTGCTCGTCGGCGACGTGGGTTTCGGCAAGACCGAGATCGCCGTGCGCGCGGCCTACAAGTGCGTGCTGGCCGGCAGGCAGTGCGCCGTGCTCGTGCCGACGACGATCCTCGCCGAGCAGCATCACGAGACCTTCTCGAGCCGCATGGCGGAGGAGCCCGTGCGCCTCGAAGTGCTCTCGCGCTTCCGCAGCGAGGGCGAGATCAAGGCGGTGCTGGCCGACCTGGCCGCCGGCAAGGTCGACATCGTCATCGGGACGCACCGGCTGCTCGGCGCCGACGTGCGCTTCACCGAGCGGGGGCTCCTAATCGTCGACGAGGAGCAGCGCTTCGGCGTCGCGCACAAGGAGCGCCTCAAGCGGCTGCGCGCCACCGTCGACGTCCTGACCCTCTCGGCCACGCCCATCCCGCGCACGCTGCACATGGCGATGTCGGGCCTGCGCGACATCTCCACCATCCGCACGCCGCCGCCCGGCCGGCGCGCCGTGATCACCAAGGTCGGCTACGACGAGGACGGCGCGCTGCGCGCCGCGATCCTGCACGAGGTCGGCCGCGGTGGGCAGGTCTTCGTGCTGCACAACCGCGTGCAGACGCTGGGGACGGTCGCCGAGCGCGTGCGCCGTCTCGTGCCGACCGCGCGCGTGCGCGAGGCGCACGGGCAGCTCTCGGCCGCCGAGCTGCGCGCCGCCGTCGCCGCCTTCGCCGACGGCGAGATCGACGTGATGGTCTGCACCTCGATCGTCGAGTCGGGCATCGACATCCCGCGCGCCAACACGATCATCGTCACCGACAGCGACCGCTACGGGCTGGCCGACCTGCACCAGTTGCGCGGGCGCGTCGGCCGCGAGCACACGCAGGCCTGGGCGCACTTCCTCGTGCCCCGCGACGCGCCGCTGGCCGGCGACGCCGAGCGCCGCCTCAAGGCCATCGAGGAGTACAGCCGCCTCGGCTCGGGGCTGCCCATCGCGCTGCGCGACCTCGAGCTGCGCGGCGCGGGCAACCTGCTCGGCGGCGAGCAGTCGGGCCACATCTTCACGGTCGGCTACGACATGTACTGCCGCCTGCTGCGGCGCGCGGTCGGGAGCGCGCGCGGCGAGGCGGTCGAGGACGAGGCCGGCGAAACCGAGGTCGAACTCGGCCTGACGGCGTATCTGCCCGTCGACTACGTGCCCGACGAGGGGCTGCGCATGAGCCTGCTGCGCCGCATGGCCGAGGGCGGCCGGCGCCGGCTCGACCTGCTGCAGCGCGAACTCGTCGACCGCTTCGGCAAGCTGCCGCGCCCGGCCGCGCAACTGCTCGACCTGTTCCGGTTGCGCCGCGCGGTCAAGCTCGCCGGGCTCGCCTCGCTGCTCACCGACGGCCACGGCGGCGCGGTGCTCGTGGTGTCCGATCCGCCGCGCTGGGCGCAGCGCAGCCCCTTCACGCGCGACGAACTGACCCCGCTGGCGCCCGGCCGCTGGCGCATCGAGTGGCCGCGCGAGGCGCGCGCCGGACACGAACGCCTGGAGTGGCTGCTGCGGCGCTTCTCCGCGGGCGCGGCCGACCCGGCGCCCGCCCGCCGCGCGCGTTCCCTATGATGGCGCGCATGCCGCCCGCGCCCGCCTGCCGCCTGCTCGCCGCGCTCGGCGCGTCGCTGGTCTGCGCCGGCAGCCTCGCGGCGCAGGGCGCGGCGCCCGGCAGCGCGTCGACACCCGCGTCCGCCCCGCCGAGCGCCCGCTGGGAGCGCCCCGCGACCGTCAACGGCGAGGCCATCACGCCCGAGGACATCGCCGTCCACGTGCGCCTGCTGGCCGAGGACTACCCCGACGTGCCGCTCGCCAGCCTGAACCACGCGGCGCGCCGCTCGATCGGCGAGGAGATCCTGCTCGCCGGCGAGGCCAGCCGGCTCGGCGTGCACCTCACCGAGCGCGACGTGAGCGAGTACTGGGAGCGCCGCCGCGGCTCGGCGCCCGACTACCAGGCGATCGCCGCGCTGACGGGCACGAGCGTCGCGCGCCAGAAGGACCTGGCCCACCGCGCGGCGCTCGCCGAGCTGTACCTGTTGCACCGCGTGGGACTGCGCAACGAGCACGGCAACCTGCTCACGCCCGATCCGCTGCTGGTGCGGCTCGTGAGCGTGACGCCGAGCCAGCTGCGCGCGGCCTTCGAGGCCAACCGCGACTCTTTGGGCACGCCCGAGCGCGTCGTCTGCGACCTGCTGCGCTTCGACGACCCGGCCGCGGCGCTCGGCCACGAGCAGGCGCTGGCGCGCGGCGAGCGGCCGCCCGGCCCGCCGCCCGCAAGGCGCACGCTGGCGCTCGTCGATTTGCCGCGCGTCTTCCCGGCCGCGCTGGCCGAGTTCGCGCGCGAGGCCGCGCCCGGCGCGGGGCAGGCCTTCAGCACCGGCGAGGGCCCCTTCGTGCTCGTCGTGGCCGAGCGCCTCCCGGCCCGGGAGGCCGACTACGCGTCCTCGCAGCAGCGACTGCGCACGCTGCTGCTCGACGATCTGCTGGCCGAGGCCCGCCGGCACCTCGTCGTGACCCTCTCGCAGAAGGCCCTCGTGTGGCCGCGCGAGCTGTTTCACGACGCGCCGGCCGCGGTTGCCAACCCTCCGTCGCGCCCCTAGAATCGCGCCGTTCGGCCGCCCGCTCCGGCGAGCGAGGTGCGCGCGCGCAATCGATCGTCCCCCGGAGCTGACATCGTGGCCGACAAGGGCATTCCCGAGCTGGTGACGCAGGCCGATCACCGACCCGGCCATGGCTCGGAGGCGCAGACCTTCGAGGACACGCTGCGTGAGCTGTTGCGCAGCTCTCCGTACCTCGTCGCGTCGGCCGCGCTGCACTTCGTCCTGCTGCTGATCTTCGCCACGGCCTCGCCGCCGACGCTCGCCCCCAAGGAGCAGACGATCAAGGCCAGCAACCAGGAGCTCGAGGAGCCCATTCCTCCGCCGCCTCCCCCGCCCGAACCCAAGATCGAAGAGGTCGTCGAGGTCGTCGAAGACCCCACGATCTCCGAGGTCGAGACCACCGAGGAGGTCGTCGACCAGGTCGAGACGATCTCCGACAGCCGCGGCGAGTTCGACAGCACGGGCCTCAACGACGTCATCGGCGTGGGCGGCGGCGGCGGCTCGGGCTTCGGCAAGCTCGGCGGTCGCGGCAAGGGCGGCGGGCGCGCCGGCGACGCCATCCAGCGCTCGGTCGACGACGCGCTCAAGTGGCTGATGAACCACCAGAGCATCGAGAGCGGCCACTGGAGCTGCTCGGCCTTCGACACCGAGTGCGGCAAGCAGGGCGACGACGTCATCTGCGACGGCCTGGGCCGGCCGCAGTACGACGTGGGCGTCTCGGGCCTCGCGCTGCTCGCCTTCCTGGGTGCGGGCAACACCCACACGGAGGGCAAGTACGCCAAGACGGTCAAGTCGGGCCTGCGCTACCTGATCGAGAACCAGCAGCGCGACGGCAACTTCGGCAACGAGCTCGTCGCGAACTACACCTACGACCACTTCATCGCCACGCTGGCGGTGGTCGAGGCCTACGCGCTCACCAAGCAGTACATGTTCAAGGCGCCGGCCGAGAAGGCGCTCAAGTACATGTACTCGATCCGCAATCCCGGGGCGGCCTGGCGCTACGCCGCGTCGAGCCCCGAGATGGTCCCCGGCAAGATGAACGACATGTCGGTCACGGGCTGGGCGATCATGGCGATGACGCTCGCGCGCGAGTACGGCATGCCCTTCGACGAGACGGCGCTCGAGGACAGCATGCTGTTCCTGGAGGAGATGACCAATCCGCTCGACGGGGTCACGGGCTACTACGACCGCGGCGGCTCGCCGGCGCGCGAAGAGGGCGTGATGCGCACCAACTGGCCCGAGGACCAGACCGAGTCGATGACGGCGGTCGGCGTGCTGTGCCGCATCTTCGCCGACTCCAAGCTCGAGCGCCCCAACAACAAGGAGATGGTCGAGAAGGGCGTCAAGATCATCAGCGCGCTGCCCCCCGTCTGGGACGACGCCAAGCCCGGGCGCCGCGACTTCTACTACTGGTATTACGGCAGCTACGCGCTCTACCAGTGGGGCGGCAAGGAGTGGAAGGAGTGGGAGAAGACCATCGTGCCCGCGATCGCCGACCATCAGTTCCGCGAGGGCGAGCGCAAGGGCAGTTGGGACCCGCAGGAAGACCCGTGGGGCAGCATCGGCGGCCGCGTGTACAGCACGTCGATCCTGGCGCTGACGCTCGAGGTCTTCTACCGCTACGACACCGTCATGGGCGCGCACTGAGCCGCGCTCGGCGGCCCGGCGTTCCGTTGCCCGCCTGAGCGGCCCCGCCTAGCGGGCCCCGTCGTTCCCCCGACGGAGGCCCGAAGCATGTCGAGCACCGGATCCCCGACTCTGGCCCACGCACCGGGCTTCGCCGAGCAGCTGCGCGACGCGCTGCGCGAATCGCCCTACCTCGCGATCTCGGTCGCGCTGCACGCGGTGCTGATCGTGCTGCTCGCGACGGCCGCCCCGCCGCCGCCCGCCGACCCCGCGCGCGTGCTGACCGCGCGCCCCGAGGCGCTGCTCGAGCCGCCGCCGCCGATCGTGCCGCCGCCCGAGACGGCCCTCGAGCCTCCGCCGACCGAGACGCGACTCGAGCCGAGCCTGGTCGACGTGCCCGATCCGACGCCCGCCGACGTGCCGAGCTTGGTCGATGCGAGTCCGACACCGTCCGATGCCGCGTCGAGCGTGTTCTCGCCGCTGGGCCTCGGCGGCGGAACCGAGGGCGCGGGCGGCCCTCCCGGCGGCTACCCCGGTCGCGGCGGCGAGCTGCCCCCGGCCTACTCGGCCGTCGTCACGGCCGCGCTCACCTGGCTCTCGGCGCACCAGAGCGAGGCGGGCCACTGGTCGGCGGCGGCCTTCGACGTCGAGTGCGGCAAGCTCGGCGACGACGCGGTCTGCGACGGCCTGGGCAACCCGCAGCACGACGTCGGCGTCACGTCGCTGGCGGTGCTGGCCTTCCTCGGCGCCGGCCACCATCATCGCCAGCCGGGCGCCTGGGCCGGGCAGGTGCGCCAGGCGCTGCGCTGGCTGGTCGACCAGCAGGCGCCCGACGGCGACTTCGGCGACGAGCGCCTGCTGCAGTCGACCTACGATCACGCCATCGCCACGCTGGCGATCGTCGAGGCCTACGCGATGTCGCGCGACAGCCTGCTGCGCGAGCCGGCCACGCGCGCGCTGGCCCGGCTCTCGGCGCTGCGCGCCCCGGGCGGCGGCTGGCGCTATCGCGCCGGGCACCCCGAGCAGGCCGCGCACGCGCAGGACCTCTCCGTGACCGGGTGGGCGCTGCTCGCGCTCGCGGCCGCCGAGACGGCGGGCCTGCCGGTCGACGAGCGGGCCTGGGCCGACGGCCTGCTCCTCGTGGAGGAACTCACCGACCCGGACACCGGCCGCGCCGGCTACGTCGAGCGCGGCGCGGGTCCCGCGCGCCTGCCGGGGACGGCCGGGCACTGGCCCGCGGATGACTCGGAGTCGATGACCGCCGTCGCGGTCCTGAGCCGGCTGTTCGGCGGCGCGCGCGTCACCGAGCCGGCCGCGGCCGAACGCCTCGAGCGCGGCGCGGCGCGCCTCGCGGCGCTGCCCCCCGCCTGGGACGAGGCCCTGCCCGGCCGGCGCGACTACTACTACTGGTACTACGGCGCCTACGCGCTGCACGAGCGGGGCGGCCGCGCCTGGCCCGCCTGGGAGAAGTCGCTGATCGCCGCGGTCACGACCGGACAGCACGCGCAGGGCGAGCTGCGCGGGAGCTGGGACCCGCAACTCGACCCCTGGGGCTCGCAGGGCGGGCGCGTCTACGCCACGGCGCTGCTCGCGCTCACGATGGAGTTGCCGCTGCGCTACGCGCGCTGAGCGGCGGCGAGCGGGCCGCTCAGGCCTTGGCGGTCCTGCCCGCGGCGGCGGCGTGCCGCGCGATGAGCGCCTTGCGCCGGGCGGCCGTGTTCGGGTGGATGACCTTGTTGCGCGCGGCCTTGTCGATGCGGCTGTAGGCCTCGTCGAGGGCCAGCTTGACGGCCGCCGCATCGCCGGCCGCGATGGCGCCCTCGACGCGCTTCATCGAGCTCTTCATCGCGGAGGACTTGGCGCGGTTGCGCAGGCGACGCTTCTCGTTCTGGCGAACGCGCTTGGCGGCTTGGAGGCTGCTCGTCATGTCAGGTCGTCCGGTCTCTGGGGGCCGCCGTGGGCCGGCGGCGGAGGGAAAGGGCGGTCAGGTCTTCAGCTCGTCGAGCTTGCCGGCCACGTCGCGGTAGTTGATGTCGACCTCGTAGATCGCCAGATACCGCGACAGGGCCCCCGGGCGGTCGTTCATCCGCTCGGCGACGAGCCCCAGATGGTAGCAAATCTCCTTGCCGCGCTCGCTGCCCACGCCCCCGGCCGCCTCGAGCGCCGCCTCGAACTGGCGCTGCGCCAGCGGGAAGAGCCCCTTGCGCACGAAGCAGGCCCCCAGCCCCTGCTGCGCCTCGAGCTTGCAGCGCGGGTCGGCCATGGCCGCCTGGAAGGCCGCCATCGCCTCCTCGGTGCGCTGCGCGCGGTAGCAGGCGCGCCCCAGGCGCAGCCGCACGCCGGCGTCGCCGGGGTGCAGCTGCGCCCGACGGCCGTACTCGGCGATCTCGAGTTCGGTGCGCTCGTCCTTCAGGCGCGCCAGGGCCGAGGCGTCGCCGGCGGCCTGCGCCGCCCGCAGGCCCGCCTCGTTGGCGGCCAGCGCGGCATCGCCCCGCTCGTCGGCGAGGGCCTCGTCGCCGGGCAGGGCGTCGGCCGCCCGGTCGAGCACGGCGAGCACCTCGTCGTGCCGGCCCGCGGCCGTCAGGGCCTTGACCAGCCGCCGGCGCAGGTCGGCGGAGGCCGGCTCGCCGTCGAAGCGCGCGCGGAGCGCGTCGATGTCGGCGCCCAGTTGCGCGGCGTCGCGGTGCACGCGCCCGGCCTGCTCGGCGCGGCGCACGGCGTCCTTGTCCTTGATGACGTCGCGCGAGGAGGTCGCCGTCTCGTAGCGCGTCGCCGCGAGCGTGCCCTCGGCGGCCAGGTTCTTGCGCAGCCGCTCGATCTCGGGATCACGCGCGTCGAGCCGGTGGGCGCGCTCGAGGCACTCCATCGCTTCGGCGATCTGGCGCTGCTGGTAGTGCAGCCGCCCCGCCGCCTTGAGCGCCGTCAGGTCGTTCTCGTCGGCGTCGAGCTGCGCGCGCCAGACCGCCAGGGCCTCGGGCCCGCGGTCGAGCGCCTCGAGCGCCTCGGCCAGCAGCGCGAGCAGCCCCGCGTCGGCGGGCGCCTTCTCGAGGGCCGCGTCGCAGCTCTTGGCGACGGCCTCCCACTTCTTGCCGCCGCGCAGCCCGAGCGCGGCCGCATGCAGCGACTTGGCGGCGGCCCGGTCGAGCATCGAGGGGCCGCCCTTGAGTTCGGCGCGCTTGCGGTAGGCCGACATCAGGCCCTGGCGCGCGGCCGCGTGACCCGGCGACGCGACGAGCACCTGCCGGTACAGCGCGATGGCCTGGTCGGGCGCGCGGCGCCGCAGCGCCTGCTCGGCCTTGTCGATGAACTTGTCGACGTCCATGGCGCGCAAACTAGCACACGGCGGCGTGCGCGCGCCGCGCGCGGGCGGAGGCGCCGGCCTCCGTGCCATAATGCGCCCGCCATGCAACTCACCCTGCGCCTGTACCCCGATCCCGAACTCACGCGCGTCGCGCCGCCCGTCACGGTCTTCGACGACGAGCTGGCCGCGCGCGTGGCCGAGATGTACACGATCATGTACGAGGAGCACGGCGTGGGCCTCGCGGCGCCGCAGGTCGGCTGGAGCGCGCGCGTGCTGGTGCTCAATCCGGCCGGCGAGCGCGCCGACGAGAGCGCCGCGCTGACGGTCATCAACCCGCGCGTGCTCAAGCGCTGGGGCAAGGACCGCAAGGAGGAGGGTTGCCTGTCCTTCCCCGACATCTTCGTCGAGGTCGAGCGGCCCGCGGGCCTGCGCCTCGCCTGGCAGGACGTGCAGGGCGCTCGCCACGAAGCCGACTTCAACGACTTCGTCGCGCGCATCCTGCAGCACGAGATGGACCACCTCGACGGCGTGCTGCTCTGGCACCGGATGAGCCCGGTCGACCGCATCCGCTGGCGGCGCGAGCTCGAGGAACTGCTCGAGGCCGCGACCTGAGCGTGCGCCGGCACCGCGTCGGCGACCTCGCGCAGCTCGGCGTCCTGCACGCGGCCTCGGTCGTCACCATCGGCGTGTTCGACGGCGTGCACCTCGGCCACGCGTCGATCCTGCAGCGCCTTCTGCGCGCGGCGCTCGAGCACGGCCTGCCCTCGGTCTGCGTGACCTTCTCGGTGCACCCCCGCGCGGTGCTGCGCGGCGAGGCCCCGCGGCAGATCCTCTCGCTCGAGCACCGCCTCGCGCTGCTCGAGCGCGCCGGCGTGGGCGACGTCGTCGTGCTCGAGTTCTCCGACGCGCTGGCCGCGACCGAACCCGAGGACTTCGTCGAACAGCTGCTCGTCCGGCGCCTCGGGACGCGCGAGCTGGTCATCGGGCACGACACGGCGGTGGGCCGGCAGCGCCGCGGCGACGCGGCCTTCCTCGCGGCGGCCGGGCGGCGCCACGGCTTCCGCGTCGTGGCCGTGGGCGGCGTCACGGTGAACGGCGAGGTCGTCTCCTCCACGGCGGTGCGCCGCGCCATCGCGGAGGGCGCCCTGGCCCACGCGGCGCGGCTGCTGGGCCGCCCGGTCTCGCTGCTCGGCACGGTCGTGCGCGGCGACGGCCGCGGCGCGAGCCTCGGGTTCCCGACCGCCAACCTCGAGGTGCACAGCGAGGCCTTCCCGCCGCTGGGCGTGTACGCCGTGACCGCGCGCTGCGCGCAGGGCGATCTGCCGGCCGTGATGAACTACGGCCTGCGCCCGACCTTCCGGCAGGACGAGTCGCACGCCGTGTTCGAGGTGCACGTGCTCGACCGCACGGACCTCGCGCTCTACGGCGAGACGGTCGAGGTGTTCCTGCACGAGCTGCTGCGGCGCGAGCAACGCTTCGCGGACGCCGACGCGCTGCGCGCCCAGATCGCGCGCGACTGTCAGGCCGCGCGGGCCGTGGCCCGCCGCCTGCCGCCCGCCGTCTGAGCGCCGCCGCGGGCGGGCGGAGACATGGTGGGCAGACCCGGATTCGAACCGGGGACACCTGCATTTTCAGTGCAGTGCTCTACCAACTGAGCTATCCGCCCACGTCGCCGCGCACGGGGCGCGGCAGGCGCAGTCTCCACCATCGCGGCCTCGCGGATCAAGGCCGGGCGCGCGGCCCCCCTACATGCTGTCGGGGATCTCGACGTCCTTGGCCTGGCTGTGCATCGCCCGGCGGATGCCCTCGAAGATCTCGCGCGACTTGAGTTCGGCCTGCTCGAGGGCGCGCGCGGCCTCGTCGAACTCGGCCTGCGCCTTGCGCCGCTCGTCGACCGAACGGTCCGAGCTCTGCCGCTGCAGCGCCATCGCCGCCGCCATCGCGTCGCCGGCCGCCTTCACCTTCGCCTGGGCCTCGTCGCGCTCGCGGACGATCTTCTCGGCCAGCTCGGCCTGCTGGCGCTGCGCCGCCGCGAAGCGCTCCTTGGCGAGGCGCAGCAGGTCCTCGGCCTCGACGCGCCGGGCGCGCGTCCGCGCCTCGAGCTCGAGGCGCTCCTCGATCTCGGCGCGCCGCTTCTGTTCGGCCGCCTCGAGGCGGCGCAGCGTCTCGCGCGAGAGCAGCTCGTGCCGCGCCAACTCCTCGCGGGCGGCGATGAGCGTCTCGCGCGCCTTGCGCGACTGCGCGATGTTGGCCTCGGCCGTCTCGCGCGCCTCCGTCGACTGCGCGTCGAGGTCGGCCAGCTCGCGCCGCCGCTCCTGCCCGCGCGTGATGAGATCGTCGACCTCTCCGCGCAGCTCGACGCAGCGCTTCTCGAGCGCGGCCTGCTGCTCGGTCAGGCGCCGCAGGCGGCCGGCCGTCTCGGCGGCCGTCTCGTCGGCCTGCGCGACGAGCTGGCGGATGCGCTCCTCGAGCGCCGTGCGCCGCTCCTCGAGCTGGGCCTCGTTCTGCGCCGCCTTGGCCGAGAGCGTCTCGTGCGCCCGCCGCGTGCGCTCGAGCTGCGCCGCGACCTCCTTGCCGCGCTCTTCGGTCTCGGCCAGCCGCTCGGTGGCGACGACGAGGTGGTCCTCGGCGCGGGCGACCTCCTTGCGGGTGACGTCGAGGCGCGCGCGCAGCTCCTCCGTGCGCGCGACGAGTTCGTCGCGCCCGGCGCGCAGGGCCGCCAGCTCGGACTGCGCCTGCTCGTGCGCCTGCGCCAGCCGCCCGAGTTCGGCCTGGCGCTGCGCGGCGCCCTCCTCGAGCTGCTCGACGCGCGCGGCGAGTTCGTCGCGGCGGGCGCCGAGGGCCTCGACCTCGGCGCGCGCGCGCTGCGCGGCCTCCAGCGACGCCGACTGCACGCGCTCGGCTTCGGCGCGCGCCTCGTCGCGCGCGAGAGCGGCATCCGCCTGCGCGTCGCGCGCGGC
>CAZBBB010000006.1:0-71685 GCA_964490005.1 uncultured Phycisphaerales bacterium | reverse complement strand
CGCCAGCGCCCCCGGACGCGCCAGCCGGTCCGCGCCTCGCCGTCGTCGGCGGCGGCGGCCGACGCACCCGAGCACGCGGTCACGCAGGGCGCCGCCGCGAGCAGCGCCACGCCGAGGACCGCGCGCGCTCCGGCGCCGCAGCTCGCCACGAACGGCGCGACGAGCAGCCCGCAGCCCGCCGGCGCGAGCAGCGCGACGAGCGCGCACAGGAGCAGGGGCGAGGCCTTCACGCCTTGACAGGACGGCGCGCGGTCGCGCGCGTTTCGTCCCGCGCGCCGACCCTGCTAGGCTGGCGCGAGCATGTCGAGACCGGTTCCCGATGACGGTGTCTTCCCGGCGGGCTCCGTGAAGGTCGGCCCGGCCGCGCCGTCGCGCCCGCACTGGGGCAAGCAGAGCGCCAGCCCGAGCGAGGAGATCTTCCTCGAGGGACCGCAGCGCCGCGGCTCGGAGCTGTGGCGCGCGTTGCGCATCTTCGCCGAGTTCATCCGCGCCTTCCGCTGGCTGCACTTCGTCGGTCCCTGCGTGACCGTCTTCGGTTCGGCGCGCTTCGACGAGAACCACCGCTACTACAAGCTCGCGCGCGAGACCGGCCGCCAGCTCGGCGCCGCCGGCTACACGATCATGACGGGCGGGGGGCCCGGCATCATGGAGGCCGCCAACCGCGGCGCGCGCGACGCGTCGGCGCGCTCGCTCGGTTGCAACATCAAGCTGCCCATGGAGCAGCACGAGAACGCGTACCTCGACCGCTTCATGGAGTTCCGCTACTTCTTCGTGCGCAAGGTCATGCTGGTGAAGTACAGCTACGCCTTCGTCGTGCTGCCGGGCGGCTTCGGCACCCTCGACGAGATCTTCGAGACCGCGACGCTCGTGCAGACCGGCAAGATCCGGAACTTTCCGATCGTGCTCATGGGCAAGGACTTCTGGGCGCCGCTGATCGCCTTCATGCGCGACACGCTGGCGCGCGAGGGCACGATCGACGAGGCCGACTGGCAGCGGCTGGTGGTGACCGACTCCCCCGAGGAGGCCGTGCGCGTCGTGCTCGATGCCGGCGTGCAGTCCTTCGGCCTCAAGCAACGGCGCCGGCCGCGGCCGCAGCGCGTGCTGCTGGAGTCCTGAGCGATGACGCGGCGCGGGTTCTTCGCCGGCAGCTTCGACCCGCCGACGCTCGGCCACCTCGACCTGGTGCGGCGCGCGCGTTCCGTCGTCGACGAACTCGTCGTCGGCGTGGGCGTCAACGCCGACAAGCGCGCCTGGCTGCAGGCCGACGAGCGCGTCGTCGTGCTGCGGGAATTGCTCGGGTCGTCGGCGACGATCGTGTCCTTCCGCGGGCTGGCGGTGCAGGCGGCCGCCGCGGCGGGCGCGCAGCTGCTCGTGCGCGGCGTGCGCGGCGAGGCCGACCTCGCGACCGAGCTGCCGATGGCCCTCGCCAACCGCCGGCTCGCGCCGTCGATCGAGACGGTGCTGCTCGTCGGCTCGCCCGAAGTGGCCCACATCAGCTCGCGGCTCGTGCGCGAGGTCGCCGCTTCGGGCGGCGACATCTCCCTCTTCGTGCCACCCGCAGTGGCGCGCCTGCTGGCCCGACGCGGCCCCGGACCGGCAGGCGGATTCGGCCCTCCCGCGCCGCGGACGCCCGACGGATGACCAAGCAGCGCATCGCCACGACCCGCGCCCCGGCCGCGATCGGCCCCTACAGCCAGGCCATCGCTTCGGGCGAACTGGTGTTCACGTCCGGGCAGATCGCGCTCGACCCGTCGAGCGGACAGCTCGTCGGCGCGGGCATCGAGGAGCAGACCGCGCGCGTGCTCGACAACCTCGAGGCGGTGCTGCGCAAGGCCGGATGCGGCCTGCCCGACGTGCTGCGGACGACGGTCTACCTGCGCGACATGGCGGACTTCGCCGCCATGAATGCCGTCTACGCGGCGCGCTTCGGGGGCATCGCTCCGGCGCGGTCGACGGTCGCCGTCGCGGGCCTGCCGAAGGACGCGCGCGTCGAGATCGACGCGATCGCCCGTCGGCCGTGAACGGCGGGCCGCTCGTCGACCGACTGCTGGCCGTGACGGCCATGCTGCTGTCGGTGCGCCCGCTGCTCCGCGGCGCCCTCGGCAGCCGCAGCCACCTCTCGTGGAAGCGCGCGCTGGTGCTCGGCGTCGGGGCGGCCGGCGCGCTCGTCGCGCTGGTCGGACTGCTGGCGTTGCGCTCGCGCGTGCTGGGCGAGCCGTTCTACCTGCCGAGCTGGTCGGGAGGGGCGCTGGCCGCCTTCGGCGGCATGCTGGGGCTGGCCACGGTGATGTCCGGGCGCGGGCCGAACGGCATGAGCGAGGACGACGCCATCCGGCACGCGACGCTCGCGATCGCGATGGTGCTCTACGTGGCGGCGCCGCGGCCGGCGCTGGTGCTGCTCGGCGTCACGCGCGTGCTGCGCGCGGCGCTGCCGTTCACGACGAGCCGTCGCCGCGGCTGGCGGCTCGTCGAAGGGCTCGTCCTCACGGCGCTGTGCCTGGTGCCGCGCGACGAGACCCTGGGCGGCCTGAAGCTGGCGGCCGGCGCGCTCGGCCTCGGCTGAGCGCGGCGCGTCGCGGCGCGTCGCAAGTCCCGCGCGTCAGGACACTTGCGCCCGGCGACCGCGCGTTGACAGGCCCGGCCCGCGTGCTTACGTTGCGCGTCGGCGGTACGTGTCGAACGCCCGCCTCGGCGGCCCTCCTGCGGGGCGCCCGCGCCCCCGACCGGAGACCCGACATGGCCCGCCCGAAGCTCGTACTCGCCTCGCTGTCCGCGCTGGCGCTCCTCTCGGTCGCGGTCCAGGCCTGCGGCCCGGCGCCGGGCGACCCGAAGGCGGGCACGACCATGGCGGATCCGGTCGAAGCGGCGGTGGACGAGGTGCCGGCCTGGGCCGTGCAGCGCGCCAAGGAGCTGGGCGGCGGCGTGCGCCCCGAGGACGTGATGGGGCCGCACCCGGCCGGCGCCGACCTGTTCCACCCCGATCCGCGCCCGGTCAAGCCGGCGCTCGGCGGGCGCGTCATCGTGCACATCGAGGCGCAGCCGGCGAACCTCTGCTACCCGATCGAGAACTCGGCCATCGCCACCTTCGTGCTGCGCGAAGTGCATGCCGCGCTGCTGCGCTTCGACTTCGAGACCTGGCGCAACGAACTCGACCTCGCGCGCGCCTTCGAGATCGAGGACACGCTGGTGCTCAAGGGCGGGCGCGGCGCCGGCAACACGAACATCGTCTACGGCAAGGTGAGCGAGGACGGCGACGACTACGTGGTCACGTCGGGCAGCCCCGCCAACCCGATCGGCACCAAGCGCGTCCCGAAGGGCGACGTCGAGGAGCTGCACCTCGGCACGGTGTTCACCTTCCATCTGCGCGAGGGCGTCACCTGGCACGACGGCCACCCCTTCGACGCGCACGACGTGCTGTTCTCGTGGGATCTCTACAACAACCCCTCGGTCGACTGCGACGAGAAGCGCTATCGCTTCGCCGACATCGTCCACGGCGAGGTGCTCGACCCGCACACGGTGCGCTTCTTCTACCGCAAGCAGTACTTCCTGGCCTCGCAGACCTTCAACGACACGCTCTGCCTGCTGCCGCGCCACCTGTACGACCTGACCGACCCCGACCACCCGCAGCACGACGCCGACGCGAGCCTCGAGGCGCGCGCGGCGGCGATCAACGACAACCCGCACAACATCGACTGGGTGGGCCTGGGGCCCTACCGGGTCACGGAATGGAAGCGCGGCCAGTACATCGAGGCGGTCCGCTTCGACGGCTTCTTCGACAAGAGCCCGGCGCGCGCGGGCTACGTCGACACCATCCGCTGGCGCTACATCGACAACGACGACTCGGCCTTCCAGGCGCTGCTCAACGACGAGATCGACGTGTTCAGGCGCGTCAAGACCGAGGACTACTTCGGCGAACTCACCAGCCAGAAGCTGTTCACCGACAAGTTCTACAAGGCCTACAGCTACGTCGGGCAGTACGGCTACACCTGCTGGAACATGCACCGCAGCAAGTTCAAGGACGTGAACGTGCGCACGGCGCTCGCGCACGCCTTCGACGGCGCCGAGTGGGTCGCGACCAAGTACTCGGGCCTGGCCGTGCAGGTCACGGGCCCGGCCTTCTTCCTCTCGCCCTGGTACGACCAGTCCGTCAAGCCGCTGGCCTACGACCCCGAGCTGGCGGAGGAGCTGCTGCTCGACGCCGGCTGGTACGACCGCAACGGCAACGGCATCGTCGACAAGGACGGCGAAGAGTTCGTGATCGAGTTCCTGATGCCCTCGGGAAACAAGGCCAGCGAGTCCTTCGGTCAGAAGCTGCAGGAGAGCTACAAGAAGATCGGCGTGGGCGTCACGATCCAGCCGCTCGAGTGGGCCAGCTTCCTCGAGCGCATGCTCAATCGCGACTTCGACGCCTGCAACCTGGCCTGGGTGCTCAACGAGCCCGAGAGCGACCCCTGGCAGATCTGGCACAGCAGCGAGGCGGCCTTCGCCAAGCGCTCGAGCAACCACGCCGGATACGCCGACGCGGCGACCGACGCGCTCATCGAACGGGGCCGCGTCGAGCTCGATCCGGACAAGCGCGAGGCCATCTGGCACGAATTGCACCGGCGCGTGTACGCGCTGCAGCCCTACCTGTTCGGCCAGACCCCGCCGACGAAGTTCGCCTTCAGCAGGAAGCTGCGCGGCGTCAAGCTGTACAACTTCGCGCCGGGCTACCTCGTGCGCGACATGTACTTCGAAGAAGGCACGCCGGGCACCCGCCCCCTGAACCGCAACTGAGCGCCGCGACGCCGCCCGCGTGCTCGCGTTCATCCTGCGCCGCGTGCTGTGGATGGTGCCGACCATGGTCGGCATCACGCTGCTGCTGTTCTGCGTCATGCAGCTCGCGCCGGGCGACCCGGCGGCGGTCAAGTTCGGCAACGTCGGCGGCGCGTCCGGTGCGGGCCTGCAGGCGGGCGTCTCGGTCGAGGACGCGATCGCGAAGTTCCGCGCCAAGTACCACCTCGACGAGCCGCTGATCGTCCAGTACTGGGAGTGGATGAAGTCGGTGGCGACGCTCGACTTCGGCCACGAGTTCTCGCGCCCCAACGTCAAGGTCATGGACGAACTCGTCGAGCGGCTCAAGATCACCGTGCCGCTCTCGGTCGTGTCGGTGCTGCTCAGCTACCTCATCGCGCTGCCGCTGGGCATCCTGTCGGCCGTCAAGCGCCGCTCGCTGGCCGACCGCGTCACGACCTTCGGCCTGTTCATCCTGTACTCGCTGCCGACCTTCTGGGCGGGCCTGATGCTCATCCTGGCCTTCGGCGCGACGGGCCTGGGCTGGCTGCCGGTGCTGGGCCTGCACGACAAGGACGCCGACCTGCTCACCGGCTGGGCCTGGTGGAAGGACCTGCTGCTGCACTGCATCCTGCCCGTGGCGACGCTGACCTACGGGGGGCTGGCCTACCTCTCGCGCCAGATGCGCGTGGGCATGCTCGAGACCGTGCAGCAGGACTTCATCCGCACGGCGCGCGCCAAGGGCCTGGCCGAGCGCGTCGTGATCATGCGCCACGCGCTGCGCAACTCGCTCATCCCGGTCGTGACGATCTTCGCGACGATCCTGCCGGTGCTCATCGGCGGCTCGGTGATCGTCGAGCAGGTCTTCGGCATCCCCGGCATGGGCCTCTACGCCTTCGAAGGCCTCGTCAAGCGCGACTACAACATCGTCATGGCCACGACGACGGTCTCGGCCTTCATGACCCTGCTCGGCTTCTTGCTCTCCGACGTGCTCTACGCGGTGGTCGACCCGCGCATCAGCCATGACTGAGCCCGCCCCGACCTCCTCCGCGCCGTCCGAGAGCAAGGACTACTGGGACATCGTCCTGCAGCAGATGCGCAAGCGGCGCGGCGCGCGCCTGGCGCTCGTGCTGCTCGCGCTGCTCTACGCGACCGCGATCTACGCGCCCTTTCTCGCCGGCGACCGGCCGCTGCTCATCGAGGCCACCGACGCGGCCGGGTTCCGCAAGGCCGCGCGCGAACTGACGCCGATCTCGGGCAACCTGCGCGACCTGGCGGCCGGCGGACCGGCCGCCTTCGCCGAGCAGCACCCCGACCAGGACTTCGAGGCGCGCCTCGACGGCGAACTGAGCGCGCTGCGCCAGCGGCTGCGCGCGCTGGCGGACCAGCTCGCCGAGGAGGACCGCGGCCTGCTCGACGAGCTGCGCGCGGAGGCCGAGCGCACGGCCGCCGCCAGCCAGGCCGAGCGCGCCGACGAGGCGTCGGCCGCCGGCGAGCGCCTCTTCGAGCTGGCCCGCCGCGTGCGCAAGGAACTCGACCCGGGCGAGACCGTCGCGCTCGTCGCGAACCTGCGCTCGCCCGCGCTCGAGGCGATCGGGCACGCCGAGCTGTACTTCATGCTGCTCTGGCTGTTCGTGCTGGGTTGGCCGCTGTGGAACCCGCTCGTCAACCGGCTGCTCCTCAAGGGCGAGCGCGAGGCGATCCGTCGCGCGCGCCGCCCCAAGGCGCTGTGCGCCGTGCTGCTGCCCTGCCTGCCGCTGCTGTTCTGGACGAGCGGCGAGGACCCCAACACGACCAGCCCGTGGAAGGCCGGGCTGACCAAGGGCGACATCGTCGCGAGCCGCGTGGTCATGCCGCCGATCGCCTTCGGCCTGGCCGAGATCCACGACGCCGAGTATCTGCGCCCGCCGACCTGGCACCGCGACAGCGAGCTGGACGAGAACGGCCGCTACGTGCACCGCGCCGTGACGACCACGATCGAGGGTTTCGAGGTGCCGGCGCGGCCGGTCGAGGTGCGCCACGGCGAGCCGGAGCGCAACGATCCCGCGCGCCACCCGCTCGGCACGGACACGCTCGGGCGCGACCTGCTGGCGCGCATGATCTGGGGCGGCCGCGTCTCGCTCTCGGTGGGCCTGGTCTCGACCGTGTTCCTCACGATCATCGGGGTGCTGCTGGGCGCGCTGGCCGGCTACCACCGGGGCTGGGTCGACACGCTCATCAGCCGGGCGATCGAGATCTTCCAGTGCTTCCCGGTGTTCTTCCTGATCCTGATCATCGTGGCCTTCACCGGGCCCGACATCCTGAACATCATGATCGTGCTGGGCGTGACGCGCTGGCCGGGCGTGGCGCGCCTCGTGCGCGGCGAGTTCATCCGCCTGCGCGACCAGGAGTTCGTGCTCGCCAGCGAGGCGCTCGGCGTGCCGGGCATGCGCACGATCTTCCGCCACATCCTGCCCAACGCGCTCGGGCCGGTGCTCGTCGCGGCCACCTTCTCGGTCGCGAGCGGCATCCTGACCGAGTCGGCGCTCTCGTACCTCGGCTTCGGCGTGCAGTTGCCGATCCCGAGCTGGGGCAGCCTGCTCATCGAGAGCCGCTCGCCCAACCACTGGTGGATCCAGATCTTCCCCGGGCTGTTCATCTTCCTGACCGTCGTGCTCTACAACGTCTTCGGCGAGGGCGTGCGCGACGCCCTCGACCCGCGCCTGAAGGGCTGACATGGCCGAGCCGCTGCTCCGCATCGAGAACCTGCAGACGTACTTCGACACCGACGAGGGGCTCGTGCGCGCCGTCGACGGCGTGAGTTACGCAATCGGCGAGGGCGAGACGCTCGGCGTGGTGGGGGAGTCGGGCTGCGGCAAGAGCGTCACGGCGATGAGCGTGCTGCGCCTGCACCCCGTGCCGCCCGCGCGCTACGCCGGCGGGCGCATCCTGTTCCGCGGCACCGACCTGCTCACGCTCAGCGAGGCCGAGATCCGCAAGGTGCGCGGCAACGACATCTCGATGATCTTCCAGGAGCCGATGACCTCGCTGAACCCGGTCTACACCGTGGGCAGCCAGATCACGGAGGTGCTCGAGCTGCACCGCGGCCTTGCGCCCCGCGCGGCCCGCGAGCGGGCGATCGAGATGCTGCGGCGCGTGGGCATCCCCGCACCCGAGTCGCGCGTCGACAACTACCCGCACGAGCTGTCGGGCGGCATGAAGCAGCGCGTGATGATCGCCATGGCGCTCGCCTGCGACCCCAAGCTGCTCATCGCCGACGAGCCGACGACGGCCCTCGACGTCACGATCCAGGCGCAGATCCTCGAGCTGCTCAAGGAGATGCAGCGCGAGTTCGGCATGTCGATCCTGCTCATCACCCACAATCTCGGCGTGGTGGCGGAGACCGCCGACCGGGTCGTCGTCATGTACGCCGGGCGCGTCGTCGAATCGGCGCCCACGGCCGAACTCTTCGCGCGGCCGCGTCACCCCTACACGTTCGGGCTGTTCCAGTCGCTGCCCGAGATGCACGTGCGCGGCGCCAGGCGCCTGCGCGAGATCCCCGGCACCGTGCCTCCGCCGCTGCGCTGGCCCTCGGGCTGCCGCTTCCGGACGCGCTGCTACAAGGCCACCGCGCGCTGCGCGAGCGAGGATCCGCAGCTCGTGGCCGACGGTCCGCAGCACGAGGTGGCTTGCTTCCACCCGGTCTCGGCCGAGGAACTCGCGGGGGCCGCCCGATGAACGCCCCGCTGCTGCAGGTCGACGACCTCACCAAGCACTTCCCCGTGCGCAAGGGCTTCCTGCAGCGCGTCGCGGCGCAGGTCAAGGCCGTCGACGGCGTGAGTCTGCGCATCGCGCAGGGCGAGACGCTGGGCCTGGTCGGCGAGTCGGGCTGCGGCAAGACCACGGTGGGCCGTTCGATCCTGCGCCTGATCGAGCCGACGTCCGGGAAGATCCGCTTCGCCGGGCAGGACGTGATCGCCGCCCGCGGCGAGGAGCTGCGCCGCATGCGGCGCGACATGCAGATCATCTTCCAGGACCCCTACGCCTCGCTGAACCCGCGCATGTCGGTCTCGGACATCGTGGCCGAGGGGCTGCGCGTGCACGGCATCGTGCGCACGCGCGCCGAGCGGCTCGACCGCGTGCGCGAGCTGCTCGAGATGGTGCGCCTCGACCCCGGCTACGTGAACCGCTACCCGCACGAGTTCTCGGGCGGCCAGCGCCAGCGCATCGGCATCGCGCGGGCGCTCTCGCTCGAGCCCAAGTTCATCGTCTGCGACGAGGCCGTCTCGGCGCTCGACGTCTCGATCCAGGCGCAGGTGATCAACCTGCTCATGGACCTGCGCGACCGTCTCGGCCTGTCCTTCCTGTTCGTCGCGCACGACCTGTCGGTGGTGCGTCACATCAGCCACAACGTGGCCGTGATGTATCTGGGGAAGATCGTCGAGCTGGCGCCGACCGAGGAGCTGTTCTCGCGGCCCAAGCACCCGTACACCGCGGCGCTGCTCTCGGCGGCGCCGGTGGTGGCGCCCGACCGCCGCCGGCGGCGCGTGATCCTGCAGGGCGACGTGCCGTCGCCGCTCAAGCCGCCGCCCGGCTGCGCCTTCCACCCGCGCTGCCCGGCCGTGCGCGAGGTCTGCCGGACGGAGGCGCCGCCGACGCGCACGGTCGGTGCCGGCCACAGCTACGTCTGCCATCTCGAGCCGGAGGAGGCGCCGGGGCTGGCTGTGCCGTCCGGGGCCTGACGGGCGGGCGCATGTGGGCCGGGTGTTAGACTGGCTCCCCCCGTGCTCCGCGCCGCTCTCCTGTGCCTGCCGCTGTTCGTCGCGCCCCTGCCCGGGGTGCCCGAGAACCCGCCCGAGGCGCCGCGTCTGGCCGTCGTCGCGGGCCCGCTGGGACCGGGCGATGCGGCCGCGCTGACGCGCCTGGCGGCCTTTCACGGCGATTACGGCGGCTTCGCCGTGCTCCACGGCTCGGAGCGCCAGTTCGCCAAGGCGCGGGCCGCCGGTTTCGCGCTCACCGAGCTGGGGAGTTGGCCCGAGTCGGGGGTGCTCCTCGTCGCGCGGGCCGGGCACCTGCCGGAGGGTGGCCGGGTGCTCCATGCCGCGAGCGGGCAGCTGCTGGCGGTCGTGCCCCGGGGCTCGGCCGCCCGGCTGGGCTGCCACGAGGCGGCCCTGGTTCCCGCCCGGCCCTTTGCGCCGTCGGCCAGCTTCCCGGGCCCGCAGGCGGCCCTGCTCGCCGACGACCGCGTCGCGGCCCTGGTCGCAGCCGTCGTCCCGGCCAACGTGCAGGCCGCCACGACCCAGCTCGCGAGCTACTTCACCCGGCGCGCCACCAGCAGCCAGGTGCTGCTCGCCAAGGACTGGCTCGTCGCGCAGCTCTCGGCGATCCCGGGCGTGACGGTCACGACCGACACCTTCTCGTCGAGCTACGGGCCCAACGTGATCGCGACGATCCCGGGCACGCTGCACCCCGAGCGCGTGCTCGTCCTCGGCGCGCACTACGACTCGATCAACGGCGCCAGTTCCACCGGCGCGGCGCCCGGCGCCGACGACAACGCCTCGGGTTCGGCGGGCCTGCTGGAAGCGGCGCGCGTGCTCGCGCAGGGCGAGTTCGAGAACACCATCCGCTGCGTGTGGTTCTGCGCCGAGGAGTTCGGCCTCATCGGCGCCGACGCCGATGCCGACGACCTGCAGGCCGCCGGCACGCAGGTCCTCGCCATGCTGAACATGGACATGATCAGCTACCGCGCGGCGGGCGACGGCGCCGACCTCGACTTCGCCACGAACAACACCGACCCGGCGCTCACGCAGCTGTGCCGCGACGTCACGGCGACGTACGTGCCCTCGCTGCCGACGGTCACGGGCGTGCTCACGGCCGGCTCCTCCGACCACGCCGCCTACGCCAGCCACGGGTTCCCGGCGGCCTTCTTCTTCGAGGACCTCGGCAACTCCTCGCCCTTCATCCACACGGCCAACGACACCCTGGGCAACTCGGCCAACGACTTCGCGCTGGCCGGCGACATCACGCGCGCCTTCGTGGCCAGCGCCGCGACGATCGCGGGGCCCGTCGACCTCCTGATGGCGCACGCGCCGCTCGGCGACACCACCGACGCCGGCGGCCCGTACGCGCTGGCGGTCGACGTGAGTTCGCTCACGCCCGCCGCCGTCGACCAGGTGGTCGTGCACTGGCGGGTGGGGCAGGGCCCCGAGCAGAGCGCGCCGCTGCTCGCGAGCGCGACGCCCGGAGCTTTCGTCGGCAGCCTGCCGGGCGCGGCGCCGCAGGGCGAGGTGCGCTACTGGCTGCACGCGACCGACACCGCGGGGCACGAGCAGTGGCTGCCCGACGGGCTCTCGCCGGGCGCCAAGACCTGGGGCTTCACCGTCGGCACGATCCAGACGGTCTGGGCCGCCGACTTCGAGGGCCCCGGCGACGAGGGTTGGGTGCACGCGCAGATCGCCACGCAGGACGACTGGCAGCGCGGCGACCCCGCGGGCAAGGCCGGCGATCCGGCCTCGGCCTTCAGCGGAGCCTCGAGCTGGGGCAACGACATCGGCCCCGACGGCTACAACGGAGCCTACCAGCCGAACGTCGACAACTGGCTCGAGTCGCCCGCGATCAACACGCTGGGCCAGACCGGCCTGCACCTGCGCTACCGCCGCTGGCTCACGGTCGAGGACGGCTTCTACGACCAGGCCAGGATCTCGGTCGGCGGCACGGTCGTGTGGGGCAATCCCGTCACGCCGGGCGGCGGCAACGACCTGCTCGACACGGACTGGGTGCTGCACGACCTCGACGTCTCGGCGCAGGCCGACGACAAGGCCGCCGTGAAGCTGCGCTTCTCGCTGCAGTCGGACGGGGGCGTCGAGTACGGCGGCTGGAACCTCGACGATCTGCGCCTCGCGCGCGTGCTGCCCGGCAGCGTGGCGCCGCTCACGGCCAGCGTGCTGCACCTGTCGGCCGCGGCCGGCGGCAGCGTGGGGCTGGCGCTCGACGCGGGCGCGGCCAAGGCCGGCCGCAAGTATCTCGTCGCGATCTCGGCGAGCGGCACCGCGCCCGGCACGCCGCTCGGCTCGGTGAGCCTGCCGCTGATCTTCGACACGGCGACGCAGCTCGGCTTCCAGTTCGTCAACACGCCGATCTTCTCGCAGTTCTTCGGCCTGCTCGACGGCCACGGCCGCGCGAACGCGACCTTCAACTCGCTGCCCGGCCTCGACCCGATCGTCGTGGGCCTGCCGCTGCACTTCGCCTTCACGACCTTCCAGCCCTTCGACTTCGCCTCGAACGCGGTGACGGTGACGTTCCAGCCGTAGCGGGCGAGCGACGCGCCCGAGCGCTAGCGCACCGTGCGGGGGTCGAGGGCGTCGCGCAGGCCGTCGCCGAGCGCGTTGAGGGCGAAGAGCGTGGCGGCCAGCGCCAGGCCGGGGAACACGACCAGCCACCAGGCGACCGAGATCGCGGTGAGCTGCTCGAGGCCTTCGGCGGCCAGGATGCCCCAGCTCACGCCCGGCGGCTCGACGCCCAGCCCGAGGAAGGACAGAAAGGCCTCGTACAGGATCACGCGCGGGATCGTGAGCGTGAGGTAGACGATGATCAGGCCCCACAGGTTGGGCAGGATGTGCCGCCCCATGATCGCCAGCGGCCGCGTGCCGAGCGCGCGCGCCGCGAGCACGAAGTCGCGTTCGCGCAGCGAGAGCACCTGGCCGCGCACGATGCGCGCCATCGTGAGCCACGAGACGGCGCCGATGACCACGTACAGGATGACCTCGCGCGTGATGCCCCAGGCGGCGAGCTGCGCCCCGACGTCGCGCAGCAGCGCCACGGCGAGGATCACCAGGAAGATGAGCGGGATCGACCAGAGCGCGTCGACGACGCGCATCATGAACTCGTCGAGCCGCCCGCCCGCGTAGCCGGCGAGCAGCCCCCAACCCACGCCGATGAGCACGGAGACGAGCGTGGCGATCAGTCCCACGAGCAGCGAGACGCGCGCGCCCCAGACGATGCGCGCCAGCACGTCGCGGCCGAGCGCGTCGGTGCCCAGCGCGGCGACGAGCGCGCCGCTCCCGAAGCAGGCCTCGCGCAGCGCGGTCGCCGTCGGGTGCGCGGCGCGCGCCCCGGACAGGTCGATCGCCTGCCAGGCGGGCGAGGGCCCGCGCGCCGCGAGTTCGGGCGCCATGCGTTCGGCGGGCGGCAGGGGCAGCAGCGGCGCGAGCAGCGCGAGCAGCGCGACCGCGGCGAGCAGTCCGGCCGCGAGCCCCATGCCGCGCCGCGCGACGAGGCGCTTCCACGCCGAGGGGCGGGCCGCGGGCGTGCTCACGTCGCGGCGATCCGCGGGTCGAGGAGCGCGTAGAGCAGGTCGACGAGCAGGTTGAGCGACGAGACGAGCAGGGTCGTCACGATGACCACGCCCAGCGCCAGGTTGTAGTCGGCGTTGAAGGCCGACTCGACGAAGTGCGTCCCCATGCCGGCGATGCCGAAGATGCGCTCGACCACGAGGCTGCCCGAGAGGATGCCGGCGGTCGCCGGCCCGAGGTAGCTGATCACCGGGACGAGCGAGACGCGCATCGCGTGCCGTCGCAGCACCTGCGCCTCGGAGAGGCCTTTGGCGCGCGCCGTGCGCACGAAGTCCTCGCCGAGCGTCTCGAGCAGCGCGGCCCGGTACAGCCGCGCGATGCCGGCCGCGAAGGGCAGGCCGAGCGCGACGGCCGGCAGCACGAGCTGCGCCGGGCTGCCCCAGCCCGCGACGGGGAAGACCGCGAAGTGGAAGACGAGCAGCAGGATGAGCAGGCCGGCCAGCACGAAGTTGGGCAGCGCCAGGCCCAGCGTCGCGGCGCCCATGACCAGCGTGTCGACCCAGCTCCCGCGCCGGCGGGCGGCCAGCGCGCCGGCCGGCAGTCCGACGGCGAGCGCGACGGCCAGCGCGCAGGCCCCCAGCAGCAGCGAGACCGGCAGGCTCGCCGACAGGATCTCGCCCACGGCGTAGTCGCGGTAGCGCAGCGAGGGCCCGAAGTCGAGGCGCAGCAGGCCCTGCACGTAGCGCGCGTACTGCTCGTGCAGCGGCGCCGCGAGGTCGTAGGCGGCCAGCAGCCGCTCGCGGATGGCCGGGTCGAGGGCGCGCGCCTCGTCGAAGGGGCCGCCGGGCACCGAGCGCACGAGCGCGAAGGACAGCGTGACGACCACGAACAGCAGCACGGCGATGCCGAGCAGGCGGCGGGCGAGAAAGCGCATCATCGCCGCGTCCCCGGGGCGGGCGCCGTGACGGAGAGGTCGCGCAGCGGGTGCACGTCGAGCGCGTTGTCGAAGAAGCCCGAGACGCGCGGCGAGACCAGGTTCAGGTTGATGCGCTGGTAGACCGGCGCGCAGGGCAGCGCGGCCAGCAGCCGCTCCTCGGCGCGGGCCAGCAGCGCCGCGCGCCGCGACGCGTCGAGTTCGAGCGCGGCCTCGTCGAGCAGCGCGTCGTAGCCGGCGTCGACCCAGCCGGTGCGGTTGTTGCCCGAGCCCGCGCGGAAGATCTCGAGGAAGGCGGCCGGGTCGAGGTAGTCGCCGATCCAGGCGCCCCAGGCCAGGTCGAAGCGCAGCTGGCGGCTCGAATCGAGGAAGACCTTCCAGGCCTGGTTGACGAGGCGCGGCTGCAGCCCGAGGCGCTCGCGCAACTGCGCCGCGACCGCCTCGCAGAAGTCGCGCGTGCTCTCGTTGTGCGGGTAGAGGATCTCGAAGGACGGGAAGCCCGCACCGCCCGGGTAACCGGCCTCGGCCAGCAGCCGCCGGGCCAGGTCGGGATCGGCGGGGGCCAGCGCGGCCGGTTCGTAGCCCGGCAGGCCGGCGGGCACGAAGCTGCCCGCGGGCAGCTCGCCGCCGCGCATGACGTCGCGCGCCAGCGCCTGCCGGTCGAGCGCCAGCGTCAGGGCGCGGCGCACGCGCGGGTCGTCGAAGGGCGGTCGCGTCACGTTGAAGCGGAAGAAGGTCATGCCCGCCTGCGGTCCCGTGAGCGCGTCGTCGCGCGGCAGGATCGCGCCGTACAGGCTCGTGGGCGGCTTGATCATCCAGTCGACCTCGCCCGTCAGGTACAGGTTGAGCTGCGTCGTGATCCCGTCGACGGCCCAGGCGTCGATGCTGCCCAGGGCGACCTCGGCGGCGCCCCAGTAGCCTTCGTGGCGCACCAAGCGCAGGCGGTCGCGGATGCGGCGCTCGACGAGACGGAAGGGGCCGTTGCTCACCAGGTGCTCGGGGCGGATCCAGTCGCGTCCGTGGGCCTCGACGGTGGCGCGGTGCACGGGCAGGAAGGGCATGAGCGCCAGCAGCTTGGGCAGGTGCGCCATGGGGGCCGTCAGGCGCAGCTCCAGTTCGTGGTCGTCGAGCGCGGCCACGCCCAGGCCGGCCTGCTCGGGCGAGGCGCCGGCATTGACCTGCTGCGCTCCGGCGAGGAAGAAGGCCATGTCGGCGTAGGGGGCCGAGGTCTCGGGCGCCAGCAGCCGCGCGAAGGACCACGCGAAGTCGCGGGCCGTGACCGGGTCGCCGTTGGTCCAGCGGCTGTCCTCGCGGATCGTGAAGCGCCAGGTGAGGCCCCCGTCGCGCACCTCCCACGCGCTCGCCATGCCGGGCAGCGGTTCGCCCGTGGCCGGATCGGCGCGGAACAGGCCCTCGAACAGCGCGGTGAGGATGCGCGCCTCGGGCACGCCGGACGACGCGGCCGGGTCGAGCGAGCTGATCTCGTTCTGGTTGCAGAAGGCGAAGTCGGCGCGCTCGCGCAGCGACGAGCCGCCCCAGCCGACCAGCCCGCCGAGCGCCGCCAGCGCCAACCCGCCGGCGAGCAGCGCGCGACGGCGCTCAGCCCGCACGCGGCCTCATGCGGGCAGGACGGTGTCGAAGTCCTCGGCCAGGATGGGCACGAGGTCCTCGAAGGAGCCGATCGTGTAGCGCGGCTCGGTGGCGCCCGTCCGGCCCTCGAAGCGGTTGTTGCGGTGGATGCGCACCGAGACCATGCCCAGCGCGTTCACCGGGTCGATGTCGTGCGCCGGGTTGTCGCCGATGTACATGACCTCGCCCGGCGAGAGCCCGAGCGCCGAGCAGGCGCGCTGGTAGAGCTTGGGATTGGGCTTCGAGATGCCGAGCTGGTCGCTGATGAAGATCGCGCCCGGGTTGAGCCACTTGAGGATGCCCAGCAGCAGGATCTTCTCGGCCTGCTTGATCTCGAGCCCGTGCGTGATGATGCCGAGCATGATCTCGCCGTGCCGGTGCACGCGCTCGAAGAAGGGCTCGACGTCGGGGAAGGGCCGCAGCTCGGCCTTCGTGGCGTGGTAGGCCATCACGCCGGCGGCGATGATCAGCGCGCGGTTGTGGCCGGCCCAGCTGCGCTCGGGCAGGCGCAGCAGCAGCTTGTCGAAGTGGCCGCCGTAGTTGCTGGTGAACTCGGCGATGACTTCGTCGAGTTCGCGGCGCACCTCGGAGACCGGCAGGCGGATGCCCTGCCGCACCATGGCCTCCACGGCCCGCTGCCTGGCCTGCGACGCGAACTGCGTCGTGCTGAACAGCGTGTCGTCGACGTCGAAGAGGATTGCCCGCAGGCGCGCCACGTCCGGCGATTCTGGGGGTGCGGCGGGCGGCGATCAAGCCGGACCGGCCCCGAAGCCTGTCCGGTCGGGGGCGGCCGCCGGCGCGGGGCGGCGCCTCAGCGCTTCGCGACCGGGGTCTGCTTGAGCGCCGAGTAGTCGGAGACGGTGGCCTTGATGGCCACGATCAGGTCGGTCATCTCGTCGGCCAGGCCCTTCTCGCGGAAGAAGAAGCCCAGGATCGGGATGTCGGCCAGCCAGGGCGCCTCGGCCGTGCGGTTGCGGTACAGCACGTGCTTGAAGCCGCCGAGGATCACCGTGCCCCCGTCGGGCACGACGACGGTCGTCTGGGCGTCCTGCACGTCGAGCTTGGGCAGCGCGAAGGAGACCTGCGTCGTGTTGCCGCCGAGGAAGGTCGAGAAGGTCTCGAAGGGGCGCTCGAGGTTGCTGACGGTCGTCTGCACGTCGAGCGTCACGTAACGGCGGTCGAAGGAGATCGTCGGCCGCACGTCGAGCACGATGCCCTCCTGCACGACGCCGATGTTCGGGTCGGCGATGAAGGCGGCCGTGGCGACGTCGACGTCGTAGCCCTGCACGTAGCTGACCTGGTTGACGACCGTCACGAAGGCGCGCTGCGTGTTGTAGACCGACACGATCGGCGCGCTGATCTCGAAGGCGTTGCGGCTCTTCTGCACGGCCTGCATGACGACGTTGACCTGCGTGTCGTCGAGGATCGTGAACTGGAAGGCGCCGCCGCCGACGGTCGACATGAGCTTGCCGAGCGGGTTGTTGAAGAACAGCTCGTTGCTCGCGGCGAAGCTCTGGTCGCCGCCGTCCTCGAAGAACACGCCCGCGTTCGGGTTGCCGGTGCCGTCGCCGTTGTTGTCGAGGCCCTGCGTGTTGTCGGGATCGACGTCGTCGAGGATGTTCGTCGAGCCGAGGCCGCCGTCGGGCACGTCGGGCCCGAGGCCGCGCAGGTCGGTGCCGATCTCCTCGATGAAGGCGTCCGTGAGCGCGAAGAAGCGCGCCTCGATGGTGACCATGCTCGTCGAGAAAGTGCGCAGGTCGTCGAGGAAGTCGGCCACCTGCGCCTGCACTTCGGGCGTGTGGATCACGAGCAGGTTCTGGTTGTCGACGAAGTCGATGCTGTACGACTCGCTGGCGTCCCACGACTCGCGCGAGATGTTCTCGCGCACGAGGTTGAGCACCTCGTCGGGCTCGATCAGGCGCACGCGGTCGAGCTCGCTGTTGAAGATCGTGGTCTCGTTGTCGTCGCCGGCCTCGCCGGGCAGCGGGATGTCGCGGATCGACACGCCCTTGAAGTCGGTGATCGGGAAGGTCAGGTCCTGGATGCTGTGCACGCGCACGACCGGGCTGCCGGCCGCCTTCTCGGTCTTGGTCACGTAGACGCGGCCGTTGCGGATGGTCCAGGCGAGGTCCTGGCCGACCTGCTCGACGAGGATGTTGAGCACCGACTCGACCGGCAGGTCGCGCAGCCCGGTGAGCGTGACGTACTCGGCGGCGTCGTCGAGTTCGGTGCTGACCTCGGGGTCGATGCTCACCGGGATGTCGGTCGAGAAGGAGATGTTGTTGGCGACCTGGACGATCGTCATCTCCTGGAACTCGACGTCCATGCGCGTCGCGGCGAGCTGCTCGGAGAGCGCCTGGACCTCGGGGTCGACGACGGCCAGGCCGCCCGCGCCGATGCCGGCGCGCTTGCGCGTGATCTCGTCCCAGTGCTTGCGGTCGGGCGGGGTGAGGATGTCCCGGTAGGGGATGCGCACGGCCTCCATCGACTCGCGCCAGCGCCGCATCTCCTCGCGACGCCGCGTGAGGAAGCGCTCGTTGGCGCTGTCGCGCTCGCCGTCGCGGCAGGCGGCCGCCAGCTCGAGCGCCCAGGGGTCGGAGGGGTCTTCCTCGAGCACGGCCGCCGCCAGCTTGGCGCCGCCCTGGAAGTCGTTGGCCATGAAGCGGTCGTAGCCGGCCTCGAGCATGCGCGTCTGGCGCGCGTCGGCTTGGGCGTCGGCGAGCGACTCCTCCTCCTGCAGCTTCTTCCAGGCCTCGGCTTCCTTGGCGCGGCGCAGGGCCTCGGCATTCGCGCCGGCCGAACCCTCGGCGCGGGCGAGCAGCGCGCGCGCCCGCCCGCCGATGTCGCCCCAGTCGATCGTGCCGGAGGTCCAGTCGATGCGGTTCACGACGCCGCGCGCGAGGTCCTGCGCGAGCGCCGCGTCGCCCGCCGTGAGGGCGCGCTCGGCGGAGGCCAGGTCGGCCAGCGCCACGACCTTCATCTGCTGCTGCTGCGCCGCGTAGCGCTCGGCGGCCGAGACCGCCAAGGCGCGCGCCTCGGCCTCGGGCCGCCCGAGCAGCGCCTGCACCTGCGCGAGATAGTCGAGGACGACCTTGTTGGTCGGGTCGAGGTCGCGCGCCTTGACGAGCTGCGCCTCGGCGCCGGCCAGATCGAGTCGCTCCTCGAGCGCGCGCGCATTGGCGACGTGGTGCTCGACGAGCAGGAAGGTCTTCTGCGCGAGCAGGTCGCGGCGCGCGATCTCCGCCTGCAGGGCGCCGTCCTGGGCCGTGACCGGAAAGGCGAGCGCGCAGGCCAGCGTGGCGGAGAGCAGCGTCGGGAGTCGCTTCATGTCATTGACACCAAGGGGGACCGGGGCCGATCCGGGCTCGGGGCGGGGCTCAGGGCGGGGGAACGTAGCACGGTTCAGGCGTCGAAGGCCACGCCCGCGAAGGTCAGGTCGAGCATCTCGGCGCGGATGCATTCGTCGACGACCTTGACCACCATCGAGTAGTCCACGGCCTTGCCGGGATAGAGGGTGGCCTTGGCGTCGGGCTGGGCCGCCTTGGTGTCCCGCAGGCGCGCGGCCAGCGCGTTCAGGCTGGGCATCTTGTTGCCGTTCAGGACCACGTGGAAGCCGTCCTCGCGGCTCTTGTCGACGTTGATGTAGATCTCGACCTTCTCGAGCAGGATGTCGACCGGCGACGAGTTCACGCCCACGTCCTTGGGCAGCTGCGTCTCGAGCTTGCCCTCGAGCGTTTTGAACTTGATCGTGCAGATGAAGAAGATGATCAGCTGGAACGTGACGTCGATCATCGGCGTCATGTCGGCCTCGGTGGCCTCGAATTCCTTGCCGCGTCGCGCCATCGTTCAGCCTCCTCCCTCGGGCTGGGCCGCCGCGAGGTGGATCTTGTAGATCCGGATGCCGGTTTCGCCGCAGATGCGCATGAGCTTCTGCACGTGCTTGAACTCGGTGAACTGGTCGGCGCGCACGAGCAACGAGCGCTCGCTCGTGCCGTCCTCCTCGAGCTTGCCCTTCTGCACCTCGGTCGCCAGGTAAGCGCGCATGGCCTCCTGCGCGCCGGTGTCGTCGAGCGTGCCGTACTCGACGCGCTTGATCTCGATCGTGCCGTCCTTCTTGATGTTGACCGTCATGCGGCCCTTCTCGGTCTCATCCTTCTGGGCCATCTGCGCGACGGGCAGCTTGAGTTCGGCGAGATCCTGCTGGGTCATGTCCGTCACGATCATGAAGAAGATGATCAGCTGGAACACGACGTCGATCATCGGCGTCATGTCCATCTTCACCTGCTCGGGCGGTGTGCTCTTGCGACCCATGGCGTTCTCGCGCGCGCGGGGGAGGGGCCGGGAGGTCTACTTGGCCTGGCGCGGGCGGAAACGCTCGAACATGTCCTCGACGATGGCCGAGATCTCGAGCGAGTAGCTCACCACGCGGTTGCGCAGGAACACGAAGGCGGCCGTCACCGGGATCGACACGACCAGACCGAGCATGGTCGTGATCAGGGCCAGCGCGATGTTGCCGGCGAGCTGGTCGGGCGTCGCCTGGCCCTTGGAGGCCTTGATCTGGTCGAAGGCGCCGATCATGCCCTGCACCGTGCCGAGCAGTCCGAGCATGGGGGAGACGGCGGCGATCAGCGTGAGCCAGCTCAACTGGCCGTTCAGCTTGGTGATCTCCTCGTCCATCATCTCCTCGAGCGACTTCTCCATGGCCTCGAAGGAGGCGTTGACCTTGGGCAGGCCCGCGGCGACGACGTTGGTGAAGTAGCAGGGCTCGCTCTCGCAGACCTCCATGGCCTCCTGGTACTCCTCGGCCTCGAGCAGCGCCTCGATCTCGTCGACGATCTCGGGCGGGGCCAGCTTCACCTTCCGCATGTCGATCACGTACTTGATGATCAGCGTCAGGGCGATGACCGAGAGGATCATGATCACCACGCCGATCGCGCCGGCGCCGGCGATGAACTCCTCGATGCCGCCGGCGGGGGGCGCGGCGTCGACGGGTGCGGCCTGAGCGGCGAGCAGCGGAGCGGCCAGGAGCAGCGCCGTCAGGGAGCGGAGGATTGTGGCCTTCATGAAGGGTCTCTCAACCGATGTGCGGAGGGACGGAACGTCAGGGGAGTTGGTCCTGGGCCAGGTGCGCCCAGCGCGTGTCGGGGTAGCGCCGGACGACTTCCTGGAAGTAGGTGCGCGCGGTCGCGCGCCCGCCGGGTTCGGCGCCCGCCGCGTCGAGTTCCGCGCTGCAGCGCCCCAGGAAGTACAGCGCTCGGGCGCGCTCGGTCGGCACGGCCACCGCCGTGAGCGCGACCTTGGCGAAGGCGTGCTGGGCCTCCTTGAGGCGGGCCGGGTCGCGGAAGTCGCACTCGGCCACGCCGTTGGCCGCCGCGGCCTGCACTTCGACCCGGCCGGCGCCGTCGACGGCCAGCCGGGCGTACCAGGCGCGCGCGCCGGCGACGTCGTCCGTCGCGAGCAGGCAGCTGCCCACGCCGACGCGGGCGGCGAGGGCCAGTTCGGCGAGCACCGGCTCGAGGTCGGGCCGCTGGGCCAGCGCGGAGCGGGCCGCCTCGGCGTCGGCCGAGGCCGCCTCGTAGGCGGCGCGGGCGTCGGCCACGCGCTCGTCGGCCAACGCCAGGTCGCCGGCGAGGAGGCGCGCGCGCGCCGTCCAGTCGGCGCTGATGCGCCCCTCGGACGCGAGCTTGAGCACGCTGGCGATCGACTCCTCGGCCACGGGGCGGTCGCCGGCGCTCGCCGCGTAGCGCGCCTTGGCGAGCAGCGCCTGCGGCAGCAGGCGGTGGTCGGGGTTGCGCGTGAGGAAGGCCGCGATCGCGTCGCGCGCGGCCTTGAGGCCCGAATCGCCGCGGCGCGCGGCCGTCTCGGCCTGCCGCAGCAGCGCGTGCGGCGCGACCCAGGCGGGGCTGGCGTCGCTCGCCGCGGCGGCGAACAGCGCCTCGGCGTTGAGCAGGTCGTTCTCCGCGAGCGCCTTGAGCCCGCGCTCGTAGCTGGCCGAGCCCGGCCCGTACTCGACGTGGGCCACGTCGGCGGTCTTGTACGTGCGCTTGTTCCCGCCGAGTTCGATCACGACCTCGTCCAGCGTTTCCTTGACGATGTTCACGCCCAGCTGCTGGGCGACGACCCGATCGCGGTTGAGCACGTCGACGCGGCCCTGCGCGCTCGCGTCGGCGAGGCCGAGCGCCAGCAGGGCGAGCGGCGCGAGCAGGGCACGGAACGGCGAGGGCTTGCGCACGCGGGCCTCGTTCGGGGGCACGGGAAAGCGGGGCATTCTAGGGCGGACTTTCGGGACCGATCAATGCGGCGCCCGGCCGGCTCCTCAGCGGGCCGGGACCTTGCGCTCGAGGTACTTGAAAAGCGGCTTGAAGGCCGGCGAGTAGCTCTGCTCGGGCGGGAGGTCGGGCAGGGTCTGCTCGTCGTAATCGGGATTCTGGAGGCGCACGCTGTCGAGCACCTTGCGGGCCTCGACCAGGTGCGCGGGGTTGGCGGCGCCGGACTGGTAGCGCGCGTAGATCGCGCCCAGCTTGCTCTGCCACCAGATCTTCTGGGGGCGCAGCGTCGCGGCGAACCTGTGCACCTCGACCCACAGCTCGTAGGCCCGCTCGAAGTCGCCCGAGCCGCGCACCTCGACGACGTTGCCCTCGGCGTCGGCCTCGAGCCAGCCGCCGAAGCACGAGGCGGCGCCGGCCATGACCCGGAAGTCCTTGTGGCCGCGCGCGAGCAGGTCCTCCCAGAGCGGACGCGACTTGCCGAACTCCTTGAGCGCGTCGAGCGAGAGCGCGTAGTTGATGCGCGTGTCGTCGAGCTGGCTGGCGCTCGCGCCGCCGGAGGGCCGGTCGAAGACCTCGAGCGCCTTGGCGTAGGCGCGCGCCGCCATGTCGTGGCGCCCGACGCGGGCGTACCAGTCGGCGCAGCCGACGAGGTTGCCGTAGCTCGGGAAGCCGGCCAGCTCGTTGTAGGTCCACATCGCGTCGGCGGCCTCGGCAAGCAGCCGGCGCTGGACGGCCGGGTCGTCGGCGGCCTCGCTGGCCTTGAGCGCGGCCTGGCTCAGCTCGAAGGCCGCCAGCCGCGCATAGCCGCTCTCGGGCCGGAACACGCGCAGCTCCTCGAGCGCGGCGCGCGCCGCGTCGACGTCGCCCAGCGCGGCCTGGGCCGAGATGCGCAGGTACTTGACGCTCTCGATCAGGCCGGGCTGCGAGGGCAGCAGCGTCTCGAAACCCGACAGCAGCTCGAGCGCCTCGGCCGGCCGGCCCAGCGCCGGGTCGAGCAGCAACTGCGCCTTGTAGTTGAGCGCCTCGCCGAGAGCGACCTCGCGCGTGGCGCGCGCCTGCGTCGTCGTCGGCGTCCTGGTGGCGTCCGAGCTGCGGGCGATCATCGCGTCGAAGGCCGCGAGCGCCTCGTCGTGCCGGCCGGCCGCCGCCAGGCAGCGCGCCGTGTAGACCAGCGCGCGCTCGTAGTCGGCGGCCGTGGCGGGCACCGATTCGAAGTCGGCCTGCGCCTCGGCGTACAGCTTGAGGTCGGGCGGGCTGGCCATGCCGGCCTCGACGAACTTCTCCTTGGCTTGCAGGAAGACCAGGTTCTCGCCGATGCCCATGGCGATCAGGCGCTCGCGCGCCGCGTCGCGCAGCCGCTTGTCGAAGGCGTGTCCGGTGACGCGATAGCGGCGGTCGAGGTTGGTGTACATGCTCGCGGCCGTGTTGGCCTGCGCCTCGGCGTCGAGGCCGAGGTCGACCGCGGCGTCGAGCGCCTGCTCGAAGGCCAGCGAGGCCTCGAGGTAGCGCTTCTCCTGGGACAGCGCGCGGCCCGCGCCGGTCCAGGCCTCGACGGCGTGCTGGCGGCGGTCGGCTTCCGATGCCAGCGACGCGGCCGCGTTGAGGTAGAAGAAGGCCGCCTCGCCGAACTCGCGCCGGTCGTACAGCCCGCGCGCGGCCGCCATGAGCACGGCGGGCGAGCCGCCGCTGAGCGAACCCGAACCGCTGCTCAGCGTGGTCGCGAGCATGTCGCGCGCGCGCTCGCCCTCGGGCAGGCTCGCGCCCCGGTCGGACACGAGCTTGATCAGGTCGCCGGCCTTGCCCTGCTGGCCGGCGAGGGCCAGGACCTCGGCCCAGTCGAGCAGCACCGTCAGGCCCACGCGCCCGTACTCGCGCCCGCCCTTGTCGTGCGCGTCCCGCATGGCGGCGATGATCGCCGATCCCGCGTCGACGTTGCCCGCGGCGGCGGCCATCGTGGCCTGTTCGCCCCAGGCGCGGTCGAACAGTTCGGTGACCTGCGCCATGGCGAGCGGGTCGCCGGTGATGTTGTCCCAGTACCACTGGCCGCGCTCGAGCACCTCGGCCTGGATCGCGGCGGCCTCGTCGAGATCGCCGAGCTTGCGCGCGATGACGCCCTGCAGGTGCAGCGCGTAGTACTGGCTGAGCTTCTCCTCGTCGAGCGCCCACTGGAACTCGATGAGCGCCTCGCGCGCCTGCTCGAGCCGGTGCTCGCGCTCGGGGCTCACGTCGGCCCAGTCGATGTTGTTCAGGCCGCGCTTGTAGAAGGTCTCGGCGGCGCGCGCCCGGTACTGGCCGGCGAGGTCGGTCTGCTCGAGCCCGTCGGCCTGGCTCGCGCGCAGCTCGTATTCCTTGGCGAGCTGCGTGAGGGCGGCGTCGGCTTCGGCGAAATCCTTGTCGGCGAGCGCGCGCAGCGTGTCGGCGCGCGCGCTGTCCTGCTCGGCCTGGCTCGCGCGCAGCCGCCCGCGGTCGCCGAGCGCCGCGACGAGATGCTCGAGCGCCTCGGGCCGACGTTCGTGCAGCGCGAAGGCGCTGCCCGTCTTGCTCCAGTCGGAGAGCTTGTCGATGGCCTCGCCCAGCCACTTGGAGCGCTTCTCGTCGTCGGCCGTGCTCTCGCTGGCGCGGCGCCGGATGACGGCTTCGGTGAGCAGCACGTTGCCCGCCTGCGCGTCGTCGAGACGCCCCTCGCGCACGCCGGCGAGCACGTCCTCGGCCAGCGAGAAGTAGCGGTAGCGCGCGAGGTTCTCCGCGAAGCGGATGTCGTCGTCGACGAGGCTGGCCTGCCCGCCGGCGGCGGGGGCGAGCAATACGGCGACGAGCAGGGTCGGGACGAGCGTCGGCAGCTTCATGGCGGGTCGGGCGGTCAGCGGCGGAAACCGGGCGAAGGCTCGTGCTCCTCGGGGGCGATGATCGACGCCTTGAGCAGGATGATCAGCTTGCGCTTGCTGGTGTACTCGCCCGAGCGCGAGAAGATCGAACCGAGCAGCGGGATGTCGCTCAGGAACGGCACGCCCGAGGACTGCTGCTGCTCGACCGAGCGCTTCAGGCCGCCGAGCATGAGCGTGCCGCCGTCGGGGATCGTGGCCGTCGTGCGCAGCCGCTGGATGCGCAGCTCGGGGAGCTGGATCGAGACGTCCGAGCTGTTCTGCGTCGCGAGGCTCACGACTTCGGTGCGGATCTCGTTGCCCTGCTCGTCGGGCACGAGTTCGACGACGGTGGGCCGCAGCTCCATGGTGATGAAACGCAGGTCGGCCGAGGCCACCGCGCGCACGTCGAGCATCACGCCGTTGCGCACGTTGTCCAGCTCGGGCTGCGCGATCACGGCCGCCTGGGCGATCTCGGGCTCGAAGTCGCGCACGTAGGTCTGGGTGGTCATCGACTTCACGTTGCCGCGCTGGCCGCTGCGCAGCGTGAGCGAGGGCGCGTTCACGATGTTGCTCGTCTGGTACTTGGCGATCGCGCGCAGCACCGCCTGCACGTTGGTGTCGTCGAGGAACAGCGCCTGCATCGAGAGGCCGCCCGAGTTGTTGAGCGTGCCGGGCTCGCCCAGCACCGTGTCGAACAGGTTCTCGGTGCGGCCCTTCAGGTCGCCGTTCTTGCCGCCGTAGAAGAAGCCCGGATCGTTGCCGGTGCCGATGCCCGTCGGGTCTCCGGGCGAGAAGCCGCCCGCGCCCGACTGGCCGAAATCCTCGAGCGGGAAGTTGTTCGTGAGCGAGCCGTCGAGGCCGCGCAGGTCGACGCCGATGTCCTCGAGGAAGCTGTCCTCGACCTCGACGAAGCGGGTCTCGATGTTGATCAGCGTGTGCGTGTTCACGCGCAGGTCGTCGAGCAGCTGCTTGATCTGCGCGTGCACGTCGGGCGTCTGGCGCACGATGAGCGTGCCGGGCATGAGCTGGATCGTGCGCTCGGGGTCGGAGGTCCAGCTGTCGGGCGAGATGTTGTCCTGGATGAGCGAGAGCAGCGCGTCGGGCCCGATGAAGGCGACCGGCTCTTCGTCCTCGACGCCGTCGCGGAAGGTGTCGGCGTCGGTGCCCGAGGGCAGCAGGTTGAAGTCCTGCGCGGGGTAGTCGACGGGCGTGAAGGTCAGGTCGCGGATGTCGTACATCTGCAGGACGTAGTCGCTGCGCGCCTCGTCGCGCGTGATGATCTTCACCACGCCGTCCTTGATCAGGTAGGTCAGCGGGGGCAGCGTGAGGTCCTCGAGCAGCACCTTGAGCGTGCGCGAGACCGGCTTGGCGGCCTTGTCGGAGAAGTTGTACTCGTAGGAGGTGTCGGCATCGGCGCGCACCGCCGGCGAGAGCAGGAAGCTCACCCCGGTGACCGCGCTCAGGTGCGCGAGCACCTGGTCGAGCGGCTCGCCCTCGAAGGACACCGGCACGGCCTTCTCGAGCTTGTCGGCCACGGCGGCGTCGATGCCGCTCAGGCTGGTGCCGGCCGAGCCGAAGGTCTTGTTGCCGCGCGCGACGATCTCGGCCCAGTCCTCGTCGTCGGGGAAGCTCATCACGTCGTTGGGCGGCACCATGTCGTGCAGCATCTCGTCGAAGGTGTCCTGCCACTCGTTGCGGTAGGTCTCGCGGGTGACCCGGTCGCGCCGGTCGTGGCGCGCGCGCGCCGCGATGCGCTTGAGCCCGATCGCCTCCTGATGACCGGCGTCGAGTGCCAGCACTTCGTCGAGCGCGGCCTCGGCGACCTCGTACTCGTCGCGCAGGAAGGCCGCGTTGGCGTTCGACATGAGCTGCTCGATGCGGCGGTCGAGGCGCTCGGTCTCGGCGCGATCGAGCAGTTCGGCCTGCTCGGCCGCGCGCGAGGCCAATTCGTCGGCCTGGCGGCTGGCGCGATCTTCGGCGGCCCGGCGCGCCACGGCGATGCGCGCCGCGAGTTCGGCCTCGCCGATCGAGCCGGCGGCGGCCGGGTCGGCGCGCAGCAGCGTGAGCGCGTCCTGGTAGAAGGTCTGGGCGCGCTCGGGGTCGTCGGCCGCCATGGCGGCGTCGCCCTGCGCGACGTCGTGCTGCACGAGCAGGCGCGCCTGGTCGCCGCGCGCCTCGGCCCGCTGGCGGGCGTCGGCGGCGACGGCCATCAGGCCCGCGCCGGGCTTGCCGAGCACGGTCGCGACCTGCTGGAAGAGGCTGGCCGCGGCCGGGTCGGCCGGGTCGAGTTCCCAAGCGTTGGCGAAGTGCCCGTAGGCGGCCTGCAGGTCGCCCGCCTCGAGCGCCGCGAGGCCTTCGGCGAGGTAGGCCTGCACGAGCACGCCGACGCGCTCGTCGGCAAGCGCCGCATGCGCGCGGCTCTGCGCCATCAACTGCGCCAGGTCGCCGCTCGAGAGGCTCGGGAGCGCCGCCGCCGGCGACGGAGCGGGTTGCGGCGCGGGCACCGGCGCCGCGCTCGGCGCCGGCTCGGAGACGGTCGACGGGACGGCCACCGGCGCGACGGGCGGCGCGACGGGCGGCGCGGGCTGGACCGCCGCGGGCACCTCGACGGGCGTCACCGAAGTCGGCGTGACCATCGGCGCGCGACCGGCCGCGACCTGCTCGCCGGCGCGGATGCGCGCCACGTCCTGCTGCAGCACGCCGAGCCAGGCCTCGTCGCCGGGCGCGGGCTTGGCCGTGCTCACGGGAGCGACGGGCGGCGGCGGCGCCGGCGGCAGCGTCGTCGACGGCGCGGGGTCGCTGAACAGCGCGCAACCCCCGAGGAGCAGGAGCGAAAGGACGGCAAGGCGCAGTGGACGCTGCATGTGGTTATGAGTCCGCTTCACGGCAGGTCGGTCTCGAGGACTCGCTGGCTGCCGTCGCGCGCTGCGAAGGTCGCCACCAGCCGGGTCACGGGGACGAGCACCTGCGTTTCGGTGGTTCGGGGTTCTCGGGTCACGGGGTCGAGGACGAGGCTGCCGTCCGTGGCCAGCAGCAATCGCCGCCGGGTGGCCAGCCGCTCCTCCTCGTGGATGTCCAGCTCTCTCAGCACGAGTCCCGTGGGCCAGTCGCCCGCGTAGAGCTCGTCTCCGGGTGCCACCTTCGCGCGCATCGAGCCTGCCGCGACGGGCAACGAGACGTCCACCTGCAGGACGGCCTCGTCGGGTTGCCCGCCGATCAAGCTCAAGGTGAAGTGATCCGGACTGAGCACGGTAACCTTCTCCCCCGGTTCGGCGCCAACCAGGAACTCGCCCTCCGGTCCGCGCTTGAGCAGCACGACCCAGACCTCGTAGTCGAGACGGCTGGCGGGCAGCGGGAGGAGCCGGTCGGTCCACGTGGTCTGGCCGAAGGGCAGGCTGGCGATCCAGTCGAGCGGCGCGCCGTCCACGCTGCGGTAGATGCGGTAACCCAGCGAGCGGTCGCCCTGCTGCCCGGCGAGCGTGCTCGCCAGCACGCGGTTCACGGGCCCGGGTTCCCAGACCAGGACGACGCTGCCCTGGGCGTAGTTCGCCGTGGTCCCGACCGGCGGCATGACGCTGCGGTCCTCGTGGCTCGAGGCGATGGCGCCGCGTACGGCGGCGGCCGCGAAGGCCTGCTCCTCGGAGGCGGCGTAGAAGGTCTCCCAGGTCGGCGCGAGCGCCGCCGGCGGACGCGCGAGCGCGACCTGCAGCTCGTCGGCGCCCGTCGCCGCCGCCGGCCCGGACGACGCGGCGGCGGGCGAGAGCTGCTCGCTCAACTCGCGCTGCAGCGCGCGCGCCCGCTGCAGGTCGGCGCCGTGGACGCGCTCGTGCACGAAGAGCGCGGCGCCGAAGCACAGCAGCGCCGCCGCGGCGAGGCAGCCGAGCAGCAGGCGGACGAGGCGCGGGGTCATCCGTCGAGCGCCTCCGTCTCGGACGCGAAGACCGCCGCGAGCGTCACCGACAGGCGCACGGGCGGGCCGGAGAACTGGTGCAGTCCCGGGCCCCAACGCTCGGGCTCGATGCGGCGCAGCGAGGCGTTGCGCACGCTGAGTTGCGGCAGGCCGGCGCCGCGCGCCGGCACCAGCGTCTCGAGCGCCGACAGGACGTCCGGCAGTCCGCCGCTCAGCACGAGCACCGCCTCGAGCTGCTCCAGGCCCGTGTCGCCGCCCAGCGGGGCGCTCTGGCCCTCGCCGAGGTCGATCGTCGAGATGCTCAGGCCGTCGAAGGCGCCGAGCCGCGTGACGAGCAGCGCCAGCAGCCGTTCGGCGCGCGCCGAGGTGCCCGCCTGGCGCTGCAGGCGCTCGCCCAGCGGTCCGGTCGGGTACAGGCTCGGCAGGCGCGCGGCCGCCAGCGCCTCGGCCAGCGGCGGGATCTCGGCGTCGGCCGGGCCCGCGTCGAGCAGGGCGCGGCGCTGCACGAGCGCCTGCTCGAGCTGCGCGCACTCCTCGGTGAGTCGGCGGAACTCGTCGGCCGGCACGAGCTGCGCGCGCGCGGCGAGCAGGCGCTGCTCGCGTTCGAGCAGCGCCTGCCGGGCGGCCTCCGCGTCGATGGCCGCGAGGCGGCCGGTGGCGGCCCAGGTGCCGGCGCTGGCCAGCAGGGCGAGCGTGAGCAGCAGCAGCAGCCTCATGGCAGCCGGATCTCGACCGTGAAGCGCGACAAGCCGCCCACGGGCGCCGGCTCGGGGCCGGTGACGGCCACGTCCCCGAAGTCGGGGCGGAAGGCGCGCACGAGCCGGTCGGCCAGCGAGTCGTCGAAGGCCGGGTCGGCGTGCAGCGTGAGCTTGAGCACCGCAGGCGCGTCGGTCGCCAGCCAGGCCTGATCGAGATGCAGCGCGCGCTCTTGCCGCTCCTCGACGACCTTGCCCAGCACGCCGAGCGCGCGCCGCAGCGCGAAGGTCGCGCCGCGCGTGCGCCCCAACTCCAGCAGGGATTCGGCCTGCACCGCGAGCCGGTCGCGTTCGCGCTCCAGCCGGACGCGCGCCGCGTGACGGTCGGCGATCTCGCCTTCGAGGCGGATGGGCAGCGTCTCGTTGAACTCGGCCGTCCACGCGCGCGACAGCGGGCCGAGCCCCAGCAGCACCGCGCAGGCGGCGGCCACGCCCGTGGTCACGAGCGGCAGCGAACGCAGCGACTCGCGCGCCGGGTTGCCCTCGTGCACGGGGCAACGATAGCGGCCCAGTCCGACGCCCCCGAGCGCCAGCCCGAAGGCCTTGCCGGCCGAGAGCGCCTGCTCGTGGCTCTGCTCGTCGTGCTGCAGGCGCCAGCTCGCGCCCACGCGCTGCAGCTCCGCGACGCGCTCGACGTTCACGCCGGTGGCGGCGCGCAGCGCTGCGGGCAGCCGCGGGTCGAGCGCGCCCTCCTCGGTGAGCACGATCGCGACCGGCCGGAAGGGGCGATCGGGCGGCATGAGGAAGGACACGGCGTCGAGCAGTTCGGCGTGCAGGCGCCGCGCGAGCTGCGGCGCGTCGGCGTGCGCGAGGCCGAGCGGCAGGTGCCGCGTCCACAGCCCGGTGTCGGTGAGCAGCACGAGGTCGGTCGCGAGGCGGCCGACGCCGAGCAGGATGCGGTCGGCCGCCTTCGGCTGCTCGAACTCGACGAAGGAGGCCAGCGCGAAGCCCGGCGTCTCGAAGGCGTCCCAGGCGGCGCGCGCGCCGTCGAGCGCGCCGACGAAGGCCTGCACGTCGCGGCGCCGCAGCGCGTAGGCCGCCACGGGCTGCTGGCCCACGCCCTTGCGCACGTGGTGGCGGATGAGCAGGTCGGCGCCCGGCTGGCCGAGTTCGGAGAGCACTTCGTACTCGACGAGGTCGGCGGTGCGCGCGGCTTCGAGCACGGGGATCATGTAGGTGCGGCTGAAGATCCCGCGCGCGGGCAGCGAGAGCACGACGCGCGTTCCGGCCGCGGGCCGCAGGCGCAGCAGCAGCTCGGCCGCGGCGCGCGCGGCGGCCTCGTCGGAGTCGTCGGCGCACGGGCGCCGCCACGTGCGGAGCAGCGTGACGCGCCGGCCGCGCCGGCGCAGCAGCACGGCCTTGAGGGTGCCGTCGGAGACGTCGATGCCGAGCGCCGACGGGCCGAGCAGGCTCATGTCGCGGCCGCCAGCTCCAGCACCTTGCGGATGTCGTCCCAGGTCGGCTTCTTGGCCGCCGGGTTCCGCAGCAGGTAGGCCGGGTGGTAGGTGACGACGACCGGAGTGTCGCCCCAGCGATGCACCTCGCCGCGCAGGGTGCCGAGCGGCTGCTCGACGCCGAGCAGCCGTCGCGCCGCCGTCGCGCCGAGGGCGCAGATCACGCGCGGCGCGACGGCCCGCAGTTGCCGGTCGAGGAAGTCGGCGCAGGCGGCGGCCTCGTCGGGCTCGGGGACGCGGTTGCCCGGCGGGCGGCACTTGACCACGTTGCAGATGTACACGTCCTGCCGACGCAGCTTCATGCCCTTGGTGATGATGTCGTCGAGCAGTTGGCCGGCGCGCCCGACGAAGGGGCGTCCGCTGCGGTCCTCGTCGGCGCCCGGCCCTTCGCCGACGAACACGATGGCCGCCGCGGGATCGCCTTCGCCCGGCACCGTGCGCAGGCGCGTGGCGTGCAGCGCGCAGCGCGTGCAGGCCGCGATCTCGTCGGCCACGGCGGACAGCGCGTCGGCCTTGCCCGCGCACGGCGCGGCGCGGCGCCCCGCACCGGGCGCGGGCATCCGGCGCACGCCGGCGGCAGCCATCGACGAGAGGAAGCGCTCACCGGCCGGATGCATGGAGGGGGCCATCCTAGCGATCGCGCCCCGAGCGGCTACAGCCGGGCCAGCGCGGCGAGCGCGACGGCGGCGGTCTCGACGCGCAGAACCGTCGTGCCCAGCCGCACCGGCAGCGCGCCGGCCGCGCGCGCGAGGCGCTGCTCGTCGGCATCGAAGCCGCCCTCGGGCCCGACGAGCAGCAGCACGCCCGTCGCGCCGACTCCGGGCGGCGGGGCTCCCTCGGGCGGCGGACATGCGAGCCACAGCGCGCCCGGCGGCCGCGCCTCGAGCAGCGACGCCAGCGGGACGGGCGCGTGCACCGGCATGCGGTGCAGGCGCCGACATTGCGGCAGCGCCTCGTCGGCGATGCGGCGCAGCCGCGCCAGGCGCGCCGCTCCGGCCTGTCGCTCGCCGAAGCGCGTCTGCAGCAGGTGCACGGCGCGCACGTCGAGTTCGCAGGCCTGGCCGACGAGCCACTCGAGGCGCGCGGGTTGAGGGACGGCGACGGCCAACTCGACGCGCGGCTCGGTGGGGGCGGCGGGCGGGGCGCGCTCGACGATCCGCGCTCCCGTCCGCGCCAGCAACTGCGCGCGGGCCAGGCCGCCCTCGCCATCGATGAGTTCGAGGGACTGCCCCTCGCCGAGCCTCAGCACGCGGCGCAGGTGCTTCTCGGCCTCGGGCGGCAGGTCGACGTCGTCGTGCGCGAGGTCGGCGACGAGACAGCGCGGGGTGCGGGCCATGCACTCGGCTCCGGTGGGCGGGCAGCGGGCCCTGTGATAACGTTCGCGCCCTGCCGCCGCACCCTCGCGGTGCGCCCGCTCCACGAGCCTCCCGGAAATCGTCATGCGCCTCTCGCACGCGTCCGCCTCGGCACTCACCTCCGCCACGCCCCTGCTGGCCGTCCTCGTTCCGGAGGGCGGCGGCGCGGCGCTCCCCGGCGGCGAACTCGGCGCCCGCGGCGCGGCGCTGATCGCGCGCAAGGTCTTCACCGGCACGCGCTTCAAGACGCTGATGGTGCACGCCGACGGTCGCAAGGGGCCGCGCGCGCTGCTGCTCGTCGGCGTCGGCAAGCCCGCCGAACTGTGCGGCGAGACCTGGCGCCGGGCCGGCGCGCTCGTCGTGGCGGGGGCCTCGGAGATCAAGGCCGGCGCGCTGGTCGTCGGTGCGGCCGAGGGCCTGGCCTTCGACGCCGACGCGGTGCAGGCCTTCGGCGAGGGCGCCGTGCTCGGCGGCTACCGCTACGCCCAGCGGCCGGTGAGCAGTCCGCCGCCCAGGCAGGTGCGCGTGGTCTGCGGCGGACGCGGAGCCAAGGAGGCCCTCGAGGTGGCGCAGGCGCTGGGCGAGGCCGTCAACCTCGCCCGCGACCTGGGCGACCTGCCCGGCAACGTCGCGACGCCGCGGCACCTGGCGAACACCGCGCGGAAGGTCGCGCGCGAGGGCCGGCTGCGCTGCCGCGTGCACGGCAAGGCGGCGCTGAAGCGCATGGGGATGGGCGGCATCCTGGCGGTGAACCAGGGCAGCGCGCAGGAGCCTTTCCTGATCGAGCTGGACTACCGCGGCGCCGGCGCGCGCCGCACGATCGCCGTCGTCGGCAAGGGCCTGACGTTCGACTCGGGCGGCATCTCGATCAAGCCGGCCGCGAACATGGAGGACATGAAGTACGACATGTGCGGCGCCGCGGCGGTGCTGGGCCTGATGCGCGCGCTCGCGCTGCTGCGGCCGCGCGGCATCGCGGTGCGCGGCATCATCGGCACGACCGAGAACATGCCGGGTCCGGCGGCCTACAAGCCGGGCGACGTCGTGAAGACCGCGAGCGGCAAGACGATCGAGGTCATCAACACCGACGCCGAGGGCCGCGTCGTCCTGGCCGACGCGCTGCACCACGCCGCCAAGGGCGCGCCCGACGCGATCATCGACCTTGCCACGCTCACCGGCGCGATCGTGGTCGGTCTGGGACACGAGGCGGCCGGGCTGTTCTGCCGCGACGAGTCGCTCAGTCGGCGCCTGATGGACGCTTCGACCCGCACCGGCGAGCGTCTGTGGCCGATGCCGACCTTTCCCGAGTACGCCGAACTCATCAAGAGCCGCGTGGCCGACGTGAAGAACTCGGCCGGCCGGGGCGCCGGCTCGTGCACGGCGGCGCAGTTCCTGTTCGCGTTCAGCGGCGAGGTGCCGCACGCGCACATCGACATCGCCGGCACCGCCTGGGACGGCCGCAAGCGCGACTACCACGTCGAGGGCGCGAGCGGTTTCGGCGTGCGCCTGCTCTACGAGGCCGTGAGCGCCTGGTCGAAGTAGGCCGGGACGGGCCTGCGCCCGCGGCGGCCGCGACTCAACTCAGCTTGACGGTCGGGATCTGCATCTTGACCCGGTCGCGGCTGTGGTGCTCCATCCAGCCGGACGAGCTCACGCGCTTCTGGTGGCGCCGCTTGCGCCGCAGGATGTCGATGAAGTCGAGCAGCAGCCCGGGGTGGCGCAGCGTGACGAGCAGCCGCTCCCACTTGCGATGCAGCTTCGGAAGCAGGCCGCGCACCGCGCGGGCGTGGCGCTTGAGCAGGCGCTCGCGCTCGGCCACGAGCTGGTCGTGGGTGAACACCGGGTGCTTCCAGAACTCGCTGTGGTGCCAGAAGTGGAAGTCCTGCTCGGTGACGTCGACGAGCAGCTTGTCCTTGATCTCCTCGTAGACCTCCGTGCCGGGGATCGGCACCAGGATCGAGCAGCAGATGCCGTCGGGCCGCGCCGCGACGACGAGGTCCTCGGTGAGCAGGTGGTCCTGCTGCGTGTCGCTGGGGAAGCCGTAGAGGATGAAGAACTTGAAGTAGATGCCGATCTCGCGCGTGAGCTTGGCGCCCTTGAGGATCTTCTCGGGCGTCACGTCCTTCTTCATCGTGACGAGCATGTTGGGCGAGCCCGACTCGAGCCCGAAGTAGATCTTCACGCAGCCCGCGCGGCGCATCCAGCGCAGCATCTCGAAGTCGACCGTGTCGACGCGCGACTCGCAGCTCCACTCGAAGGACAGGTCGCGCTTCACGATCTCCTGGCAGATGCCGATGACGCGCTTGCGCTGGATCGTGAACAGGTCGTCGAAGATGAAGATCTGCGGCGGATTGTAGGTGCGCAGCAGGTGCTCGATCAGATCGACGGCGCGCTCGGGCTTCATCGCGCGGTACTGTCGCGGCGTCATCTCGGCGTCGCAGAAGGTGCACGAGAAGGGGCAGCCGCGGCTGGTCATGATCGAGATGCCCGGCGTGACCATGCCGTCCATGTAGCGGGGCATGTCGTACAGATGCCAGGCCGGCCAAGGCAGCGCGTTCATGTCCTTGATGAGTTCGCGTCGCGGCGTCGCGTGGATCTGCCCGTCCTTCAGGAAGGTGATGCCCTGGATCGAGGGCCACAGCGAGCGGTCGTGGTGCTTCTCGAGCACCTCGGGCAGCGTCTCGTCGCCCTCGCCCTGACAGCAGATGTCGGCGGCGTCGCCGTTGAGGAAATACTCGGGATTCGTCGTCGGGTGCGGGCCGCCGAGCACCGTGAAGCGCCCGATCTCGTTGCGCGCGATGCGCCCGAGTTCGCGCGCGCGGCGCGCGTTGGGCGTGAGGCTCGAGATGCCCACGACCTCGGCCCAACGCATCTGCTCCTTGAGTTCGTCGAGACTGTCGATGGCGTCGTCGCGCAGGCGCACTTCGTGGCCGTGCTGCTCGAGCGTCGCGCCGAGGATGCCGATGCCGAGGGGCGGGTAGATCTCGTCGCGGCTGTACTCGCCCTTCGTCGTGTCCTCCTCGGCGTAGGCGTTGGCGGCCTTGCCGCGGATGGTCTGGGACTTGGCGTAGATCAACACGACGCGCATGGCGACGATTCCCGAATTCGGAGAGACGATGACCCGACGCGAGGTCGCGTCCGCACGAGACCCCGCTTCACCGTAGGTCGGGATTCTATGGCCGAATCCTCAATCCGTCTGCGCGACCGGTGCCCGGCGCAGCGACTTTTTCGCGGCGGAATCCCGAGTCCGGAACGGCGGGCGATTCATGACGCACGCGTCGACTGCGGACGTCGCGGATGTTTGTCGTTGCCGGCATGACAAGAGCGCCGCGGCGGCGAGCCCGCGGGTCGCTACGATGGCGCTCTTTCCGGAGAGTCGCGTGCTCGACCTGCTGACGGCCATGTCCCCCGACCGCTTCGGTCGCCTCTACGCGCGCCTCGACCCGCAGGTCGCGCGGGTCTTCGACGGCGCGATCGCGCGGGTGCTCAACGCGCGGCCCGGCAGCGTCGGCAAGCTGCCGGCCCCGACCCGCACCAAGGCGCTGCGCGCGTGGCTGCTGCGCGAGAAGGACGAGGCCGTCGCGGGCGACCTGCTGCGCGCCTACTTCCTCGGGCCGGCCAAGGAACTGGTGGTCGAGTTCCTCGACGCGACCGGCGTGAAGCACGAGGACGGCCAGGTCGAGGACGGCACGGAGCCCGACGGCGGGCGCGTGGCCTCGGCCGTCAGCGATCTGCTCGAGGACCACGACGTCGAGGACGTGCGCCTGTACCTGCAGATCGCCGCGCGCCAGTGGCCCTCGATCGAAGAACTCGGACGCGCGCTCGAGGAACTGCCCGACCCGCGCTGAGCGCGTCGCTCAGTCGTCGAACAGGCGCGCGACGGCCTCGTCGGACAGCGCACGACCGGCCTGGCGCGCGCGGCGCAGCAGCTGCCACAGCGAGCGGTAGCTGGCGCGGTCGTAGAGCAGCCCGTCGTGGCGCACCGGCCCCCAGTCGGCCGCGCGCGCCGCGACGAGCACGGCGCAGGCCAGGTCCACGGCGTCGTCCTCGGGGGCGAAGGCCGCCACGATCGGTTCGATCTGCGAGGGATGGATCGACCACATGCGCAGGAAGCCGAACTCGCGCCGCGCGCGGCGCGCGTCGGCGGCGACGCGCGCCGGGTCGTCGATGTCGATGGTGACGTTGTGCGTCGGCACGAGGCCGTGCGCGAGCGCGGCGGCCACGAGGTCGGCCTTGGCGCGCGCGATGAGCGCGTGCTCGAACTGGCCCGGCGCGCGCAGGGCCGAGAGCGGGATGGCGCCCTGGTGTTCGCTGACGAAGTCCATCAGGCCGAAGTCGAGGCCGCGCACCCAGGGCAGCCGCGCGATGCGCGCCGCGTCGGCCAGGCCCGTGTGGGTCTCGATGAGCACGTGGATCGGGATCTCGCGCCCCAGCTCGGCCACCGCGCAGGCGTTCTGGATGCAGGTGATCATCTCGGCCACCTGCCGGGCGCTGGCCGACTTGGGGATGGTGATGTGCGCCAGGCGCCGCCCGGCGCCCTTGACGAGCGCCTCGATGTCGCTGCGCCACCAGGGACTGGCGTGGTCGTGGATGCGCACGCCGACCCGGCCCGACGCGTTGCGCGGGTCGTTGAGCAGGTCGAGCACGAGCTGCCGCTGCGCGAGTTCCGAGCCGGCCACGGCGCCGTCCTCGAGGTCGAAAGTGACGTCGAAGGCGAAGGCGTGCTGCGCCTGCAGGGCGAGCGCCTTGAGCATGAAGCGCTCGTTGCCGGCGTAGTGGTCGCAGGCGGGCACGAGCGGCAGCGGCCGTTCGCCCTGGAAGAGTGCCCGTTCGGGAGAGAGTCCGCGGCCCACGCATGTCTTCTAGCATCGAACGGCGCGCCGGCGGGCGCACTTTCGCCCGCAGGCCGGGACTGCTATCGTCCGCGCCCCGGACCGATCGTCGGCGCCTCGCCCGCGCGGCAGGCGCGCGGTGCGGCGATCGGCGGCGGGCGGCATGGCCAAGTGGTAAGGCAACGGATTGCAAATCCGTCACCCCCGGTTCGAATCCGGGTGCCGCCTCCATTCGCCGCGCGGCCGGCGCGCGCGGCGCGGGCACGAGGGACACAGGCGTGACGAGCGGCTCTTCCGGCAATGCGCCCACGCCTCCGGACCTCTTCACCGAGCGCCTCGAGTTCCGCGTCACCGGCCTCGACTGCGCCGAGGAGGTCGCCCTGCTGCGGCGCGCGCTCGCGCCGCTGCCCGGCGTGCACGGGCTGTCCTTCGACGTCTTCGCCCAGCGCCTGGCGGTCGAGGTCGAGCCCGGCGTCACCGACGCGGCCCGCCTGCAACGCGCGATCGCCGCGACGGGGCTGCGGGCCAGCGCCTGGGACGCGCCGGCGCCGGCCTCCGAGCGCCCGGCGCTGCGCCTCGTGCTCACCAGCGTCGCCGGCGCGGCGCTGCTCGCCGGCTTCGTCGGGCACCTGCTGGCGAGCGGCTCGCTGGAGGAGGCGCTGGCCGGGCACGACCACACCGGCCCGGGGCACGACACGCCGCTGCCCGCGCAGCTGGCCTACCTGATCGCCGTGGCGGCCGGCCTCGTGCCGCTGCTGCCCAAGGCGCTGTCCTCGCTGCGCGCCCTGCGACCCGACATGAACCTGCTCATGACGGTCGCGATCGGCGGCGCGCTCGCGCTGGGCGACTTCTTCGAGGCCGGGACGGTGGCCTTCCTGTTCGCGCTCTCGCTCGAACTCGAGGCCTGGAGCGTGGGGCGCGCGCGTCGCGCGCTGGCCTCGCTCATGGCGCTCTCGCCGCGCGAGGCCGAGATCATGCACGCCGACGGCACCTGCGGGCACGGCGGCGGTCACGGCGCGCCGCACGGCCATCGCGTCGCGGCCGATTCGGTGGCCGTCGGCTCGATCGTGCTCGTGCGGCCGGGCGAGCGCGTGCCGCTCGACGGCCGCATCGTCTCGGGCAGCTCCGACGTCGACCTCTCGCCGCTGACGGGCGAGCACGTGCCGGTCGCGCGCGGGCCGGGCGAGGAGGTCTGGGCCGGCGCGATCAACGGCGCGGGCGCGCTCGAGATCCGCACGACGCGCGTCGCGCAGGACACGACGCTGGCGCGCATCGTGCGCCTGGTGGGCGAGGCGCAGCAGCGGCGCTCGCACAGCGAGCGCCTCGTCGAGCGTTTCGCCCGGATCTACACGCCGGCCGTGATGGCGCTGGCCGTGCTCGTCGCGGCGCTCGCGCCGCCCCTGTTCGGGCAGGACTTCGGCGAGGCCGTCTACCACGCGCTCGTGCTGCTCGTGATCGCCTGCCCCTGCGCGCTCGTGATCTCGACGCCGGTGAGCGTCGTGTGCGCCATCGGCGCGGCGGCCCGGCGCGGCGTGCTCGTCAAGGGCGGCCAGCACATGGAGAGCCCGGCGCGCCTCGCCGCGCTGGCCTTCGACAAGACCGGCACGCTCACGGCCGGGAGGCCGCGCCTGCGGCGCGTGCTGCCCTTCGAAGGGCACGACGAGCCGGGGCTGCTGCGCATCGCGGCCGCGCTCGAGATGCGCGCGCGCCACCCGCTCGGCGAGGCGCTGCTGGCGGCGGCCGACGCGCGCGGCGTGCGGCCCGCCGGCGCCGTCGACGTGCGCGCGATCCCCGGGCGCGGGCTGTCGGGTGCGGTCGGCGGCACCTCCTACTGGCTCGGCAGCCACCGGCTGCTCGAAGAGCGCGGGCAGGAGACGCCGGAAGTGCACGCGATGCTGCTGGCGCTCGAGGCCGAGGGCCAGACGGCGGTGATCCTGGGCAACGAGCGCCACGTCTGCGGCGTGTTCGTGCTCGGCGACGAGCCGCGCCCCGAGGCGGCCGCGACGGTGGCCGAGCTGCGCGGCCTGGGCCTGTCGCCGCTCGTGCTGCTCACCGGCGACAACGCCGCGACGGCCGCCGCCATCGGCCGGCGGCTGGCGCTCGACGAGGTGCGCGCGGGACTGCTGCCCGAGGAGAAGCTGGCCGCCATCGACGCGCTGACCGCGCGCCACGGCGCGATGGGCATGGTCGGCGACGGCGTCAACGACGCGCCCGCGATGGCGCGCGCCTCGGTCGGCATCGCGATGGGGGCGGCCGGCGCCGACGCGGCCATCGAGACGGCCGACATCGTGATCATGTCGGACGAACTCTCGCGCCTGCCCTGGCTCGTGCGTCACAGCCGGCGCACGGTGGCGATCATCCGCCAGAACATCGTCGCCGCGGTGGGGATCAAGGCGGTCTTCATCGTCGCGGCGCTCGGCGGCTGGGCCAGCCTGTGGGGAGCGATCGCGGCCGACATGGGCGTCTCGCTGCTCGTCGTGCTCAACGGCCTGCGGCTGCTGCGCCCGGCGGACGACGCTCCTTCCACAGGCTGAGCGGCAGCGTCTCGTCGACGTCGAGCGCGCCGGGCGGAGCCGCGAGGGCGGTCTCGGCGTCGGGCAGGCGCACGGCGCGCGCCAGCAATCGCGATCCGGACGGCAACTGCTCCCAGATCTCGGCGGGCACGAGGAAGCGGTCGTGCGCCGCGTGGCCCGTCTGCTCGAAGGAGGCCAGCAGGCGCGGGCTGCCGGGCGTGTCGAGCAGCACCGTGAAGCGGGCGACGGGGTCGGCCGGCGGCTTCCAGCGCAGCAGCGGCGGCTCGCGATGCACCGAGTCGGGCGCGGGTTCGATCCAGCGGATCGTCGGCAGGCGACGCACCGCCGGCACCGGCGCGAGCGGGTCGTGCGCGAGCAGCAGCGGGTCGGCGCTCCGCTCGACGGGCCAGAAGGCCGGCCCGAGATCGACGGCCTGCGCACGGAAGCTGACGAGCGCGATGACGACGGTGCCGAGCACGCCGAGCGGCCGCGCGCGCGCCGGCCAACCCGCGGCGCCGAGCGCGATGCCGAGCACGAGCGCCGGCGTCCAGGTCGCGCTCTCGATGCGACCGAAGGCCCGCCACGCGACCCAGATGCCGAGCAGCGCGGCGAGCAGTGCGGCCAGCAGCGGACCGCGCCCGGTCGCGCCGGCCGCCGCGCCGCCGCGCCGCAGGAGCGTGCCCAGCACGCCGAGCGCCACCAGCACCGCGACGATCAGCCACAGGTCGGCGACGACGTCGCTCGCGAGCACGGAATGCGCCAGGCGCGTGCCGGCCGAGACGCCCAGATCGGCGAGGAAGTCGGGCTCGGCGACGGGCGGCGGCTCGCCGAGCGCCGGCGCGTCGGTCGCGGGCGCACGCGGCGCCTCGGAGCCTCGGCCGGCCGCCGTCAGGACGTCCTGCCGCGCGACGAGGACCTGCCAGCCGAGCGGGTCGCCGGCCCGCACGGTATTGAGCGCCCACCACGGACCGACGAGCACGATCACGCCGGCCAGCAGGCCGTCGGCGGCCAGGCGCCCGGTGGGCGTCGCGCGGCGCAGCGCGAGCGCCACCAGCACCGCCGCCGGCAGCAGCGCCAGCGCCGGCAGGCCGGAAAGCAGCGCCGCGCCGACGAGCAACCCGGCCCGGACGCCCGCCCCGCGCGTGGGGCGCGCCGCGCGGCGCAGGTCGACGAGCGCGACGGCCGACCAGGCCGTGAGCGCGGCCAGCAGCGCGGTGCTGTCCACGCGCCCGGCCGCCGCCAGGAAGGCCGGGTGCAAGGCGAGCAGCGCCGCGCCGAGGTCGGCCAGGCCGGGCGCGTCGGGCCGCAGGCGCGCCACGAGCGCGCGCACGCCGAGCACGGCGAGGAGTCCGAAGACCACGTCGAGCAGCCGCAGCAGATGCCAGCGACGCGCCGGCCCGCGGAAGGGGAAGACCTCGTCGCGTCCGTGCAGGTAGAGCGGTCGGTCGCCGGTCGCGTCGGCCCGCCGCGCGCGCGGCGCGAACACCACGTCGTCGAGGTCGAGCGCCACGGCGGCCGCCGCGTGCGCGAGCGCCGCGAGCGGCGGGTGGCCGCCGAGTTCCAGGCGGCCGGGCGGCTGCTCGGTCCAGCGCGGCGGGCGCCAGCGCTCGGCCCAGTGCGCGACGAGCTGCGCGTGTTCGAGCTCGCGGCCGCTCTCCCACAGCGGCGTCAGCACCGAGCCGTTGACGGCCAGGAACAGGTAGGCGGCGACGAGCGCGAACAGGCGCAGGCGCTTCACACGCCGTAGACGTCCTTCACGCGTCGGGTGATGTGGCGGCGGAAGGCCTCCACGCCGAGCGGGGCGCCCGTGACGCGCCGCACGACGCGTTCGGCCGTCTCGGTGCGCCCGCGGCCGTGGATCGCGTCGGCCAGCCAGGCGCCGAGCGTGCGCAGATCGCCGCGCGCGATGCGGGCGTCGAGGCCGGAGATGTCCCGGCGCGCGGCCTCCATGAACTGCGCCGCGTACAGGTTGCCGAGGCTGTAGGTCGGGAAGTAGCCGAACAGGCCCATGGCCCAGTGGATGTCCTGCAGCACGCCCTGCGCGACGTGCCGGGGGCGCAGGCCGAGCAGCGCGTGAGACTCGTCGTCCCAGCGCGCGGGCAGATCGGCGACGTCGAGGCGCCCCTCGATCAGGTCGCGCTCGAGCCGGGTGCGCAGCGCGATGTGCAGGTTGTAGGTGAGTTCGTCGGCCTCGACGCGGATGAACGAGGGCTGCACGGCGTTGATCGCGCGCCAGAAGTCGTCGCGCGGCACGGCCTTGAGCTGCGGGTGCAGCTTCCTGAGGCGCGGATACCAGTACCGCCAGAAGGGTCGGCCGCGCGCGACGAGGTTCTCCCACAGCCGCGACTGGCTCTCGTGCAGCGCCATCGAGACCGCGCCGCCGAGCGGGTGCAGCATGCGCCGCTCGGGGAGCTGCGCCTCGTACAGGCCGTGGCCGGCCTCGTGCACGGCGCCGAACAGCCCGCCGCGCAGGTCCCGCTCGTCGTAGCGTCCGGTCATGCGCACGTCGCCCGGCGACATGCCCGAGCAGAAGGGATGCGTCGAGAGGTCGAGGCGCGAGCGCGCGGGGTCCAGGCCCATGGCCGCGACGACGGCGGCCGAGAACGCGCGCTGCGCCGCGACGGGGAAGGGGCGGGTGAGCACGCGGGTGTCGACCGTCCGGCCCGAGCGGCGCACCTTCTTCAGCAGCGGCACGCTGAACGCGACGAGTTCGTCGAGCAGCGGGTCGATGGCGGCCGACGTCGCGCCCGGCTCGAAGTCGTCGAGCAGCGCGTCGTAGAGGGGGCCCTTGCCGGCGCCGAGCTGCGCGACGCGGCGCTTGAGGCGCACCATGTGCTCGAGCGCCGGCTGGAAGGCCTTCCAGTCGCGCCGGGCGCGTGCGCCGCGCCAGGCCTCCAGCCCTTCGCTCTCGGCCAGCGCCAGCTCGCGCGCCAGCTCGCCCGGGATGCGGCGGGCCTTGTCGACCTCGTCCTTGACGAGCTGCAGGGCGCGACGTTCGCGCGGCGAGAGGCGCGCGCGGCCCGTGTGCAGGCGGCCGACGAGCCGGACGAGGCCCGCGTCGGTCTTCTTCTCGTGGATCACGCCGGCCAGCGCCGCCAGCACCTGCGCGCGCATCGGCGCGCCTCCGGGCGGCATCATCGTCTCCTGGTCCCAGCCGGCGAGCGAGGCGGCGCCGGCCAGTCCGACGATCTCGGCGTAGCGACGCTCGAGGTCCTTCCAGTCCTTGTTCGACATGCGGGCGAGGATAGCAGGCGCCGTGCCGCGCCCCTGCACGCGGCGTGCGCCCGGCAAACGCTAACCTGTGCGCCCATGTCCGCCGAGAGCACCCGCGTCACCGACCGCCACTTCCAGTACCTCCGCGAGCGCACGGCGCCCGACGACGCGTTCCTCTCGGCGCTCAAGCGCGACGCGGCGGCGGCCGGCATCCCCGCGATCTGGATCTCGCCCGAGCAGGCCAGCCTCATGGCCATCCTGCTGCGGCTGGCCGGCGCGCGGCGCGTGGTCGAGGTCGGCACGCTCGCGGGCTACTCGGCCATCGCGATGGCGCGCGCGCTGCCGGCGGACGGGCAGCTCGACACGATCGAGCTCGACCCGCGGCACGCCGACTTCGCGCAGGCGCAGGCGGCGAAGTCGGACGTCGCCGGGCGCGTCACGGTGCATCGCGGCGCCGGCGCCGAGGTCCTGCCGCGGCTGCCGGACGGCGCCTACGACGCCTGTTTCCTCGATGCCGACAAGGGCGGCTACCCGACCTACCTCCGCCACGGCCTGCGCCTGCTGCGCGTCGGCGGCCTGGTCATGTGCGACAACGCCTTCGCCTTCGGGCAGCTCTTCGACGAGCACCCGACCGACCGCGAGGTCGGCGCCGTGCGCGCCTTCAACGACGTCATGGCCGGCGAGTCGCGCGTCGCGAGCGTGATCGTCCCGATCGGCGACGGCCTGTGGGTCGGCGTGAAGACGCGCTGACCTGAAGCGCCGTGTTGCCGCCCGGAGACCTCGGGCCTAGACTCCGGCCGTCGGGCGCCAACGGGTCGGGAGCGCGGGCAGCATGAGGCATTGGATCGCGGTCGGGTCGCGATGCGCCGTGGCAGCGTGGGTTGCGTGCGCGAGTCTGGCCGCCGCGCAGGGAGGTACCGCACTCCTGTCTTCGGTGCTTCACGACAGCGAAGGCGTCGCATGGGCCGACGCACGCTTGCGCGGCCCACCGACCCAACCGAGCTGCGAGCCCGAGTGGACGGCGACCTTCGGCCAGCTGCAGGGTGTCGATTCAACGATCACGGAGTTCGTGGTCCACGACGACGGGTCGGGCCCATCGCTGTATGCCGCCGGATCCTTCACCGAGGCCGGAGGCAGCCTCGTCAATCGCGTCGCGCGCTGGGACGGCGTTCGCTGGAGCGCGCTTGCTACCGGGCTGAATTCCTACGCATCGGCCCTGACGGTCTACGACGATGGCGGTGGCCAGAAGCTCTATGCAGGAGGAAACTTCTGGCAGGCGGGCGGTGTGGAAGCCCGCCGCGTCGCGAGCTGGGACGGTCGGCAGTGGGCGCCGCTGGCGGCGGGAATGTACACGGTGCCGCGCGCTCTTGTCGGCTACGACGACGGGAGCGGAATGGCGTTGTTCGTGGGCGGCATGGGCATGCAGAGCGGCTTTCCCAGCTTCTACAAGTGGGACGGCACGTCGTGGTCGGAGCCGGGGGGCGGGGTCACGGGCGTCATCGAGGACATGTGCGTCTTCGACGACGGATCCGGCCCGGCGCTGTACGTCGGCGGCAACCTGACGTCGGTCGGCGGGCAGGCCGTGAGCAACGTCGCGAAGTGGAATGGAAACGAGTGGTCGTCTCTCGGGCTCGGCGTCAACGCGACGGTCACCCAACTCGCCGTGTTCGATGACGGTGGCGGAGCGGCGCTCTACGCCGGCGGCAGTTTCACGTCGGCAGGCACGGTCCCCGCGGCGCGCGTCGCCAAGTGGGACGGAGGTTCATGGTCCGCGCTGGGTGCCGGGCTGGATTCGACCGTCAACGCACTCGAGGTGCTCGACACGGGGACCGGCCCCCGGTTGCACGCGGGTGGATACTTCATGCAGACGGGGAGCGGGTCGGCGAACGGGGTCGCGCGCTGGGACGGTGAGGCGTGGTCCGCGCCGACTTCCGTTCTGAACGACTCCGTGCATGCGCTGGCGGCATTCGACGATGGATTCGGGGCGCGACTCTTCGCGGGCGGAGACTTCACCGCCAGCGGAACCCAGCCCCTCCTGCGCGTCGGAGCCTGGGACGGTTCGTCGTGGCGCGCGCTCGGCGACGGCTTCGATGCGGACGTGCTTGCCTTGGCGGTGATCACGAACGCCTCCGGTCCCGCTCTCGTCGCGGGAGGTCGTTTCAAGGCCAAGGACCAGGTCTCCCTGAAACATGTGGGCGTGTGGAACGGTCGTGACTGGACTGAACTCGGCGGCGGATTCAATGCACCGGTGAACGCGTTGGTCGTGCACGACTTCGGCAGCGGCGCCGAGTTGTACGCCGGGGGGGAATTCTTTCTCGCGGGCGGAACGACGGTGAAGGGCATCGCGCGCTGGAACGGCACGAAATGGAAGGCGCTCGGCGGAGGCACGAACGGTGACGTCCATTCGATCGTCTCGTTCGACGACGGCAGCGGACCGGCGCTCTACATCGGCGGCACCTTCACCAAAGCGACGGGGACGACGGTCAACGGGATCGCCAAGTGGAACGGCTCGCACTGGTCGGCTCTCGGTACCGGAATGAACGGGGATGTCCTCGCCCTGACTGCATTCGATGACGGAGGAGGCCTGGTGCTCTTCGCGGGGGGGGACTTCTCCTTGGCCGGTGGAGTTGCCGCGGACGGGGTCGCGAGGTGGGACGGCACGAATTGGTCGGCGTTGGGCGGTGGTGTCGACGGCACCGTGCATGCGCTGACGGTCTTCGCCGGTGCAGGCGGCTCCGCGCTCATCGCGGGCGGTGCGTTCTCGCACGCGAGCGCGATGCCCGCGAGCAGGATCGCGGAATGGAACGGTCATGCCTGGTCGGCGCTCGGCGATGGATTGAATGACACCGTCCACGCTCTCGGTGTCTTCGCCGCGGGGCGGGGCAGCCGGCTCGTCGCTGGCGGCGAGTTCTCCGAGGCGGGTCGCTTCGCGGCCCAACGCATCGCGTCGTGGGACGGATCGGCGTGGTCGCCGCTCGGAGGCGGCATGAGCGACGCGGTACTCGCGCTCGCCTGTCTGAAGACGGAGGACGGCCCGGCACTGTTCGCGGGCGGGTCCTTCACGAGCGCCCTCGACTCTTCCGACAGCTTTCTCGCGCGCTGGGCCTGTCCCGAGTCGCCTTCCCCCTGGACGGACCTGGGTTTCGCGCTCCCTGGCGTGGCGGGCGATCCGGCGCTGGTCGGCGCGGGGACGCTGGTTGCGGGGAGTTCAGGCTCGCTCGTCCTGACACAGGCGGCACCTGCAGCGGTGGCGATGCTCGTCGTCTCGACAAACAGTGCGCCGATTCCGTTCCACGGCGGCACCTTGGTGGCTTGGCCGCTGCTCGTCCGATGGCAGGTGGTCACGGATGCGGCAGGTTCGGTGTCGCTGGCATGGACATCTTGGCCGGCGACCATCTCGGGGCTGGTGTTCCATGTGCAGTACGTCATCCATGATCTGGCCGCGATCGAACGACTCGCCCTCAGCAACGCTCTGAAGGTCGAAGTGCCCTAGCGGGCGCTGGCGGCCCGCAGTCTCGGGCGCAGGGGCGCGCTCGCCCCCCAGGCCGTAGGCAGTTCGAGACATCCCGCGTACCGTGGGGTGCCCCGCGGAGCTCCTGCCATGCTGCTGCGCATGACGATCGTGACCTTGGTTGCGCTGTCCGTCGTCGCGCCGGCGCGCGCGACCTGGTCGATCGTGGTCGTGAACACGGCGACGGGCGAAGTGGCGGTCGGCACGGCGACCTGCCTGTCGGGCTTCGACATCCAGGTCGCGGTGCCGCTGATCGTCGTGGGCAAGGGCGGCGGCGCGGCGCAGTCGGCCATCGACACCGGCGCGGTCGCGCGCACCCTGATGTGGAACGGCCTGCACGCGGGCAGCGCGCCGGCCGACATCCTCGCGAGCGTGCTCGCCACCGTGCAGGCGCCGCAGGCGCGGCAGTACGGCATCGTCGACATGGCGCATGCGCCCGTCACCTTCACCGGCACGGGCGCCGGCATCGCCAAGCACGGGCTGGCGAACAGCAACGGCACGCTGCGCTACGCGATCCAGGGCAACGTGCTCGTCGGCAACGCCGTCGTCACGGCCGCGCGCGACGCTCTGCTGAGCACGCCGGGCGACCTGTCCCAGAAGCTCATGGCGGCGATGGAGGCGGCGCGCGCGCTCGGCGGCGACGGGCGCTGCTCGTGCAGCGTGTCGCAGCCGACCTCCTGCGGCGTGCCGCCGCCCGGGTTCAGCAAGTCGGCGCACACGGGCACGGTGCTCGTCGCGCGCATCGGCGACGTCGACGGCACCTGCACCGGCGCGCTGGGTTGCGTCACCGGCAGCTACTACCTCGACCTGAACTTCCCCGGGACGAGCGCCGACCCCGATCCGGTCCTCGTGCTGCAGCAGCAGTACGCGCTCTGGCGCGCGGGGCTGGCGGGGCGACCCGACCACATCCTGAGCAGCAAGAGCGCGGCCGCGGGCGCGCTGCCCGCCGACGGCCGGACGCAGACGCTCGTGACGGTGAAGCTGATCGACGTCGAGGGCCTGCCCCTGGCCGCGGGCGGCGCGAGCCTGGGCGTGACGCCCCTGGCCGGCCTCGTCACGGTCGGCGCGGTCAGCGATCTCGGCAACGGCAGCTACACCTTCGCCGTCACGGCCGGCACGACGAGCGGCCTCGAGCAGCTCTCGATCGTCGCGAGCGACGGCACCGTGAGCGCCACCCTGTATCCGCCGCTCGCGCTGGACCTCGATCCGCCGTCCACGCTGCACGCGGGCCAAGCTGCGCTGCCGGCGGGCGGCGGCGGCAGCGTGCCCTTCACGATCGACTACGGCACGGGCGCCGCCGGCGCGGCCTATCTGCTGCTCGGCGGCGTCTCGGGAACGGCGCCGGGCGTGCCGCTCGGCGGCGGGCTGCTGCCGCTCAACGTCGACGCCGTCACGCACCTGATCCTGGGCGCCGCGGGTCCGCCGCTGCTGCCCGGCTTCGTCGGCGCGCTCGACGGGAACGGGCGCGCGCTGGCGAGCTTCAGCGCGCCGAGCGGCCTGCTGTCGGCCGCCGTCGGCCTGCGCTTCGACTTCGCCGCCGTCGCGCTGTCCGGCACCAAGCTCCCGAGCAACGCCGCGGGCTTCGACGTCGTGCCTTGACGGGCCGCGCGCGGCGATCGAGACTCGGCAGCCTGCGGGAGGGTGCCCCTGCTCATGAGCTGAGGTCGAGCATGGATCGCGGCGTTCGATCTGCTGGTCCGGCGCTCCTGGGGCTCGTCATGGTGCTGCTCGTGGCCGCGCCGCTCGGCGCGCAGCTCGACGCCTGCCCGCCGCAGTGGATCCCGACCTTCGGTGAGGCGCCCGGCCTGGATCAGTCGGTCTCGGCGCTGGCGGTCTTCGATGACGGCACGGGGCCCGCCGTGTTCCTGGGCGGGTTCTTCGATCACGCCGGTGGGGTGGACGCGCGACGCATCGCCAAGTGGGACGGCGAGGTCTGGTCGGCGCTCGGCGAGGGCATCGAGGGTTTCGTCTCCGCGCTCGCCGTGTTCGACGATGGTCGCGGGCCGGCGCTCTACGTCGGTGGATCCTTCTCGAGCGCCGGTGGTCTCGCCGCGACCAACGTGGCGCGTTGGGACGGCGAACAGTGGTCACGCGTCGGCTCCGGCCTGAACGCGACCGTGTCGTCGTTGACCGCCTTCGACACCGACCAGGGAACGGTCCTCGTCGCGGGCGGCTCCTTCACGATGGCGGGCCAGCAGTCCCTCGAGCGCATCGCGCTGTGGGACGGCTCGTCGTGGGCCGCGCTGGGCGGCGGCGCCGACGGCCCGGTCTACGCGCTCGCGGTCGGCGAGCAGGGCGGCGCGAAGGTGTTGTACGCCGGCGGCAGTTTCACGGCCGTGGACGGCACTCCCGCCACGCGCGTGGCGCAGTGGGACGGGGCGCGCTGGAGCGCGCTGGGGGACGGCATGAACGCCCACGTGCTCGCGTTGGCGGTGCATGACGACGGATCAGGGCCGAGACTCTTCGCCGGTGGACACTTCACGACGGCCGGCGATCTGCCTGCCGCGCGCATCGCCGCGTGGAGCGGCACGGCTTGGGAGCCCGTGGGAGGCGGCGTGGGCAGCGGCTCCTCCTACGTCAGCAGCCTCGCCGTGTTCGGAGGGGGAGGGCCCGGCGAGGCGCTGTACGTGGGCGGCAGCTTCGGCACGGCCGGGTCGGCGGCCGTGAACAACGTGGCCTTGTGGGACGGCACGGCCTGGTCGGCCGCGGGCTCGGGCGTCGGACAACCGTTCTCGAGCGCCTCGGCCATGACCGTGTTCGAAGAGGGTGGGGAGCGCGTGCTGTACGTCGGCGGCAGTTTCACCACGGCGGGTGGGCTCGACGCGCCGCGCATCGCGAGGTGGTCGGGGTCGACATGGTCGGCGCTCGGGAAGGGATTCAACGGCAGCGTGCACGCCCTGGGCGTCCTGGACACGGGGGCCGGACCGCGACTCGTCGCCGCCGGCGACTTCACGGTGGCGGGCGGCGTGGCGGCCAAGCGCATCGCGATGCTGGACGGTTCGTCGTGGGCGCCCTTCGGCGCCGGCCTGGGGGACGTCGTCCGCGCGCTCGCCACGTTCGACTCCGGCAACGGTCCGAGACTCCACGCCGGAGGGCGGTTCTACATCGGCGGTGGCCAGACGCTGAAGTTCGTGGGGCGCTGGAACGGTACGGAATGGAAGGCGCTCTCCGGTGGAACGAACGGAGAGGTCCACGCCCTGTCGGTCTTCGATGACGGCTCGGGCGAGGCGCTCTACGTCGGCGGCGCGTTCACGAAGGCCGGCAACCAGCTCGCAGACCGCATCGCGCGCTGGGACGGATCGACCTGGCTGCCCCTGGGCGACGGCCTGAACGGCACGGTGCGCGCGCTGGCGGTCCACGATGACGGCAGCGGTGCGGCACTCTTCGCGGGCGGCAGCTTCACGCTCGCCGGAGGAGTGCCGGCAAGGGGCGTCGCGAAGTGGGACGGCGCGCGATGGGTCGGCCTCGGTGCGGGCATCGAAGGCGAGGTGTCCGCGCTGGCCGATCACGATGCGGGCGACGGGCCGGCGCTCTACGCAGGCGGAGAGTTCGCGCTGGCCGGCGGCGTGAGCGCGGCGGGCATCGCCAAGTGGGACGGCGCCTCCTGGTCGAGTCTGGGCGGTGGCCTGAACGGCGCGGTTCGCGCACTCGCGAGCCACGGCCAGGGCGTCGCGATGAGCCTCTACGCGGCCGGTGCGTTCACGAAGGCCGACGGTCTGCCTGCCAACTGGATCGCGCGCTGGGACGGCGCCTCGTGGTCGCCGCTGGGCAACGGCATGAACGACACGGTCCGCGCCCTGGCGACCTTCGACGACGGAACGGCGGACGCACTCATCGCGGGCGGCGAGTTCACGAGCGCCGTCGACTCGCACGACAGCCACCTGGCCAGGTGGGGCTGCCCGTCGCCGGCCTCGATCTGGACCGATCTGGGCGCGGCGCTGGCAGGTGTCGCGGGTCCGCCGCAGCTGGCAGGCGAGGGGCCGCTGCTCGCGGGTTCGTCGGGAGCGCTCGGCCTGCTCGGCGCGGCGCGCTCCGCGCCGGCGATGCTGTTCGTGTCGATGGAGAGCACCCCTGCGCCCTTCAAGTGCGGCACGCTCGTGCCGCTGCCGAGCCTCGCGCGCTGGTTGCTCGCCACCGACGGTGATGGAGCGCTGGAGTTGGGCTGGACCTCGTGGCCGGCGGCCATCTCCGGCGTGCAGCTGTTCTTCCAGTACGCGATCGCCGACACGGCCGCCGTGTGCGGCGTGGCGCTGAGCAACGCCCTGCGCGCCGACGTGCCGTAGTCGCGCGCGCGGCGCCCTACGGCGCGACGGTGCAGCTCACCGGCGCGCTGGCCCCGGAGAGGCCGGCCGAGAGCGTGACGATCTGCGCGTGGAACGTCAGGCCGGCCGCGACCGGCGGAATCGTCGCGCCGAGCGAGGCGAGCCCCGTGGACGGGTGCAGCGCGCCCGCCGCGAGCACCGCGTGCTGCGAGAGGATCGGCCAGCCCTTGAGCGTGAAGGTGGCCGGGTCGAGCGCCACGAGCAGCAGCCAGGCGTGGCCGGGATCGCCGCCGAACTGGAAGGCGAAGGACTGCCCGACGTCGAGCGCGGCCGGCAGCAGCAGGCGCGGCGGCGAGGTCGCGCTGACGACGAGATCCGTCGTGACGCTCGCTCCGGTCGTGGAGGCGAGTAGCACGCTCTGCGGGCCGAGCATCGCGACCGGCCCCGGCTGCAGCGTGGCGCTGCCGTCGCTGCTCGCGTGGAAGCTCGCCGGCACGCCGCCGAACTGCGCGCTCGTCACGCCGAAGAAGCCGCTCCCCGTGAGCGCGATCGCCGGCGGCGCGAGGGCCGGCAGGCTCGCCGGCGCCGCGCCCGCGATCGCGAGCGGCCCGAAGGGAAACAGCGTCTCGAGCGCGGCGCGCGCGTCGAGGCGGCCGTGCGCGACCCAGCTGCCCACCGGCACCGCGCTGCTCTGCAGCGCGTTGCGCACGAGCGCCGCGTTGGCCGGGCTGCGCCCGCCGGGCAGCCGCCCGTAGAGCATCGTCGCCACGCCGGCGACGAGCGGGCAGGCCATCGAGGTGCCGCTGCTGTAGAGATAGGTGTTGTTCTTGCCCGTCGAGTAGAGCGAGACGCCCGGCGCCGCGAGGTCGACCCAGCCGCCGTGGTTCGAGAAGGAGGCGCGCGCGTCGGTCGCAGTGCTCGCGCCCACGCCCAGCACGAACGCGTGCGCGGCGGGGTAGAAGGGCGTCGTGCCGCCGTCGTTGCCCGCCGCCGCGACGAGCAGGCAGCCGTCGGCGTGGGCCGCCTGCAGCGCGGCGGCGATCGACGGGTCGTTGTACGTGCTGCCCCAGCTCATCGAGAGCACGAGCGCGCCCCGGGCGCGCGCGTCGGCGATGGCCGGCACGAGCGCGCTCGTGGGGAAGCTCGTATTGCCGCAGCGATAGGCGAGGAAGCGCACGTCCCAGCCCGAGCCGGCCACGCCCTTGGCATTGTCGGTCTCGGCGGCCGCCAGCCCCGAGCAGTGCGTGCCGTGGCCGTCGAGGTCGTCGGGGTCGCCGTCGCCCGCGAAGGTGTCGAGGCCGCCGGCGAAGTGGTCGTCGAGGTCGGGGTGGTCGACGTCGACGCCCGAGTCGAGGATCGCGACGAGCGCCGACCCGTCGCCGTGCCACAGCTCCCAGGCCTGCGGCGCGCGCACCTTCGGCAGGTGCCACTGCGAGGACCACTTGGTGTCGGAGGGGATCAGGCTGCCGGGCGGAGCGGGCGGCGCGCGCACCGCGCGGTGCAGCACGTCGGGCTGCGCGAACTGCACCTCGGGCAGGGCGGCGTAGCGCTGCAGCGCGGCGCCGAGGGAGAGCGCGGGCGGCAGGCGCGCGACCGAGAGCGTCGGGCTCAGCGCGGCGAGCGGCTGCGTGCCGAGCTGCGCGTGGCGCGCCGCCTGCGTCGCGGCCGGCGTGCCCGGCCGGAACTGCACGAGCACCCGCCCGGCCACGACGGGCACGCCGTTCCAGACGGCCTCGACGAGGACCGGGTCGGCCTGCGCGGAAGCCGCGGGCGGGAAGGCCAGCAGCCAGGCCGCCAGCAGCCACGCGCCGCGCCGCAGGCCGCGCCTGGGAGCGGTGCCGTCGTGAGGGCCGGGAGCGGGCGCGCGCATCCCCGCTCCTTCGGCCGCGCGCCGGGCGGCCCTTGAGCCCTCAGCGCGGCCGGCCCGCGTCGGGAGCCCGCGCCGCGCGGCCATGGCGGATGACCTGCGCCTCGACGAGGAACACCACGTCCTCGGCGATGTTCTTGGCCTGGTCGCCGATGCGCTCGAGCTGGCGGCTGGCGGAGAGCAGGTCGACGGCCGGCTCGACGGCCTCGGGGCCGCTCTTCATCGACTCCTGCAGCACGGCGAAGTGCTCGCGATGGATGGTGTTCACGCGGCGATCGGCCGCCAGCACGTTGCGCGCCCGCACCGCGTCGCGGTGCACGAGCGCCTCGAGACTCTCGTGCAGCATGCCACGCACGAGCGTGACCATCTCGTCGATGCGGTGGCGCACCGCGGGCGGGCGCTGTTCGGCGAGGTCGATGGCGCGCTCGGCGAGGTTCGCGGCGAGATCGCCGATGCGCTCGAGGTCGTTGTTGATCTTGAGCACGGCGGTGATGAAGCGCAGGTCGCCGGCCACCGGGTGGTAGAGCGCCAGGATGCGCAGGCACTCCTCGTCGATGTCGAGTTCGAGCGCGTCGATGGCGTCGTCGGCGTCGGCGACCGCGCGCGCCAGCTCGGGCTGCCGGCGCACGAGCGCCGCCGTGGCGCGGGCCAGCGCGTCCTCGACGAGGCCGCCCATGCGCACGATGCGCTCGCGCAGCTGCGACAACTCGTCGTCGAGGGGGCGGGTCATGGCGGGGCGTGATCAGGGGGGCGCGGACGACGCGGCATCCGCAGGGTCGAGCGGCAGCCGCAGCACGAACTCGCTCCCGCCGCCGCGGGCCGATCGTACCTCGACGGTGCCGCCGTGCGTGAGCGCCGCGTGGCGCACGATCGAGAGCCCCAGGCCGGTGCCCCCGAGCGTGCGCGAGCGGTCCTTGTCGATGCGGTAGAAGCGCTCGAAGATGCGCTCGACCTCGGCGGGCGGGATCCCGGGGCCCTGGTCGGCGACCGTCACGCGGGCCTCGCCGTCGACGCGCTGCAGGGCCAGTCGCACGCGCCCGCCGGCCGGGCCGTACTTGATGGCGTTGTCGAGCAGGTTGGCGACGGCGCCCGCCAGGGCCGGCTCGTCGCCTTCGAAGGTCAGCGGCTGCGGCGGGGCCTCGACGTCGACGGCCACGCCGCGGGCGGCGGCCGTCCCGGCCAGGCCGGCGAGGGCCTCGGTGAGCAGCGTGCGCAGGTCGAAGCGCGTGCGCCGCAGCGTCGCCGCGCCGGCCTCCAGCCGCGCCAGGGCGAGCAGGTCGGCCACCATCGCGACCATGCGTTCGACGTTCTCCGAGGCCCGCGCCAGGGCGTGCGCCCGGCGCGCGGGCGGCAGGTCGGGTTCGGCCGAGAGCATCTCGAGGTAGCCGCGCAGCACCGTGAGCGGCGTCTTGAGTTCGTGGCTCACGTTGGTGACGAAGTCGCGCCGCACGGTCTCGAGCCGGCGCATCTCGGTCACGTCGTGCAGCACGAGGATGCCGCCGACCTGCGTCCCCGCTCCCTCGGTGCGGATGGGCGTGGCGGTGAGGCGCAGCAGGCGGTCGCCGCCCTCGGCCGGCAGCACCGCGTCGGCGCTCTCGGGGCCGCCCTGCGCGAGGCAGCGCTCGAGCAGGTCGCCGACCTCCGGCACGCGCGAGACCTCCCAGACCGGCCGCCCCACGGCCCGCGCGCGCGGCACGCCGAGCAGCGTGCAGGCCGCGGCGTTCAACTCCACGACGCGGCGCTGCGCGTCGACCGCGAGCACGCCTTCGACCATGCCGCCGAGGATCGCCTGCAGCGCCGCCTGGTCGCGCGCGATGCGCTCGACGCGCTGCTGCAGTTGCTCGGTCATGCCGGCCATCGCGCGTCCGAGCGCGGCGACGTCGCGCGGCCCGCCGACCGGCGGCGGCGCCGGGGCGCGCCCCTCCATCACGCCGCGGGCGAAGTCCGCCAGCCGCGCGATGGGTTGCGCGATGCCGCGCGCGAGCAGCGCCGCGACGAGCGCCGCCGCGAGCAGCGCCGCGAGGCCGGCCTGCAGCTCGGCCTCGCGCAGCGAGCCGCGATACGCGATCCACTCCGACTCGGGGATCGCGAGGCGCACGAAGCCCGTCAGCGCGCCGTTCGCGTCGCGCAGCGCGCGCGCGTCGTAGAGCATGACGATGCCGAGCGTCGCGCTGCGGCGCAGCACCGGGCCGGACGGAAAGCCCTCCTCGCCGCGCGCGGCCCGGATCTCGGGACGCAGACCGTGGTGGCCCATGCGTTGGGCGCGGTCGGCCGAATCGACCAGCACGACGCCCTCGGCGTCGAGGATCGTGACGCGCCGTTGGGGCGCGCTGGCGTGCAGTCGACGGGTCAGCGCCTCGAGGGCCGGGCCGTCGCGCGCCGCGAGCGCCGGCGCCGCGGTCTCGGCCAGCAGCGAGGTCGCCGCCACGAGTTCGGCTTCGGCCTGGCGCCGGTGGAGGCTGTCGAGGCGCTCGATCACCAGCACGCCCGCCAGCGCGAGCGCCAGCGCCGTGGCGAGCGCCGCGGCGAGGAAGATCCTCCAGAAGGTGCTCAGGCTCGGCTCCGGGAACGAGGTGACGCGAGCGCCCGAAGGCCGTCGCTCAGCGCGCGCTCTCCCGGAAACGGTACCCGACGGCGCGGACGGTCTCGACCAGGTCGCGGTGCTCGCCCAGCTTGCTGCGGATCGAGCGCACGTGGGCGTCCACGGTGCGGTCGAGCACGATCGTCTGGCTGCCCAGCGCGGCGCGCAGGATCTGCTCGCGGGTGTAGACGCGGCCCGGGCGGCGGGCCAGGTGGTGCAGGATGCGGAACTCGGTCGCGGTGAAGTCGAGCGCCTCGCCGCCGACCTCGACGCGGTGCCGGACCGGGTCGATGAGCAGCGGACCGGCGCTCACGGCGGACTGCTCGCTGCCGCCGGCCGCCTCCTCGCGGGCGCGCCGCAGCACGGCCTTGACGCGCGCGACGAGTTCGTGCGAGCGGAAGGGCTTGGTCACGTAGTCGTCGGCGCCCAGGCCCAGCCCGAGCACCACGTCGGGCTCCTCGCCCTTGGCCGACACCATGATGATCGGCAGCGTGGCGGTGGCCGGCTCGGCGCGCAGCCGGCGACAGACTTCCAGCCCGCCCACGCCGGGCAGCATCAGGTCGAGCAGCACCAGGTTGGGGGGGCGGCTGCGGACGGCCGCCAGCGCCGCGGTGCCGTCGGCCACGGCCAGCACGTCGAAGCCCTCGCGCTGCAGGGCGTGCTGCAGGATGTCCCGGATGTCGGGCTCATCGTCGACGACCATCACGCGTTCTCTGGGCATGTGCGCCCCACGATGGACTGCGATCGTGAATCCTTCGTGAATTCCGCGCGACAAGCCTGCGATGACCCGCGGACGCCGACACGCAGACCGCGCGAGGTCACACGCAAGCTTGGCGCGTGCCGCACGCATTCTTCACAATCGGCCGCTGGACTGGGAGCCCTGACTTGACCTCAGGCTCCAGGAGAACGATCCATGTCCAGACCCATCCTCGCGGCGGCGGCCCTGCTGCTGGCCCTGCTCCCGGGCGCGGCGGCGCAGTCCGACGCCGGCACGACGCTCGAAACCGCGATCCTCGACGTGCTGCTCGAACGCGGCCTGATCGAGCGCGCGCAGTACGACGAGCTGCTCGAACTGGCCCGCGCCAAGGCGGCGCAGCAGCTCGGCGAGATCGACCTGATCGAGGCCCGGCTCGAGCGCCTGCGCGCCCCCGAGGTCAAGACCGACGGCGGGGGGCCGGGCAAGCTGGTGTTCAAGTCGGCCGACGGCGACTGGTCGCTCAACTTGAAGGGGCGCATCCAGGCGCGCGTCACGAGCCTCGACAGCGACACCAACAGCTCCGACGGCGTGAACTTCAGCATCCCGCGCGCGCGTCTCGGAATGTCGGGCAACGCCGGCGGCCAGGACACGACCTACAAGCTCGAGATCGACGCCTCGACGTCCAAGTCGCTCAACACCGGCGCGGGCGCGCCCACCAAGACCGACGCGGTCGTGCGCGACGCCTGGGTGCAGCAGCAGTTCGAGAACGGCGACGCCTTCCGCTTCGGCCAGTTCAAGGTGCCGTTCGGGCGCGAGGAGCAGATCAGCAGCGGCAGCATCTCGCTCATGGAGCGTTCGATCGCCAGCTCGACCTTCGCGCCGGGACTCGAGCCGGGCGCGATGTACCACGGCGCCACCGAGGACGGTGAACTGACCTACGAGTTCGCCCTCTCCAACGGCGAGGGCCAGGGCAACCCCAACAGCGCCGGCAACAGCCGCAACGGCCTGCGCCAGGCGGCCCGCGTGACGTGGATGCCGCTCGGCGGCTTCAAGCTCGACGGCCCGTCCTTCCAGACGCTCAAGGACGGCGGTACCAAGGTCGCGCTCGGCGCCGGATGGATGGCGGCGCACGACACCTCGGGCAAGACCACGCTCGCTCCGGGCACCGACACCACGACCACGAACCTCGAGTTCCAGCTGTTCAGCGGACCGTGGTCCTTCCTGGCCGAGGTGTTCGACCGCAGCGCCGACCCTTCCGCGGGCGCCGACGTCGACGACCGGGGCAACACGGCGCAGCTCGGCTACTTCCTCGTGCCCGGCGAGTGGGAACTCGTCGCGCGCAGCTCCGAGGTCGACTTCGACACGGCGGCCGACATCGACGAACGGGTGCTCGGCATCAACCGCTACCTCGACGGCCACAACGCCAAGTGGATGTTCGACGTGGTCCGGACGGACAGTGCCGCGGCCGGCGCCGACAGCACCGAGTTCCGGCTGCAGTACCAGGGCATCTTCTGATCGCAGGGCCCGCCTCGCGCGGGGGGGGGCGGCGACGACCGGGTGGTCTCAAGCCCGGCCGCCGCTCGCCCCGAAAGGTGTTACGATCGGGGCCCGCGTCCGCGCCCGGCCCGAACCGAGGCGCTTCCTCACCGCAATCCCCCCGGAGACAGGACCACCATGAGAGTTTCCCTCGGCCTCGTTCTGGCCCTCGGCGCCCTTGCCGCGAGCAGCGCGGCGCAGACGCCCCTCACCACGCAGCTCGTCGGCTCGGGCTACGCCAAGCCGCTGTGGATCGGCTCGCCTCCCGGCGTGACCAATCGCCTGTACGTCGTCGAGCAGTCGACGGCCGACGTCGAGGTCATCACCAACGGCGTGCCCAACGCCACGCCCTTCATCGACCTGACGGCCAAGGTGCTCACGAACGCCAACGAGCGCGGCCTGCTGGGCTTCGCCTTCGACCCCGACTTTGCCACCAACAGCCACTTCTACGTGAGCTACACGCGCGTCGGCGACGGCGCCTCGATCGTCGAGCGCTACACCGCCTTCTCGCCCGACGTCGCGAACGCGGGCTCGGGCGTGGTGGTCTTCGGACCCGTGACGCAGCCGCAGAGCAACCACAACGGCGGCCACATCGCCTTCGGTCCCGACGGCAAGCTGTACTTCGGCCTCGGCGACGGCGGCAACGGCAACGACACCGGCTCGGGCCACATCGAGCCGGGCGGCAACGCGCAGAACGGCACGACGCTGCTGGGCAAGATGGTCCGCATCAACAAGGACGGCACGATTCCCGGCGACAACCCCTTCGTGGGCAACCCGGGCTTCCTCGACCAGATCTGGTCGTACGGCCTGCGCAATCCGTGGCGCTGGTCCTTCGACCGCAAGACGGGCGACATGTGGATCGCGGACGTCGGCCAGAACACGCGCGAAGAGATCAACTTCGAGCCGGCCGGGCTCGGTGGCCGCAACTACGGCTGGCGCTGCATGGAGGGCTTCCTCTGCACGGGCCTGACGGGCTGCACCTGCAACGACGTGGCTCTCACGCTGCCGGTCAAGAACTACGGCCACGGCTCGGGCAAGTGCTCGGTCACCGGCGGCTTCGTGTACCGCGGCGACGCGATCCCCGACCTCGCGGGCACCTACTTCTACGCCGACTACTGCACGGCGCAGATCTGGACGCTCAAGTGGAACGGCGTGACGCTGACCGAAGACCTCGAGCGCACGGCCGAACTCGACCCGCCGGGCGCGACGGCGATCAACTTCGTCACCTCCTTCGGCGAGGACGGCGCGGGCGAGCTGTACATCTGCGACCAGAACGGCGAGCTGTTCAAGATCGTGCCGAACGGCCCCTTCAAGGGCCTCGGCTGCGCGCTGCCCGGTCTGAACGGCGACCCGATCCTGCACGGCGAGGGCAGCCTGGTCGTCGGGACGGCGGGCTCGCTCGAGCTCGACAGCGCGCGGCCGTCCTCCGCCGCGATGCTGTTCGTCTCGCTCACGGCCGGTTCGGCGCCGTTCAAGGGCGGCACGCTCAAGGCGGTGCCGATCGTCTTCACGCTGCCGCTGTTCACCAGCCCGACGGGCGAGATCGATCTCTCCTGGACGAGCTGGCCCTCCGGCCTGCCGGTCGGACAGACGCTGGTGTTCCAGTACGGCGTCCAGGACGCGGCCGCCGTCAACGGCGTGGCGCTGTCCAACGCGCTGCAGGCGACGCAGCCCTGACGATCGTCGTCTGAGCGACGGCGCGCGGCCGTCGGCGCCCGCCCCGCAAGGGACGGCGCGTCGGCGGCCGCGCGCGTTTCAGTTGCGCGTGATCTCGATCTGCGTCGCGGAGAAGCCGCGCGCCGAGGCGTTGTTCAGCGGGTCGGGCTCGCCGGCCGTCGCCGCCGCCGCCGCGCGCACGTGCAGCCCGAGGCCGGCCGTGACGGCCGACAGCAGGCCGGCCGGCGCCGGCGCGCTCAGGGTGATGGTCTGCTCGGACGCGACGAAGCCCGTCGTCGGCGGCAGGCTCACCGACTGGCTGCCCACGAGCAGTTCGGGGCCGGGCAAGGTCAGCGGCAGCAGGCTGCCGTCGGCGTTCAGGCCGGCCACGTGCAGCGTGAGCTGGGTCGACGGCGAGGTGCTGCGGCCGCGATTGGCGATGCGCACGCTGGCCACGATCTGCGTCGTGGTGCCCGACGTGACGAGGCGCACGGAGGGCGGGTCGAGCGCCAAGTCGTGGGTGGCGAGCGTGGCGAGCGGCGGCCCGAGCTTGACGACCGTCACGAGACTCAGGCCGGGCGGCAGCAGCAGCGGCACGCTCGCGCCGTGGCCCGGCTTGTCGACGATGGCCGTCGTGAGCGGCACGCCGAGCGGCACGGTGTCGCAGGTCGGGTCGGCCGCCCCGTGGGCAACCGAATAGCGCGCCGGCGCGAGCCCCGACTCCAGTTCGAGCGTCAGCGCGGCGGGCAGGGCCGAGAAGTTGTGCACGAAGGCCGAGGCGCCGGTGCCTGCCGGATCGCGTCCGTTCACGAGCACGGCCAGGTCGAGCGCGACGCCCGGGGCCGCGCGCCAGCGCAGCAGCGGGGCGTGCACCTGCCCTTCGGTGAGGTTGCCCGACTGCGCCGCGTCGACGTAGTTGAAGGCCGCGTTGAAGGGGTTGGCGGTGATGCGGTCGGTGTGCGCGACGTAGCGCGTGAGCAGCGGGAACACGTTGCGGAAGAAGGCGCTGGCGTCGGCGAAGGGTGCCTCGATCGAACCCGTCGGCTTGGCGGTGTGGATCGCGCAGGGGACGACCGGCGTCAGCGCGTAGCGCATGGCCGCGCTCTGGCCGTAGAAGCCTTCGCGCGCCCACAGCCCCAGGCGGTCGAGCAGCGCGGCGTCGACGTAGGGCAGACCGCCCTGCAGCGGATCGGGCTGCGTCTGCAGGTTGGCGTCGGCCTGCAGGTCGGGCAGGTGGGCGATGACCATCTGGCCGAAGTTCGGGTTGGCGCGCAGCTGCGCCGCGGCCCAATGCGTGCCGCCCGTCGCGCCCGCGGGCTGGCCCGCGTCCTCCCAGTCCTTGACCGCGCGGAACTGGCGCACGGCGGGGAGCAGGAAACGCCAGCGGTCGGACGCCGACGACGCGTGGTAGGCGACCCGCAGCAGCTCGGCGACGTAGGACACCTGCACGGTGGTGAAGAGCGTGAGGTCGTCGACGTTGCCCTTGTCGGAGTACCACACGCCGCCGAGCCCGAGCAGGTTGCTCGGCCACTGCACCGGGCCGTGGAAGCCGACGGGCTTGCCGCTGACGATGGCGGTCGTGTCGAGCGCGTCGTCGCGCCAGGCCGCGGCCCACGCGAGCAGCCCGGTCACGAGCGGATGGCTCGCCTGCAGCGGCGCGCTGCGCAGCTCGACCGTCGCCGGCAGCATCTGGCGCCCGTCGAGCAACCAGTCGAATTGCTTGTCGGGCTCGGTCGAGGGGCCGGTCAGGGAGAACCAGGCGCTCTTGAAGTGCAGCCGCCCGAGCTGGGTCGGCGCCGCGAGGCTCGCGCCGCCCTGCAGGTGCTGCGCGACGCCGAGCGCCGTGCGGAAGGCGCGCGGCGTGCGGCCGAAGGCCAGGCGCGTCGCGAGCCAGGGGTTGGTGGTGAACTCGGCGGCGTGCTCGACGTCGGTGAGCGGTCCGGCGTACATCCCGTCCGAAACCCAGACCGACTCCTCCAGGCCGTGCTGCGCGAGCTGGTCGATGACGTCGCGCAGCGCGCCGCCGCCTGTGTGCACGACCGGGCCGGTCACGAGCGCCAGCGCGGCCAGCGCCTCGACGTCGTCGCCCTGCCCGCCGCCCAGCTCGTCGCCCAGCAGGCGCTCGGTGAACCACCAGCGCGTCAGCGCCTGGCCCAGCCGGGAAAAGCGGCGCTGCGCGTTGGCCCAGCCGCTCGCGCCGACGACCGGCGACGGCACGACGACGTGCGGCGCCCACCACGACGCGGCGATCTGGGCGTCGCTCAGCAGCTGCGCCTGGCCGGCCGTCCACATCGAAGGCGAGACGCCCAGCACCGCCCACTGACGCAGCAGCGGCAGCTCGTGGTCGCGCGGGAAGTCGGCGGCGGCGAAACCCAGGTCGACGAGGTCGCGCAGCGGGCGCGAGAACTCGTCGAGCAGCGTCAGGCCGAGCGGGTCGGAAGGCTGCGCGGAGAGCAGCGCGTTGGCCAGCACGACGGCCGTCGCGCGCCGCTTGAGCGCCGCGAAGACCAGCGGCGAGGGCTCCCAGGCGTCGGCCGGCACCGCGCCGGCGTTCCACAGCACGAGCTGGTCGAGCGCCGTCGCGCCGCCCACGCTGGCCGCCAGACCGGCCAGCTCGCGCCGCGCGATGTGCATGTTGGCGTTGAGGTTCGAGTTCACCTTGTAGTGCGTGACCTGCCCGGCGCAGGCCGGGTTCAGGTAGCCGAGGCCGCCCGAGTCGGCGCAGGCGAAGGCCGAGGCGTAGCCGCGCGCCGCGATGTGCGCGTCGGCGCGGGCGAAGCTCGCGGCTTCATCGAGCAGCCAGGCGGCGCCGGCGTGCCCGGCGGCCAGCGCGGCGGCGAGCGCCGATTGCGCGTCGGGCAGCAGCCGCGCGCGGTCATCCGCGCTGCCGTCGAGCCAGCCGACGAGGTGCAGCAGCGCGACGCCGCGCAGCCAGGGGTCGGCCAGGCCCTGCGCGAGGGCCTCGGCGCCGGCGTAGTCGTGCGCGTTGAAGGCCGCGACGAAAGCCGCGGCGGCGGGCGCGACGGCCTGCAGCGGCGCGCCCGCCGTGCGCTTGTAGCGCACCGGCAGCGCCTCGTCGGCGTGCACCTCGAAGGCGTTGAGGAACACCGGGTCGCCGCCGTCGGTCGAGAAGCGCAGCCGCAGCGTGCCCGCCCCGTCGGCGCGCGCACGCAGCCAGAGCGTCACGATGCCGCCGAACTCGGTGGCCAGCGTCGCGGGCGCGTAGGCCGAGATGCAGTCGAGGCCGGAGGCCGCCGTGCGCCAGCTCACCGGAGGCGAGCTGCTGCCCGGCTCCTGGATCTCGACGCGCACGTCGCGGCTCGTCGTCGGCGTGTCGATCCACTCGCCGGCGACGAGCTTCATCCAGGGCGCGGGCGCGCCGAGCAGCAGGCGCACGCGGTGGGGCGCGCCGGGCGCCAGCCCCTCGATCGTCAGCACGGTCTTGTCGGCCAGCTGCAGCGCCGACAGGCGGTGCAAGTCGCCGACCTGGTCGGGATCGACGGTGAGCACGTTCGAGGGAAACGCGACCGTGCCCGAACCGGGGAAGAACTGCGCCACGCGCACGGTGTCGACGGCCGGCGGAAACAGGCCGATGCCCGGCGGCGAACTGCTGGCCGTGAGCAGCAGCTCCCAGCCGGCCTGGGCCCGCGCGTAGCCGTTGAGGTCGCCCGCGTCGACGCGCAGCAGCTGCGCTCCGGCCGCGCCGACGAGTGCCAGCGACGCGAGCAGGGCCCGTGCGGGCGCCCACGAACTGCGGTGCGTCATGCTGCCGGTCCCGGGTGGAGGACGGCCGCGCGCGGTCCGCAGGTCGTCCGTCGGCCGCCGCGTACGGACGCGTATGATTGAACCACGATTCGATGCTCCGACCCGCAACCTTCCCCTCCGTATCGGCAGCACGCGGCGCCCGGCCCGGCGCGGCCTGGCTGCTGATCGCGTTCGCGCTGGCCCTGCCGCCCGGAGCGCGCGGTCAAGCCTTGCCGGCGCGCGCTCAAGTCGCGCCGGCGGCCGGCCCGCCGCTGGCCGACGAGAGCACGGAGGCCGCGCTGCTGCTGCCCTGCGACTGGCCCTTCTTCGGCGCGCGCTGCGCAGAGCTGGCCAGCCTGTCGTTGCAGGGCGCGGTGTTCTCCGAGCGCTTCTTCGGGCAGAGCGTGGGCGGCGCGCCGGGCGGCAACGAAACCGTCAGCGGGACGCCCAGCGCGCCGCTGTCGCTCGCCAATGCCGCTCCGTCGGAGGGCGTCAGCGAGTATCTGGGCGCCATCGCCGGCCTCGGCGGCGGCGGCAACTGCGCGGCCAGTTCGCTCGGCGAGGGCCTGGTCTCGGCGCTGTTCGCGACACCCAAGCGTCTGGTGCGCGCCACCCCGCAGTTCCTCGACGGAGGCACGGGAACGGTCCTGGCCTGGTCGGCCAGCGGGCAACTGCTGGCCAGCGCCACGGGCAGCGCGCCCCTCGTGCTGCAGGCGCCGCCCTCCGGCCCGCCGATCGCGGGAGCGACGTTCGTGAGCAACGACGCGGGCGGTCTGGGTTGGACGCTGTACGCCGAGCCCTGGAATCTCATCACCGGCATCGCGCCGCAGTCGTCGGTGAACGCCGCCGCGCACAACACCGCCTCGTACGGAGCGGGCGTGTTCCTGCGCCGCGGGCAGCCCGAGGGCGCGCTCGTGACGCTGGGCTTCGACGCGCCCTTCGATCCGTCGCTGGTGACGGCGCGCTTCGTGCTCGGCCACGACTTCGACGGCGTCGCGACCGAGATCCCGCTGCAGGCCGTCGCGGGCGTGCCGTCGGTCGGCGCCTTCCAAAGCGCGCTGGTGAGCCTGGCGCCCGACGGATTGAGCGGCACCTGGCGGCTCACGATCCCGGTCGGCGCCGGCGTCGGCCGCTACAGCCTGCGCGCCGAACTCTGGCTCGACGCCTGCGGCGGCGGCGCGCCGTACGCCACGCGCACCTTCGAGGCTCCGCTGGTCGTGCTGTTCAACCCCTGGCAGACGAGCGACGAGACCTCGCTGCCTTCGGCCGCCGACCGGCAGGAGTATCTGCTCGAGACGACGACGCTGCGCCCGCGCGGCGACGGCCTGCTCGTCGTGGCGCAGCCCTGGCGCCTGGCGCAGTTCGCCCCGGCCACCGTGAACGCGGCGCTCGACGCGCTGGTGCCGCTCGGCGCCGCGCAGCGCGGCCAACCGGCCCTGGTCGCGCGTCGCCTCTCGGCGGCCGTCAACGCCGAGGACGGCGGCTGGGCGCAGTCCGACCTGGTCGGCCCCTGGGCCAGCGGCGACACGCCCTGGGCCTGGTCGGGCAGCGACCAGTTGCTGGCCGCGGGCCCCGGCGCGGGGCCGGTGCACGACGACGCGCTGGCCGGGCTGCTCGTGAGCTTCGGCCGCGCCCTGGGCCTGCCCTCGCGGCTGACGTCGTGCTACGAGTCGGCGCGCGACCTCGACGGCAACGGTCGCTTCGACCTGGTGCTCGCGCAGGACGGCACCGTCGACCTGGCCGCCAGCCCTGATCGCCACGCCGACGTGCAGAGCTGGGCCGACATGCGCTTCCGGCGTACCGATCTGGTCGGACAGAACGGTTGGCAGGCGGTTTCGGCCACGCCGCTGGCGCTCAGCGGCGGCACCTGGCAGCTGGGCCCCGCGCCGCTCACGGCGCTGTTCGGCAACCTGACGACGCTGCCGTACGACACGGCGCTGTTCAAGCTCGCCACCGACGCCGACTTCCGCCTCTCGCGCAAGGACGTCGCGGGCGTGGCGCAACCCGTGCTGCACAGCACGACGCTGCTGGGCGTGCCGATCGTCACCAAGACCGTCGGTGCGCAGACGACGGCCAGCGTCTCGGCGCAGTACAAGCCCGGCCTGCTGCCGCCGCCCGCCGACGGCGGCGACGACGATCTGCCGGTGAGCGGCATCGTCGTCGACTTCCATCCGGCCGTGCGCGTGGCCGCCGGCCAGACGATCGACTTCAGCGCGCGACTCTCCAACGGAACGAGCACGCCCTGGACGGTGCGCGGCGTGATGCAGGCCTGGGCGGTGGCGGCCGACGGGCGGCTGCTCGGCCCGCTCAAGGAGAGCAACTCGACCTTCACGCTGCCCGCCTTCACGCAACTGTTCGTCGCGACGCCGCTGACGCCCGCCGACTACGCGCCGTGGACGGCGCGCACGCGCGCCTTCCGCGTTACCGTCGCGATCGACGTGCTCGGCACGACCGACACCTTCGCGGGCTGGGGGCGCACCTGGGTCACGCCGCCGGTCGGCACGATCGTCAACGGCGGGGGCGGCGCGCTCGGCATCGGGCTGCCGACCACGCTGCAGGCGGGCTTCGTCAATCCGCTGCCCATGCCGCTGACGAACGTGCGCGCCGCGGCGGCCGTCGGCGCCAATCTGAGCCTCGGCGGCGGCGGCAGCAGCGTGATCGCGCTGCCCGACGTGGCCCCCGGCGCCGCGGCGAGCGTGCCGATCACGGTCACGGGCGTGGCGGCCGGCAGCGAACTCGTCTCGGTCGAGTTCAGCTCCGACCAGCTCGCCGGTATCGTGTCCTTCCTGCAGGTGAGCGTCCCGGGCACCTGGGCCAACCTCGGCTTCGCGCTGCCCGGCAGCGCCGGCGCGGCGAACCTCAGCGGAACGGGCACGCTGCTCGCCGGCAGCGCCGGCTCGGTGAATCTCGCCAACGCGCTGCCCGGCGCGCAGGTGTTCACCTTCGTCGGCGGCGGTGCGGCGGCGCTGCCGTTCAAGGGCGGCACCTACGTGCCGCATCCGATCCTGCTCACGCTCGTCGGGCCCGCGCCGGGCGGCACGCAGAGCTGGTCGTGGACGAACTGGCCGGCGGGCCTGCCGCCGGGCAGCGCGCTGGTCTTCCAGGCCTGGTTCGCCGACCCCGGCGGGCCGCAGGGCTTCGCGGCCAGCAACGCGCTGCGCGCCGTCACGCCGTGAGGCCTTCCCTGCTGCCCGTGCTGCTGGCGCTCGCGGCGGGCGGCTGCGGTCGCGTGCCCGCCGTGCCGGACGCCGCGCGCGTCGCCGGGCCGCCGCAGGCGGTCGTGGCCGCCAGTTCGGGCGTGGTCGACCTGCTCTGCGCGCTGCTGCCACCCGAGCGCATCGCCGGGCTGCCCGCGCAGGCGCGCGACTACTCGGGCCGGCGGCAGGCCGACGACCCCTATCTCGCGCGGCCCTCGTTCGAGCTGTACGCGGCCGAACCCATTCTGGCGCTGCGCCCCGATCTGGTCGTGAGCGACCGCTGGGGCCTGGCCGAGACGAGCGCGCGGCTGCGCGAGGCGGGCCTGGCCGTGCTCGAACTGGGGTCGCTGGAGACGTTGCCGCAGGTCGAGCAGGCGCTGGTGCAGCTCGGCGAGGCGCTGCACGCCACCGAGACCGCGCGGCAGGTGGCGGGCTCGCTGCGGGCGCGCGCGGCGCACCTCGTGCAGCGCGGGTCGGCCTGGAGCGGGCGTCGTGCGCTGGCCTTCTCGCACGGCGGCACGGGCGGCTGGGTGGCCGGCCGCGGCACGAGCGCCGACACCTTCATCACGCTGGCGGGGCTGACCAACGCGGCGGCCGAGTCGGGCATCGACGGCCACGCGCGCTGCAGCTTCGAACAGTTGCTCGTGCTCGACCCCGACCTGATCATCGTGAGCGGGCGCGCCGACTGGGACGACCTGTCCTCGGCCGCGCGCCTGCTGCGCAGCGAGCCGGCGCTGGCGCGGTTGCAGGCCGTCCGGCACGATCGGATCGTCGTGCTCGAGGCCTGGCTCTACAGCACCGTCGGACCGCACCTGGTGACGGCGGCCGAAGCGCTGGCCGCCGCCGTGGAGGCGCTGTCCCCGGAGGCGTGGTGAGCGGCCCGGGGCTTCGCCGCCTGCCGCCGCGCCTGCTGGCGGCCGCCTGCGTGCTCGGCCTGCCGGCGCTGCTGCTGGCGGCGATGCGCGGCGGGCCGAGCGGCACGCTGCCCTTCGGCACGCTGCTCGAAGGGGCCGCCGCCGCCTTCGGCTGGGGAGCGCCGCTGGACGAGCCGCTGCAGACCATCGTCGAGCTGCGCCTGTGGCGCGTACTGACCGCGGCCGGCGTCGGCGCCGCGCTGTCGCTCTCGGGGGCGCTGCTGCAGGGCCTGTTCCGCAACGGGCTGGCGGCGCCGTCGATCCTCGGGGTGACGGGCGGAGCGTCGCTGGGCGCGGCCCTCGCGATCGTGGCGCTGGCGGGCTGGGGCCCGGCGCTCGTCTCGGTCGGCGATCTCGGCGCATCGACGGCGCTGGTGCCGCTGGCGGGCTTCCTCGGCGCGCTCGGCGCGGTCCTGCTCGTCACGCTGCTGGCGTCGACCTCCGGGCGCGTCTCGGTGCCGGCGCTGCTGCTCATCGGCATCGCGGTCAACGCCTGCATCGCCGGCCTGCTCGCGCTCATCTCCTCGCTCGCGCTGCAGGACTGGGAAGTCAGCCGCGCGATCCTCGCCTGGACCTTCGGCACGCTCGAGGACCGCGCGCCGGGGCACGCGGCGACCGTCGGCGCCGGACTGCTCTGCGCCGCGCTCGTGATCCCCTTCGTCGCCTGGGAACTCGACCTGCTCGCCGCCGGCGACGAGGACGCGCGCGCCGCCGGCGTCTCCGTCGTGGCCGTGCGCTGGCTGGTCGTGCTCGGCTCGTCGCTGGCGGCGGCCGCGGCCGTCGCCGTCGCCGGGCAGATCGCCTTCGTCGGGCTGGTCGTCCCGCACATCACGCGGCGCCTCGCGGGACGCAGCCATCGCGCCGTGCTTCCGCTGTCGCCGCTCGTCGGCGCCGTGTTCCTCGTGGGCGTCGACCTGCTGCAGCGCACGCTGCTCGGGTCGGCCGCGCTGCAGCCCGGCGTGACGATGTCGCTCATCGGCGGGCCGTTCTTCCTGGCGCTGCTGCTGCTCTCGCGGCGCGAGGTCGATTCGTGGTGAGCACGCTCGCCGGTCGCTCGCTGCACTTCGCCTACGGCGGCGGCGCGCCGGCCGTGGCCGACGTCACGCTCGAGCTGCGCGCGGGCGAACTGCTCGTCGTGCTCGGCCCGAACGGCTCGGGCAAGAGCACGCTGCTGCGGCTGCTGGCCGGGCTGCTCGCCCCGGGGCGCGGCGAGGTGGTCCTCGACGGCGCGCCGCTCGCGTCGCTCGGTCCGCGCGCGCGCGCGCTGCGCATCGCCGTCGTGCCGCAGGCGCTCGCCGCCCTCCCGGAGACCACCGTCGAGCGCTTCGTGCTCGGCGGCCGCTACGCGCGCATCGCGCGCTTCGCCGGACCGACCGCCGCCGACGACGCGGCCGTGCGCGCGGCGCTCGACGGCGCCGGCCTGCGGCCGCTGGCCGACCGGCGCCTCGGCGAACTCTCGGGCGGGCAACTGCAGCGCGTGCTGCTGGCGCGCGCCGTCGCGCAGGAGGCCGGCGTGCTGCTCGTCGACGAGCCGACGGCCTCGCTCGACCTCGGCCACCAGGTGCACGCCTTCGAGCGTCTCGCGCAGCTCGCGCGCGCGGGCCGCGCCGTGCTCGTCGTGACGCACGACGTCAATCTCGCGGCCCAGTTCGCCACGCGCGTCGTCCTGCTGGCCGAGGCGCGGCTCGCGGCGCAGGGCGGCGTCGAGGAACTGCTGCGCGCCGAGGTGCTCGGCCCGGTCTACGGCGAGAACCTGCACTTCGGGCGCCTGCCCGACGGCACGCCCTTCGTGATCCCGGCCAGCCGCGCGCCGTGAGCGGCGGGCAGGCGGTCACCGGGGCCTTCGGCGCGCGGACCGAGGCGATCATGCCCGACGCGCGCGTGGTGCACGTGCACCTGCTGCGTCACGGCGAGGTCGAGCGCTTCACGCAGCGCGCCGTGCGCGGCCAGGTCGACGTCGAGGTCTCCGGGGCGGGGCGCGAGCAGCACGTCGCCCTCGCGCGCTGGATGGCGGCCCACCTGCCGCGTCCCGACCTGCTGCTGAGCAGCGACCTGTCGCGCTGCGCCGATCTGGCGACGCGCGTGCGCGAGGTCACGGGGTGCGCGCCGCGCTTCGAGCCGCGGCTGCGCGAACAGGCCATGGGCGCCTGGGAGGGGCGCACCTGGGACGAGCTGAGCGCCGAGGCGCCCGCGGCCGTGACGGCCTGGTGGGACGACTACGTCGGCGCGCGCGCGCCGGGCGGCGAGTCGCTCGGCGACCTGGCGGCGCGCGTGGGCGCGCTGTGGCGCGAGCTGCTGCCGGACCTGTGGGGCCGGCGCGTCGTGATCGTCACGCACATCGGCGTGATCCGGGTGCTGCTGTGCGAGCTGCTCGGGCTGCCGATCGGCGAGGCGCTGCGCTTCTCGCCGGCCGCCGCTTCGCACACTTCGCTCGTGATCGCCGACGCCGGCCCGGTCGTGCAGGCGCTGGGCGAGCGCCCCTGGCTGGCGCTGCCCGAGACGGGCGCGCCCCCGCCGCCCCTCGGCGGCGCGCCGCGCATCGGGCTGTCGGGCTCCGCCGGCACGGGCAAGACGACCTTCGGCCGCGCGCTGGCCGAGCGGCTCGGCGTGCCCTTCCTCGAGGAGGGCATGCGCTGGCGCCTGCAGAGCGGGCTCGACCTGCACCGGCTCGACCTGCGCGGCTTCGCGCGCCTGCTGCGCGAGCTGTGGGAGGAGCAGGCGGCGGCCGAGGCGCGCTGCGCAAAGACCGGCTTCGTCACCGACCGCTCGGCGGCCGATCACGCGGCCTTCTGGATCCACTACGGCATGATCCACGACCGGCAGGCGACCGAGGACTGGTTGCCGACGCTGCTGGCGCGCCTGGCCGACTACGACCGCATCCTGCTCTTCCCGTGGGGCGTGCTGCCGCTGGCGGAGGACGGCGTGCGCTCGACGAATCGCTGGACGCAGTTCCAGTTCCAGGCGGTGCTCGAGGGACTGCTCGCGCGCCACGCGCCCCTCGGACGGGTGCTCGACGTGAGCCGCAGCGACGATTTCGCGACGCGCCTCGAGCAGACGCTGGCGCGGCTCGAGCCGGCGCGCCGGCCCTGAGTCTCAGGAGTCGACCGAGAGCAGCTCGACGCGGAAGACCAGCGTGGCGTCCGGGCCGATGACGCCGCCGGCGCCGGCCGGGCCGTAGGCCAGCTCGCTGGGGATCACGAACAGGTAGGTCGCGCCGGTCGACATGAGCTGCAGCCCCTCCGTCCAGCCCGCGATCACGCGGTTGAGCGGGAAGCTCATCGGCTCGCCGCGACCGTAGCTGCTGTCGAACAGGGTGCCGTCGGTGAGCCAGCCCGCGTAGTGCACGGTGACCTGCGAGGTCGGGCCCGGCCGGAAGCTGCCGCTGCCCTCGCTGACGGCCAGCCACTGCAGGCCGCTGTCGGTCGTGTTGAGGTCGGCCGCGTCGGGCAGCACGAAGGGGGGCACGCTCATCGGCTTGGGCGCGGGCGCGACCGAGACCAGCTCGACGTCGAAGATCAGGTTGCTCTTGGGCGGGATGAGGCCGGGATAACCCTCCTCGCCGTAGGCCAGCTGCCACGGGATGATGAACTTGTACTTGCTGCCGGGCGTCATGAGCTGCAGGCCCTCCTGCCAGCCGGTGATCACCTGGTTGCACGCGAACATCGCCGTCTGCCCGGCGGGCGTGCCGTCGAAGCGGCGGCCGTCCTCGAGGAAGCCCGCGTACTTGACCGTGACGCGGTCCTCGGCGGCGCAGCTCGCGACGGAGTCGCCGGCCGCGAGCACCGCGTACTGCAGGCCCGAAGCCGTCGTGTGGATCTGGCAGTTCTCGGGGAGCGGCGCGCCCGGATAGCTCTTCGTCGCCGGCGCGGACGACGTCGCGGCGCCCGCCGGCGTCGGCTGGCCGCCGTCCGGCGGCTGCGCGGTCGATGCGGCCGGCACGTCGCCGGCTTCGTACGCGAACGGCGAGGGTTCCTGCTTCTGGCAGCCGAACAGCGCGAGCGTGAGCACGGCGAGGGCGGAGAGTCTCATCACGATCCTTTCGGGGAGAGCGAGCCGCACACGGTAACGAACGGTGCGCGGCGCGTGCCATCGCGGCGCGGCGCACGCGGCGCGCAACAGACGGGGGCTCCGGTACCTGTCGGTTCCGGCGCCCCCGGGGGAGAGACGGCCCGGGAATCCACCGGGTCGCCGGAAGGAGGATGCTCGCACGACCCGGCGCGTCCGTCGACGCGCCGGGCCGCGCGCGGGGTCGTTCAGCAGGGATCGTCGAGTTGCGTGTACTCGTCGACCGCGCCGGGATGGCGGCGCGCCTCGCGCTCCTGGCTGGCCTGCTCGTCGGAGGCCGCCACCTTGTTCACGAAGTTGAACATCACGCCGCGGCCGACGACGCGCTGGGGGGGACGCTTGTGTTCAGGCGACATGGAGAGCTCCTGCGTGGGACGGCACGGGCAACGGATCAGTGGCGGAACTGCGCGGATTCGGTCGAACCCTCGAGCGCGGTCGTGGACGAGGCGCCGCCCGACAGCGCCTTGGCGACTTCGTCGAAGTAGCCGGTGCCGACCTCGCGCTGGTGCTTGGTCGCGCTGTAGCCGTGCTCCTCGGCCGCGAATTCGGCCTGCTGCAGCTGCGAGTAGGCCGCCATGCCGTGGTCGCGGTAGCGGCGCGCGAGTTCGAACATGCCGTGGTTGAGGCTGTGGAAGCCGGCCAGCGTGACGAACTGGAAGCGGTAGCCCATCGCGCCCAGCTCGCGCTGGAACTTCGCGATCGTCGCCTCGTCGAGCTTGGCGCGCCAGTTGAAGGACGGCGAGCAGTTGTAGGCCAGCAGCTTGCCGGGGAAGCGCTCGTGGATGCCCTCGGCGAACTGCCTCGACTCGTCGAGGTCGGGGTGGCTCGTCTAGCACCACAGCATGTAGGCGTAGGGCGCGTAGGACAGGCCGCGCGCGATGTCCGAC
>CAZBBB010000005.1:0-73605 GCA_964490005.1 uncultured Phycisphaerales bacterium | reverse complement strand
TCGGCGCGCGGCGCGCAGGCGAGCGCGCTCGTCTCGAGCGCCCGACGGAAGCCGGCGGGCGGCAGCGCGAGCGCCCGGGCGCAGGCTTCGGCCCGCGCCAGCACGCGCGCCGCGTCGGGTCCGTGCACCGCGAGAATCCAGCTCATGTCCGTATAGTGACCGGACACCCCCCCGCGGCGGAATGCCGCGCCGCGCTCCGAGTCGTCCGATGCACCGCGCCCTGCACCCCTTCGCCGCCGTAAGCCTGGCCCTGCTGGGCGCGTGCGGACCGGCTGAGCGCGGCACGCGGATCGTGCTCGTCACGCTCGACACGCTGCGCTACGACGCGGCCTTCGGTCCGCGGGCGGCGATGCCCGAACTGGCGGCGGCGGCCGCCGCCGGCCTGGTCTTCGACGCGCACTACGCCGCCAGTTCCAGCACGCAACCCACGCACGCCACGCTGTTCACGGGCCGCCACCCCTGGCAGCACGGCGTGCATCGCAACGGCCTGGTGCTCGCCGCAGCGCAACACACCCTGCCCGAGCAGCTCGCCGAGGCCGGCTGGTGGACGGGCGCCGTCGTGGCCAGCTTTCCGCTCCACGGCCGCTTCGGCTTCGCGCAGGGCTTCGCGGAGTTCCACGACGAGTTCACGGCCGAGCTGAGCATGAAAGAGTGGAACGACGCCGAGGTCGACGACAACCGCTTCCACTCGCCGGCCGACAAGGTCACCGACACGGCGCTGGCCCTGCTCGATCGCGCGGCCGGCGACCGGCAGTTCCTCTGGGTGCACTACTTCGATGCGCACGCGCCCTATGGCGACACCGGCAAGGACGCGATGAGCACGGCGCAGCTCGTGGGCGCGGCGCGCACCGCCTCGCCCGCGCTGCCGGCGCTCGTCGAGCGCGCGCGCACGCTCTACGACCGCGACGTGGCCTTCCTCGACGCCGCCCTGGGCCGGCTGCTCGAACGCCTCGAGGCCGACGCGCGCTTCGAGACGCACGTGCTGATCACGGCCGACCACGGCGAGTCGCTCGGCGACGACGGGTCCTTCGGGCACGGCAAGCGCGTCACGCCCGCCGAGGTGCATGTGCCGCTCATCGTGCTCTCGCCGCGCGCGGCGCCGGGCCGGCGGCCGGACGTCAACGGCACGATCGACGTCTGGGCCACGCTGCGCTCGCTGGCCGGGCTGCCGCGGGACGGAGGCGGCCGCGATCTGCTGGCCGGCGGCGAAGGCGAGGCGGTCGCCTTCGGCATGCGGCGCACCTACGTCGAGCCGCGCGAGGACGTGCGCGCCGACGGCAGCGTGCACCGCCTCGACGCGACGCGGCAGCAGTTCTACGCGGTGCGCGAGGGCCGGCAGTACATCGGCAGCGCGGCCGGCATCGACGCCGACGGAGCGCAGCCCGAGGGCGCGCTGCGCGAGACGCTGCTCACGCTGTTCCGGGCGCTCGAGGCCGAGCTGGCGGCGAGCGAGACCGGCGCCGAACTGCTCGACGAGGAGAGCCAGGCGGCGCTGCGGCAGATGGGCTATCTGCGCTGAGCGCGCCCGGCCCGGCGCGCCGCGCTCAGTGCCCCTCTTCGCTCGTCCCCAGGTAGCCGAGCGCCCGGAAGGCCGCCTCGTCCTCGGCGCTCAGGGCGCGCTCGACGCCCGAGCGCGGCCCGCCGCTCTCGTCGATGAGGCGCCCGTAGAGCCGACGCAGGGCGAGCACGCGGTCGGGGTGCTGCGCGGCCACGTCGTGCGCCTCGTCGGGATCGGCGGCCAGGTCGTAGAGCGCGGCCCGGTCGGCGGGGTCGACGACCAGTCGCCAGCGCCCGTTGCCGAGGCCCAGCCAGCGGTTGGCCGCCCCCGGCAGCCCGAGGCTCTGCGGCACGAAGCGGTCGGGGTCGCCGGCGTCGAGCAGCGAGAGGCCGGGCAGTTCGCGCGCGGGCAGCCCCAGGGCGGCGAGCACCGTCGGCAGCACGTCGAGATGGCTGGCGAAGCGTCGGCGCGTGCCGGGCGCCGGGGCGCGCCCGGCGTCCGGCGCGTCGCGCGGCGGCTTCACGAGGAGCGGCACGCGCACCGTCTCGCGGTGCGTGTTCTCCCCGTGGCAGAACCAGTAGTCGTGCTCGCCGAGCGACTCGCCGTGGTCGGCGGTGAACACCAGCAGCGCATCGTCGAGCAGCCCGCGCCGCGAGAGACCGTCGAGCAGCCGCCCGAGCTGCTCGTCGAAGAAGGCCACTTCGGCGTCGTACAGGTCGCGATACACGCCGGGCCGACGCTCCTCGCCGAGCACCTGGTAGCTCGGGATCCGGCCCTTGCCCTTGACGGTGTCGCTGATCGGCAGCGGCGGCCCGTCGCCGGGATCGCCGGCGAGCCGCGCGGCGAAATCCGCGGGCGGCGTATAGGGCCCGTGCGGGTCCTGGTAGTGCACCCAGAGCAGCCAGCGCTCCTCGCCCTGTGCGGCGCGCGCGTCGACCCAGGCCAGCGCCGCGTCGGTCGTGTCGGGCGCCAAGCGTTCGTAGCTCTCGCGATTGCGTTCGCGCTCGGTCATGCGGTCGTCGTAGTGCGCGAAACCCTGCACCAGGCCGACGTCGTCGCGCTGCGCATCGGGGCGGCGCAGCACCCAGTTGCTGACGACCGCGCCGGTCGCCAGCCCGGCGTCGGCCGCGATCTCGGCCAGCGTCTGCACGGAGGCGGGCAGGAAGTGCCGGTTGCCTCCGCCCACGCCGACGGCATCGACGGGCAGCCCCGTCATCAGGCTGCTCAGGGCGGGCCCGGTGACGGGCGCGCAGGAGTAGGCCTCCTCGACCACGATCGCCTCGCTCGCCAGCGCGTCGAGATGCGGCGTCAGGCCGCGCTCGTTTCCGTAGGCGCCGAGGCGGTCGGCGCGCAGCGTGTCGCAGGTGATCAGGATCACGCGGCGCGCCGGGCCCGGGGCCTCGCCCGCGCCGCAAGCGCCGACCGTCGTCAGCGCGGGCAGCAGCGCGACCAGGAGGCGGGCGCAGGAGCCGGGCGTGGAGCGCGTGCCGACCATGGCGGGCCATCGTAGCCGCCCGGCCGCGCGCTGCGGACTCGCGTTGGTACACCCGACAGGAGTCGAACCTGTGACCTCTTGCTCCGGAGGCAAGCGCTCTATCCAGCTGAGCTACGGGTGCACGCGAAGGAACCTGAGATGATGGCCGCCGGCCGTCACGCGTCAAGCGTGACGATTTCGAAGGGCCTGCGGGTGCCGGGTCTCAACCCCCGCCGGCGGCGAAGTCGAGCAGCAGGCCCTCCTGACCGGGCAGCACGCCGCTGACGATGCGCTCGGCGCCGCCGACGAGCACGTTGGGGCCCGTCGCGCAGTGATCGAGGCAGCTCGTCTGGCAGAGCAGCAGCGAGCGGCGAGCGGGCGAGCCTTCGATCGAGGCCTTGAGCAGCGCGAAGGTCTGCAGGCTGCCCCGCTCGGAACAGCTCGGCCCGTGGCAGACGAACAGCAGCGTCGGGCGCGCGGGAGCCGGCCGGGCGGCGGCGGCGTCCGGCGTCGGAGCGGGCGCCCGGCGTCCCTCGTCGCGCGCGCCGGCCGGTCGTCCGCTCATGCGCGCGCGCCGCGCGCCGCGACCAGCGCCAGGGCGTAGCACGCGCCCGCGACGACGAACACGGCGGAGAAGCCCCAGGCCATGGCGATCAGGATACCGGTCACGGAGGCGATCACCGAGGCTCCGCCGTTGACGCCGCAGGCCCAGGGCACGAAACCGGCCGCACGCCGGCTCACGAGCGCCAGGCCCGAAGGGAAGGGCATGCCCATGAGGAAGGCCGGCGGCGCCAGCAACAGGACGGTGATCCCGAGGCGCACGGGCAGGTCGAGGTGCAGCGCCGCGGCGAACACGCGCGGCAGCAGGGCGCCGAGCACGGCCACGAGCACGATGATCCCGAGCAGGGCCCGGTGCGCCGTGCGGCGCGGATCGGCCGAGCGTCCCGCCACCGCCGCGCCGAGGCCCGAGAACAGCAGGAAGGTCACGAGCACGGCGACGAGCGCGTAGCCGGGGTTGCCGACGAACAGCACGAAGCGCTGCATCGCCACGACCTCGAGCAGGATGTAGCCGGCGCCCAGGCCGGTGAAATACAGCACCCAGCGACCGGCGCCCTTCACGGCCAGGCCCGCGCGCCGGAACACGACGAGCGGCCCCAGCACGAGCAGCAGCACGAGCAGCAGCGACTCGGCCAGCACCGTGCTCAGCATGATCAGGCCGATCGGCTCGCCGCCGACGATGCCGGTGTACTCAGCCGCGCCGACGGCCCGCGGGCCGCGATCGCCCCCGAAGAGCCGCGCCAGGGCCTCGTCCCAGCGATCGAAGCGGAAGAAGAAGGGCTTGTCGTCGGTGACGGCGTCGAGGTTGTAGACGTAACTCGCGCGGAAGGCGGCGTCGGTTCCCGCGCGCACGGCGGCGAAGTAGTCGGCGACCGGGCCGCGGCACTCCACGCCGGGCGCGTACATCAGGAAGGCGCGCGCGTTGTTGCGGTCGTAGCGCTCGTAGAGCGCCACTTCGTCGGGGCGCCAGGGGCGCTTGCGGAACAGCAGGGCGCCGAAGTCCATGCCCACGAGCTGGCCGTCGATCTCGACGCGATTGCCCTCGAAGCCCAGCATGATCACGTGCTCGGCCGGATCGCTCGCGCCGTCGCGGCGCAGGGCGTCGACGGCGATCGCCGCCAGGCGCAGCGTCTCGCGCGGCGGGTCGAAGCGGAAGCGCAGCACCGAGATCACGCCGTCGGGCGTGAGGTGGTCGAGGAAGTCGTCGTAGGCCTCGGCCGTGTAGAGGTAGCTCTCGCTCATCACGTAGCTGCCGCTCGCGAGCGCGGCGTACGTGTCGGTGCCCGTCATCTGGATGATGTCGTACAGCTCGTCGCTGCGGCGCAGCCACGAGCGGCCCTCGTCGAGCACGACGCGCGTGCCGGGAAGCGTGTAGCGCCGGCCGGTGGCCTCGTAGTACGGCCCCGTGAGCAGTCCGTAGGTCGTGGCGTTGATCTCGACGCCGGTGAACTCGATGCGCTGGCCCTCGGGCAGCGGCCGCTTGGTCGCGCGCGCCTGCAGGATGTCGAGGCCGCCGCCGATGCCGATGGCCAGCACCTTGGGCGCGCGGTCGCGGAACGCCAGGTAGCCCAGGCCGTCCTTGTTGAAGATGTCGACGCCGTCCTGCGCGTCGCCCATGAGCATCACGGTGGAGGCGTCGCCGTCCTGGTAGATGGTGCGCGGCGCGCTCGGCTCCTCGGGCCCCGGGCCGATGACGTCGATGCGGCAGAGCGGGTCCCACGCGGTGAGTTCGATGCGCTGGCGCGGGTCGCGCAGCATCTGCTGCACCATCGCCTTGCTCTCGGCCGGCGGCACCTCGAACACGCTCGTCGGCGCGCGGAAGGCCGCCAGACCGGCCGCCAGCGCGAGCAGCGCGCCGAGCGCCAGGCGCGACGCGCCGCCGCGCGCGGCGCCGCGCGCGAAGCTGGCCGCGCCGAGGAAGGCCAGCGCGCAGGCCGCCAGCACCGTGCCCTCGCCGCCGAGCGCGCGCAGCGCCGGCACGTAGAGCAGCGCGCCGAGCGCCGAGCCGACCATGTTCACGGCGTACAGCCGCCCCACCGCCGGCCCGGCGTCCGCCAGGCACAGGGCCACGACCAGGCCGGCGAAGACCATCGGCACGACGAGCAGCGCGTAGCTCAGCGCCGCCGTCGCGATGCCCGCGCTCGAGTGCGAGGTCTCCGGCGGGTGGCGCGTGACGAGCGCGTAGGCCGCCAGCACCGACAGGCCGAAGACGACCGAGACGCCCGCCAGCCGCCGGCCGTTGTCGCCCGTCAGCCACGCGGCGCGGCAGGCGAGCAGCGCGCCGCCGGCCGCGAAGCCCAGCAGCGTGAAGGTCACGACGAGATACGTGAGGTGGTGCCAGAGCATCACCGAGAACAGCCGCGTCTGCACGAGCTGCAGCAGCAGCACCGCGGCCGAGACCAGGCCGAGGCCGAGGGTGCGTCCGCGTCGTCCGCCGGCGTCCGCCGCGTTCATGGCGCGAGGGCGGCCATCAGGCGCCCGCCACGACGAAGTTGACGATCTTGCCGGGCACGGCGATCACCTTGCGCACGGTGGCCGCCTCGAGCAGGCGCGCGACCGCCGGCTCGCGGCGCGCGGCCTCCTCGAGGGCCACGCGGTCGGCCTGCCGCGCGACCGTGATCGTCGCCCGCACCTTGCCGTTGACCTGCACCGCGATCTCGACCGAGTCGACGGTGAGCAGCGAGCGGTCGGCCTCGGGCCAGGCGGCCCAGGCCAGTTCCTCGGCGCCGGCGCCGTGCACGCGCTCGTTGAGTTCCTCGCACAGGTGCGGCGCGAAGGGGCACAGCATGAGCAGCGCGTCGCGGGCGAAGGCGCGCGGCATCCCGCGCCCCGTCTTCACGAGCAGGTTGACCAGCTCCATCATCGCGGCGATCGCCGTGTTGAAGGACAGCGACTCGATGTCGTCGGTGACCTTCGCGAGCGTGGCGTGGAAGGCCCGGCGCACCTCGTCGGCGGGCGGCTGCTCGTCGAGCGCGAGCGCGCCGTCCTCGTCGACGTACAGCCGCCAGAAGCGCTTGAGGAAGCGGTGCGTGCCCGAGAGACCCGAGGTCTGCCAGGGTTTCGTCGCGGTGAGCGGCCCCAGGAACATCTCGTAGAGCCGGAAGGCGTCGGCGCCGTGCTCGGGCAGCACGTCGTCGGGGCTGACCGTGTTGCCGCGGCTCTTCGACATCTTCTCGTGGTCTTCGCCCAGGATCATGCCCTGGCAGTAGAGCTTGGCGAAGGGCTCCTTCGTGGACACCACGCCGAGGTCGTGCAGCACCTTGTGCCAGAAGCGCGCGTAGAGCAGGTGCAGCGTGGCGTGCTCGGCGCCGCCGACGTACAGGTCGACGGGCATCCAGTACCGCTCGAGTTCGGGGTCGACGAGGCGCTCGTCGTTGCGCGGATCGATGAAGCGCAGGTAGTACCAGCACGAGCCGGCCCACTGCGGCATGGTGTGCGTCTCGCGGCGCGCGGCGCGCCCCGTGACCGGGTCGGTCACGTGGACCCACTCGCCCACCGTGGCGAGCGGCGACTCGCCCGTGCCGGAGGGCTGGTAGCGCTCGACGTCGGGCAGCAGCACGGGCAGGTCGCACTCGCGCACGGCCGAGACCGAGCCGTCGTCGTGGTACAGCACCGGGAAGGGCTCGCCCCAGTAGCGCTGCCGGCTGAAGAGCCAGTCGCGCAGCTTGGTGTGGACCGCCGGCGCGCCGTGGCCGTGCTCGGCGAGCCAGGCCGTGATCTTCGCCTTCGCCGCGGCCACGGGCAGCCCGTCGAGCTGCCCGCTGTTCACCAGCACGCCCTCGCCGGTGAAGGCCGCCTCCGCCACGCGCGCGTGCGGCGCCTCGCCCGGAGCCGGCGCGGCCTCGGCGGGGCGCACGACCTCCACGACCGGCAGGCCGTGCGCGCGCGCGAACTCGTGGTCGCGTTCGTCGTGCCCGGGTACGGCCATGATCGCGCCCGTGCCGTAGCCCATGAGCACGTAGTCGGCGATCCAGATCGGCAGGTGCGCGCCGTTGACCGGGTTGACGGCGAAGCTGCCCGTCGGCACGCCGGTCTTCTCGCGCGCGAGCGCCGAGCGTTCGAGGTCGCTCTTGGAGGCCGCCGCCTCGCGATAGGCGAGCGCCGCGGCGCGCGCCTCGGGCACGAGCAGCGCCTCGAGCAGCGGGTGCTCGGGCGCGAGCACCATGTAGGTGGCGCCGAAGAGCGTGTCGGGGCGCGTGGTGAAGATGCGCAGCCGCGCGTCGGCGCCCGGCCCCGCGGCGCCCGCGCCGGCGGCGAGGCGGAAGTCGACCTCGGCGCCGGTGCTCCGGCCGATCCAGTTGCGCTGCAGGGCCTTGATGTGCTCGGGCCAGTCGAGTTCGTCGAGATCGGCCTGCAGCCGTTCGGCGTAGGCCGTGATCTTGAGCAGCCACTGGCGCATCGGGCGACGCAGGACCGGGTGCCCGCCCACCTCGCTGCGGCCGTCGATGACCTCTTCGTTGGCCAGCACGGTGCCCAGCGCGGGGCACCAGTTGACCGGCATCTCGGCCTGGTAGGCCAGGCCGCGCTCGAGCAGCCGCAAGAAGATCCACTGCGTCCAGCGGTAGTAGGCCGGGTCGGTGGTCGCGATCTCGCGCCCCCAGTCGTAGCTGAACCCGAAGGCCTGCAGCTGCCGGCGGAAGTTCTCGACGTTGCGGCGGGTCGTCACCGCCGGGTGCACGCCGGTCTTGAGCGCGTGCTGCTCGGCGGGCAGGCCGAAGGCGTCCCAACCCATGGGGTGCAGCACGTTGAAGCCGCGGTGGCGCCGATAGCGGGCCACGATGTCGGTGGCGATGTAGCCCAGCGGGTGGCCCACGTGCAGGCCCGCCCCCGACGGGTAGGGAAAGAAGTCGAGGATGTAGGCCTTGGGCAGCGAGCGGTCCTCGCGGGCCGCGAAGGTCGCCCGCTCGGCCCAATGCGCCTGCCAACGCGCTTCGATGGCCCGATGGTCGTACAGGCCCGAGGTCTGCTGCGTGGCGGTCATCGAGGTCCCGAGCGCGGGCGAGCGAAGCGTGCGCAGGATACCGCCGCGTCGCGGAGGCCTGAAGGCGCGGCCCGCGGCAAACCGCGGCGGAGCGGGACCCGCCGCCGAACCTCGCCGCTCGCCTCTTGCGTCGACAACCGCGCGGACCGTAGGGTTTTGCCCCGCGCTTGACGCGTCTGCACGGGCGATTAGCTCAGTTGGTAGAGCGCCTGGATGGCATCCAGGAGGTCAGGGGTTCGACCCCCCTATCGTCCACCACGCCCTGCTGCGGGTCGCGAGGGGGCCCGCGCCGGAGATCAGGGGCCGAGCCGGCGCAGCAGCGCGATCGTCGGGCGCAGCGTGAGCGTCGACTCGGGCCGTGCGCCGCTCGGCGCGCCCCACACGGCCGCCACCTCGTAGATGCCGCCCGGTCGTTCGCCGAGCGCCGGCGCGGCGGGCGGCGCGCGCACGCGGCCGGCCGTCGACTCGACCGGAAAGCTCATCCACAGCACGTAGTCGGGGCGCTGCGCGACGGGCTGCGCCTGCCAGGACGCGAGCTGCGCGGCGGCCTGGTCGAGCCCGAAGGCCGCCACGCGCAGCTGGAACGGATCGAGCGGCGGGCCGTGACGGCGCTCGTCGGCGAGCAGCGTGATCGAGCTGCCCGCGGGGACGTGCTCCGCGACCCACGCAGCCGCCTGCGCGCGCGCGTCGGGACGGCCGTGGACGTGCCGGTGGTAGTCGAGCGCGCCGTCATGCGCGGCCGACGCGACGATCGCGCCCAGCAGCAGCAGGGCGCCGAGCCGCCGCGCCGCGCCCGCGCGCCCGGCGGCCGCGCCCGCGACCCACGCGACGGCGAGGCCCAGACCGACGCCGAGCACCGCCAGCGGGAGCAGGCTGAAGCGCACGTACGCGAAACCGACGGGAGCGACGAACAGCAGCGGAGCGGCGAGCAGCGCGACGAGCAGTGAGGCGCCGCGCCGGCGCGCGGCGACCGCCAGGCCGCACAGGGCTGCGATCGTCCCGAGCGTGCCGAACGTGCCGACCCAGTGCCGGCCCACGAGCCGCATCAGGGCCCACCACTGCGCGGGATCGGCGGCGTCGATGCGCTCGACTCCGGCGACGCCGCCGCTCACGAGGTAGCGCAGGTGCTCCCACCAGGTCGTCGGCGTGGTCAGCGCGCCGGACGCGAGCGCCCAGCACGCGCCGCCCGAGGTCACGAGTGCGAGCAGCGCGCGTCGCCGCTCACTGGCCGCGCGCCCCCAGGCCGCGACGAGCAGCGGCGCCGCGAGCACGTAGTAGGGGTCCTTGATCGCGACGGCCAGGCCCGCCGCGACGCCGGCCGACACCCAGCGGCCGCGCTCGGCGGCGAGCAGCGCGCCCAAGCCGGCGGCCAGCGCCAGCGCGTCGACGTTGGTCGTGCCGCCGTAATACAGGAACGGATAGCCGAGCGCGACGGACAGTCCGGCGACGCCGCCGGCCAGCGCCGCGCCGCGCGCCGCCGGGCCGGGCAGCAGGCGCCGAGCGAGCGAAGCGGCCCACAGCGCGGCGAACAGGGCGGCCAGCGCCTGCGCCGCGCGCGACAGGGCGCGCTGGCCCGCGAGCAGTCGCTCGACGGCCTGCCGCCGCTCCCACAGCGCCTGCTCGCGCGGCGCCTCCGCCAGCGCGACGAGCGCGTCGGCCTGCGCCGTGAACTCCGGGTCGAGCACGCGCACGACCGCGCCGTGCAGGAAGGAACCCAGCGGCGGGTACTTGTCCGGAAAGCCGACCCCGGGCGCGTAGGCGTTGCGGAACGCCTGTGCCGCGCGCGCCGGATGCACGCCGTCGGCCTCCGCCATCACCGGGGCGAGGCGCGGCGTCGGGTCGAACAGCGCGCCGCCGAGCAGGGCGCACGCCGCGCCCAGCACTGCCGCCGCGACGATGCCTGGAGACGCCACGCGCCGGATCGTGGCAGGCGCCCGCCGGCCGCTCAAGTCGCCGTCGCGCGTTCACGATAGAAGCCCGACGCAGCATGCCGGGCAGGTCCTCCGTACCTGCGGCTCGTCCGGCGCACGAACACACCCGGGACGAATCGACATGGAAACGCATCTGCCACCGCGCGCGCGTCGGCCGAGGGGGCCGTGGGACCGCGAGCGCGGCTTCACGCTCGTCGAACTCATGATCGCCGCGACGCTCGGCGCCCTGCTGCTCGTCGCCACGGCCAGTTCGGCCGGCATGTTCGGCCGGCAGATGGAGTACCTCACCGACGAAAGCGACTCGCAGCTCGACGTCGCCCTCGCGACCATCGCCGAGGAGGCCCGCTTCGCGTGGTGGGCCAGCTCCGACAACCCCCGCAAGCTCGTGCTCTCGGACTCCACCGGCGCGCAGACGACCTACGCCTTCGACAACGGCGTGCTGAGCGTCACGCAACCCGACGGCACGAAGGGCACGCTGGCCACCGATCTCAAGACGGTCTCGTTCACCATCGAGTCGACCTCGCGCCTGCGCGAGGCCGCGCCGAGCACGCGCGCCAGCAACCTGTTCACCAACGCTCCGCCGGCGGGCGTGCTGCCCGAAGCGCTCGTATTCGAGCCGGGCGTGGACATCGCGCTCGGCTTCATGGTCGATTCCACGGCGGCGGCCGTGTTCCAGAAGCTGCCGGGCGTCACCGAGCAGGTGGTGCACGGCACGCCGTCGGTGATCAACCTGCTGCTGGCGGGCGTGCCGCCCACGCTGGGCACGCTCACGATCGACCTGCACCGCGCGCGCGCGCCGGGGGACGCGCGCCCCGACGGCCCCAGCCTCGGGCAGGTCACGGTGGCCGCCGCGGCGCTGCCGCTGGCCGTGATCAGCCTCGGCGACGACGACGATGACGATGACGACGGCGGTTCGGGCTCGAAGGGCAAGGGCAAGAAGAAGGGCACCGACAAGGGCAAGGGCAAGAAGCTCGGTCACTTCAAGACCAAGGGCGGCGGCGGCGACGACGATGATGACGATGACGACGGCGGCTCGGCAGTCACGCCGCCAACGCTGAGCGTGCCGATCGACATCGCCCCGCTCGCCGCCAAGCTGCTCCCCGGCACGGCGTACACGTTCGTGCTGCGCAAGACGGGCATCGGCGCGCTGACCCTCGCCGGCTACCCCGTCGCGTCGGCGCAGGGCTCGGGCCTGGCGGTCGACGACGACTCGGGCTTCGCCGAACAGCCCTGGGAGGCGAGCTGGTCGATCGACGGCCTGGCGACGGCCACGCAGACGAGCAAGACCGACGTCGCCTCGCGCGTGGTCATCTCGCTCACGCCGAACGCCGGCCCGGTGCGCAGCGCGACCTCGATGCTGCTCGGCCAGTCGATGGCCGAGGACCCCTGGCTGGGCGCCATCCCGGGGGAGACTGCCCCGTGAGCACCGCGCGCGCGCGCACGGCCGGCCTGACGCTCATCGAGGTGCTCGTGGCCTCGGTGCTCGTCTCGATGGTCGTCGTGTCGGCGTCGTGGGGCCTGTCTCAGGCCAGCACGGCCAAGCACATCCTCGAGGAGCAGCCCGTGAATGCGGCCGTCTATGCGCGCGAGATCCACGAACTGGCGCAGTCGCTGCCGACCACGCCGAGCGGCAAGCTCGCCGCGACCGGCGCGGCCGACATCCTGGCTCTCGACTCGCTCGACGGCGCCAAGCTCTCGCCGCCGATCAACTCGGCCAAGCAGGCCCTCCCCGACGCCGAGTTCTGGCAGCAGCTCGTCGACGTCCAGACCTTCGACTTCACCGACACGAGCAAGCCGGTGAGCGAGTCGGTGCTCGCGGCGGGCAAGTCGTCGACGACGCTCTACAAGCTCACCGTGCAGATCAAGTTCCGCAACACCGACATGGGCACCTGGTGGTGGTGGATCAATCCATGAAGACGCCGCACCGCCCCGCCTCCGCCGGCTACGTGATGGTGGTCGTGCTCATGCTGAGCAGCCTCATGGTGGCCGGCATCGCCGCCTACGCCCGCCACGTCACGGCCTCGTACCGCGAGTCGCGCGACTCGCTGTGGGTCTCGAACACGCGCGAGTCGGCGCAGTCGAGCATGGCCTTCGCGCGGCAGGTCATGGCCTCGGGCAAGAGCAGCTACAGCAGCGCGATCACGGCCGGCGACCAGACCGTCTCGCTCTCGATCGCCGACCTCGGCTCGGACAAGCGCTCGATCCGCGCCGACGCCACCAAGTCGGGCCTCGGCTCGACCGTCGTCGCGACGGCCAAGGTCTACGGGCTGTCCGAAGGCACGCTGCCCACGCTGGCGAAGACCGCCGGCGCCACGGCCCTCGCCGACCCCAAGATGACCAAGGTCTCGGGCACGACGACGCTCAGCGACGTCGTGATCGACGGCACGCTGGTGCTCGCGCGCGCCAGCACGATCACGCTCGACAACGTGCTCGTGAAGGGCAGCATCGTGAGCGAACCGGCGATCGTCGGCCCGCCCTACAAGTCGATCGAGGCCACGCGGCTGAACCTGCGCAACGGCGTGCGCGTGACCTCCGGGTCGATCCTGCCCGGCTGCGGCATCGTCATGCCCGACGGCGTCCTCGTGGCCGAGGCGGGCAGCCGCATCGAGATCCAGGGCGTGATCGTCGGCGCGAGCGTGACGCTGCAGGGCACGGGCGCGGTCCACGGCCACGTGCTGGGATCGTCGGCCGTCACCTTCCCCGCCGGACTCGACCGGCCGGGCTGGGGCCGCACGCCCCTGCCGTGGCCCGCGGCGCTCGAGCTGTCCGCCTGGGGCGTCGGGCAACTGGCCTTCCCGCCGGCGAGCGCCAGCGCGACCGAGATCTCGGTGATCTCGAAGTTCGCCTTCCCCAAGCAGCCCTGAGGGCGCGTTCGGAGAGGGCCTCTTTTTTGGGCGCAGGGCCGCTCAAGTCCGCCTCGCGGGATGCCGAAAGCCTTTCCCGCAAGCCAAGGGCCCGCCGCGGTGGCGGAACCCGCCATCCATCCGGAGACACATCGAAATGACGCGTCCTCTTTCCCGCCGCCAGTCGGGCTTCACGCTGGTCGAGTTGCTCATCGTGGTGATCATCCTCGGCATCCTCGCCGCGGTCGTCATCCCGCAGTTCAACACGGCCGCCGCCGAGTCCAAGGAAGCCGCCCTGGCCAGCAACCTGGCGACGATCCGCCAGGCCATCGAGCTGTACAAGGTCCAGCACGCCGACACCTTCCCGTCCTCGCTCGTCAACCAGCTGACGCTGCAGACGGACGCGGCGGGCAACACCACGGGCACGAAGTACGGTCCGTACATCCGCAACGCGTTCCCCGCGAACCCGATCAACGGCAGCAACGCCGTGAAGTCGGCCGCCACGATGCCCGCGACGCCTTCGGGCACCGAGGGTTGGGCGTACGCCACCGGCACCGGCGAGTTCCGCGCGAACGTCGCCGGCACCGGTCCGAGCGGCACGGCCTACTACAGCCTGTAATCCGGACCACGTGACGCCGAACGGCCCCATGACCGCCAGCGTCTCCGGATCAGGGCCCGGCGGGAGGCAAACCTCCCGCCGGGCCTCCGGCTTTACTCTCGTCGAGCTGCTGGTCGTGCTCGCCATCATGGGCATCCTGTCGACCATCGCCGCGCCGAGCTTCGGCACGGGCTACGACAGCCGCCTCGACCTGGTCGAGGTGCAGGTGCGCGACGCCTTCTCGCGCGCGGCCAGCCTGGCTCGCTCTTCGCGCAGCACCCACGGCGTGGTCTTCGACGTCCGCACCGAGCGGCTCGCGGTCGTCGACGGCACGGGCAGCGCCGTGACCGACCCGCTCACCAAGTCGGCCTACATCGTCGACTTCCTGCGGCCCGACCAGCCGCGCAACATCGACATCACGACCGCCTCGTTCGGATCCACCGGCGTGGCGGCCGTGTTCAACGGCCAGGGGCTGCCCGTCGCGGGCGGCACCGTCGTCGTCAAGTGCCTCACGGCCAGCCGCAGCTTCACGCTCGACAAGGCCACGGCGCTCGTCACGTCGTACTGAGCCGGCGGGCGCGCGCGGCGCGTCCCCCGCTTCGGCCCCCCGAATCCGGCGGGCCATCAAGTCGCCCCCGTCCGGATCCGATTCCGGTCGGTACACCACGAGGCGACACCCATGACGACTCCGCACCAGGACCCGCTCGCGCCGGCGCTCGGCGATTCTTCGCCGCACCGCACCTGCGCCGGCTTCACGCTTCCCGAACTGCTGCTCGCGAGCGTGCTCGGCGCGATGCTGCTCACCGCGATGGCGGTGAACACCTTCGGGTACACCGGCAATCTCGACTACCTCGAGAAGAAGGCCGGCGTGACCTCCGAGATCGACCCCGTGCTGCGCCAGATCACGCGCAGCATCCGCGAGGGTTGGCTGGTCGAGAAGCCGAGCGCCAAGCGGCTCAAGATCACCGAACCCGGCGGCGCCGTGACCGAGTACTACCTCGAGGGCAAGAAGTTCTGGATCAAGCGGCCCAACGGCGACCTGGCCGTGCTGCACGACGACATCCTCGATCTCTCGATCGACGTGGCGACGGCGCCGCGTCTGCGCGAGGCCACCGAGGTGCTCGCCGACGGCGCGTGGTACTCCAAGTCCGCCGCCGCGCCGCTCGCGCTCGAGGTCCCGGCCGGCGGCCAGCTCGCCTTGGGCTTCACGACGCCGGTGCTCAAGAGCGACGTGCCCCTGCAGATCGATCCCGACGAGCAGGTGCTCTCGGTGCAGTCGTCGATCGTCGAACTGCCCGTCGCCTGGGTCGCTGGCAGCGGCGCGCACCAGTTCCAGATCTCGCTCTACGAGAGCTGGGCCCCCGGCAAGGCCAAGCCGACGGGCAGCGTGCTCGCGTCGCTGCAGGTGCCGGGTTCGTCTCTCCCGCAGGCCGTCGCTGCGGGCGGCGGCTGGCAGGTGCCGGCGCAGGTCACGCCCTTCGGCCTCTCGGCCGTCCTGCAGCCGGGCACGGGCTACACGCTGGTGCTCAAGGCGCTCGGCAACAGCAAGATCGTCGTCCCCGCCGCGGTCGTCTCGCCCTCCTCGAGCCTGGACGAGGTCGCCCTCATGGCGAGCGGCGGCAGCTGGGTCGTGCAGCCTTCTTCGGTCCCGTTCACGATCAAGGGGCCGCACGTGTTCACCGCGACGGCCAGCCAAGAGGTCGTGACGCAGGTCACGATGACCGTCTACCCGACCAATCGCCCCCTGCAGCAACGCTCGGCCTCGGTGCTCAGCCAGGTCACGGCGGACGACCCCTGGCTCGGCGTCGTGCCCGGCGAAACGCAGCCCTGAGGATGGCGGCGCGAATGTCTCAAGGCCCGCCGGTGGAACGGACGATCTGCCTCACCGACCCGGGCGTCCCGGGCTCCCTGGACTCGACCATGCCACGCCCTTCATTCCGCCGCGCGTCCGCGGGCTTCACGCTCGTGGAACTGCTCATCGTGGTCATCATCCTCGGCATCCTCGCCGCGGTCGTGATCCCGCAGTTCCAGAGCGTCACCGCCGAAGCCAAGGAGTCGGCCCTGCGCTCGGACCTCGCCACGGTGCGCCAGGCCATCAGCCTGTACCGCGTGCAGCACGACGAGGTCTATCCCGGGCAGGGCGGCTGGAGCGAGTTCGTGACGCAACTGACGACGGGCACCGATGCCGGCGGGGCGCCGGGCACCAAGTACGGCCCCTACCTGCGCAACGGCTTTCCGACCAACGCGGTGACGGGCACGACCGCCGGCAAGACGGTCACGACCATGCCGGCCACGCCTTCCGGCAGCGAGGCCTGGGTCTACTGCACGACGAATGGCGAGCTGCGGGCCAACGTGGCCGGCGTGGCGCCGAGCGGCGATCTGTACTTCGACCTGTAGACGATGGAGATGGGCGGGCGGGGGGACCGGCCCCGCGGTCTCCGTCCGGCCCGGCGGCCTGATTTCCTCTCAAGCCCGCGCCGCCGGCGGGCCGAAGGACGCCCTGTAGCCCCAGAAGAGGTGAGGCGGAGGCACCGCACACCGAGGTGTCAGGGGCCTTCCGCCACGTTTCCCGGAGAAAACAAGACCATGAAGTTCCTCAATCGTTCCAAGGCCGGCTTCACGCTCGTCGAGCTGATGATCGTCATCGCGATCCTGGGCCTGCTGGCCGCGATCGCGATCCCGCAGTTCATGTCGAACAAGGAAGAGGGCAAGGCGGCCGCCACGGTCTCCAGCCTCGCGATCCTGCGCACGGCGATCGACAGCTACTGGAGCCAGCACGACACCTTCCCCGGCCAGAAGAACGCGGCCGAGTTCGCCGACCAGCTGCTGAAGAACACCAACAAGGCCGGCAAGGTCGGCACGGGCACCGGCTACGGCTACGGCCCCTACATCCGCAACAACGCCCTGCCCGTCAGCCAGTTCACGAACACGGCGACGGTCAAGGTCGTGTCGGCGATGCCGAACAAGCCGACCGGCAGCGAAGCCTGGATCTACTGCAACACGACCGGCGAGATCCGCTGCAATACGGTGGGCACGACGCTGGACGGCGTGAGCTACTTCTCGCTCTGACCGTCACGGCGCTCGGCAACGCGGCCCCCGGCGACTGCCGTCGTCGGGGGCCGCGCTGTTTGCGGGCGCACCGGCGCCGCGACCTCACAGGTTCTGGTAGGCCGGCCCCCCGCCCTGGGGCGTGACCCATTCGATGACCTGGTACGGGTCCATGATGTCGCAGGTCTTGCAGTGCACGCAGTTGCTGAAGTTGATCTGCAGCTTCGTGGCGCCCTCCGCGCGCGCCGGGTCGGGCACCATCTCGTAGACCGAGGCCGGGCAGAACGACTGGCAGGGATTGCCGTACTCCTCCCGGCACTTGACCGCGCAGTGCTCGCCGTCGGCGTGCACGAGCAGGTGCGCCGGCTGGTCCTCCTCGTGCGTCGTGCCCGAGTGGAACACGTTGGTGAGCTTGTCGAAGGTCAGCACGCCGTCCGGCTTGAAGGGTTCGTCGTGCAGCGGCCGGGTCTCGCCGCGCCGCCGCATGCGCTCGTGCCCGGCGCGTGCCGGATAGCAGTCGCGCGTGCCGCGGCCGCCGGTGAGCAGCTGCAGCCCGACGTGGAACATCGCCGCCGGCCCGATGCCGTGGCTGACGGCCTGGTGGAAGTTGCGGAAGCGGCGCAGCTCTTCGCCCAGCCACGAGTCGGCCAGGGCCTGTTCGTAGCGCGCGAGCACCTTGCCGCCGCTGTCGCCCTCGACGAGCGCCGCGAGCGCCGTCTCGGCGGCGAGCATGCCCGACTTGATCGCCAGGTGCACGCCCTTGAGGCGCGCCGTGTTCAGCGTGCCGAGGCTGTCGCCGGCGAGCAGGCACCCGTCGACCCAGGGGCGCGGCATCGACCACCAGCCGCCCGAGGGCAGGCTCTTGGCGCCATAGTGCAGGCGCTGCCCGCCCGCGAGCAGCGCGCGGACGAACGGGTGCGTCTTGAAGCGCTGGAACTCCTCGTGCGGATCGAGCTGCGCGTGCTCGTAGTCGAGACCGAGGACGAGGCCCAGCGTGACGAGGTCGCCGCCGATCCAGTAGATGAACGAGCCGCCGAACTGCGTGCGCGGCAGGGGCCAGCCGGCCGTGTGCACGACGCGCCCCGCGAACGCCGCGGCGCCCGGCACCTCCCAGGTCTCCTTGACGCCCGTCTCGTAGGTCTGCGGATTGCGCCCCTCGATGCCGAAGCGCGCCACGAGGCGCTTCGTGAGGTGGCCGCGACTGCCGTCGCACAGCACCGTCAGCTTGGCGCGGATCTCGACGCCCGGCTCGAAGTTGGAGCGCCGCTCGCCCTTGGCCGAGAGGCCCTTGTCGTTCGTGACGACGCCCGCCACCCGCTCGCCGTCGTAGAGCAGGTCGGCCGCGGGGAAGCCCGGGAAGACGTTCACGCCGGCCGCCTCGACCTTCTCGCCCAGCCAGCGCACCAGCGCGTTGAGCGAACCCGTCGAGCAGCCGGTGTTCTTCATCCACGGCGGATGCGGCAACCGGAAGGCGCGCGAGCGGCCGAGCAGGTACAGCTCGTCCCGCGTCACCGGCACCAGCGGCGCACCCTGCTCGCGCCAGTCGGGCAGCAGTTCGTCGAGGCCGCGCGGATCGACGACCGCGCCCGAGATCGTGTGGGCGCCGATCGCGTCGGCCTTCTCGATGACCGCGATCATCGGTTCGTCGAGCGTCGGCCGGCCGGTCTCGCGCGCCAGCGCGTTGTGCGCCTCGATGCTCCGCTGCAGGTGCAGGGCTCCGGCCAGGCCCGCCGGCCCGCCGCCCACGAACAGCACATCGACCTCGAGGACTTCGCGTGCATCGGCCATGGCGCGGCGCTCGACCTCCGGGAGAGAGGCCCCGAGAATCGCGCCTGCGGGCGGCGGGCGCAATCCCGACGCGGCGCGGCGTCGCGGTTCGGGGCCCCCGCCCGCGCCCGCCGCAGGCCGCGCCTCAGCCCTGCGGCACGACGCGCTCGCCGTCGACGAACTCGAGTTCCTCGACGAGTCGCCCGGCGGCGTCCCACGAGCGCCACGTGCCGTGCTTGAGGTCGGCCCGATAGGCGCCCTGCGCGCGCAGCACGCCCTGCTCGTCCCACTCGGAGGCCAGCCCCTCGCGCCGGCCGTCGAGCGTCGCGCAGCGCGACGCGACGCGCCCGTCCTCGCGGTAGATCGAGACGTGGCCCGAGGGCACGCCGCCCACGAGGGTGACGAGCGCCTGGCTCAGCGGCCGCCCCCGATCGTCGAAGCGCGTCTCGAGCCAGCCCGCCGGCTGCCCGGCCGTGCGGAACATCCAGGACTCGTTGACGAGCCGCCCCTGCTCGTCGTGGTCGGTGAAACGCCCCACGGGGACGCCGTCGATCCAGCGGCCCTCGCGTGCCAGGACGCCGTTGGCGTGCCAGCGCTGCTCGAGCCCGTGCAGCGCCCCGCGGCGCAGGGGCGCGCGCATGCGCGGCGTGCCGTCGGGCCAGAAGTCGGTGCTCACGCCCTCCTCGGCGCCGGGCTGCACGTCGTGCACGCGCGCGATGCGCCCGCCTTCGGCGTACTCGCGCAGCGTGCCGACCGGCGCTCCGCGCTCGAAGCGCCCCTCGAAGGCGAGCGAGCCGTCGGAGTGGTAGCCACGGACGTCGCCGTGGCGCAGGCCGTCGAGGTAGCGGCCCTCCTCCTTGAGCACGCCCGGCGACCACCAGGTGCGGAAGCTGCCGTCGGTGCCGGGCGGCACGGCGCGCGGCAGCGGCGCGGGCCGGTCCGAGATGCACGCGGACGCGACGAGCGGCAGCAGGGCGAGGAGGGCGCGGGACGCGAATCGCACGCACCCGAAGATAGGCGCGCTCCCCGGGCCGCTTCCAGCACGAGCCGGCGGGATCTCAGCTCTCGATCAGCTTGAACCAGATCCAGGTGGGCGTGACGCGCAGCAGGCCCTGCTCGGGGCGGCCGTCGTCGAGCGTCGCGTCGAGCCAGTTCGCGAGCGCATCGTCGATCTCGCCGTAGCCGCGGTGCAGACGGCCCCACAGTTCGTCGGGCTGGGCGTCGCCGTCCTCGTCCTGCATCGAGCACGGCTCGGCGAGGCTCCAGAAGGAGGAGCGCGTGGGCCGCGTGAGCCGCGGGCGCAGATACGGTCCCTGCCAGTCGGCCGCGACGGTGCGCGGCACGTAGAGCGGGTCGGAGAGCCCGCCGTCGTAGCCCTCCGACAGGTCGAAGACGGCCGTCGGAAAGGTCCCGGTGTCGGCCGTGAAGTCGCGCACCGCGCGCTCGAGCCGGTCGCGGTCCTCGAGCACGATGGCGCGCAGTTCGCGCGCCTCGGCGGTGCCGGTGTCCGGCGAGAGCACTCCCGAAGACCCCAGCAGCAGGGTCAGGGCGACGCCCGTACCGAGCAGGGTCAGCGCGCGCCAGCGCGGGGGCGTGAGCGTCATGGGAGTGGGCATCGTGGGAGTCCTGCGCGCGGGAAGGCTCAGGGGGAGTCGGATTCCGGACGGGGCGAGTTGAGCCCTGAATCGCGAAGGCCCCCCGCGCCCGGGGGGGGCCGGCCCCGGCGCCGTTCCTCGATCCGGGCCCCGCCGCGCCCCCGATCGCCCGAGGCGCGGTGAAGGCCCGGGGGCCGTCCCGCGGCCCCGTCCTCCCCCCGGCCCGCTCTCAGGCGGGCTCCAGGCGCCCTTCGTGCAGGACCAGCGTGCGGTCGGCCCGCGCCGCCAGGTCGGGGTCGTGCGTGACGAGCACGAGCGTGTGGCCGAGTTGCCGCCCGAGCGCGAAGAGCTGATCGGCGATGACCTCGCTGGTGCGCTCGTCGAGGTTGCCGGTGGGTTCGTCGCACAGCAGCAGGCGCGGGCGGCACACGAGCGCGCGCGCGATGGCGACGCGCTGCCGCTCGCCGCCCGAGAGCTTGCCGGGCCGGTGCGCGAGCCGTCCTTCCAGGCCCAGCGTCTCGAGCAGCCTGCGCCCGTCGGCCAGCGCGGCCGCCCGTCCGCCCGTCAGCCAGGGCAGCGAGCCCTGCGCGATCATCCGCGGCAGGACCGCGTTCTCGAGCGCGTTCAGTTCCGGCAGCAGGTGGTAGAACTGGAACACGAAGCCGACATGGCGGTTGCGCAGGCGCGAGCGCGCCGCGCGCGAGAGGCCCACCGTCTGCACGCCGTCGACGCTCAGCGTGCCGCCGTCGGGGCGGTCGAGCAGCCCGAGCAGGTGCAGCAGCGTGCTCTTGCCGGCGCCCGAGCGCCCCATGATCGCGACGGACTCGCCGCTGCGCAGGTCGACGTCCACGCCGCGCAGGATCTCGATCGTCTCGCGGCCCGAGCGGAAGCGGCGCTGCAGGGCGCGCGCGCTGAGCACGGGCGGCGGCGGCGCGGCGGCCGGCGCGGACTGCGGCGCGTCGACGGTCTCATTCATGGCGCAACGCGTCCACGGGATCGAGGCGCGCGGCCCGCAGGGCCGGCACGAGGCAGATCAGGATCGAGAACAGGGTCGTCAGCAGCCAGATCGAGGCGTCGAGGGCGTGGTCGACGCTGCTCGGGATCGTGTTGAAGGCGTAGATGTCGCTGCGGAAGATCTGGATGCCGAAGGTCGACTCGATCCAGTTCTTCACGTTGTCGACGTTGAGCGCGACGAGCGTGCCCGCGCCGAGGCCCAGCAGCCCGCCGGCTCCCGCCACCCAGGCCCCCGCCACGGCGAACACCGAACCCACGCCGCCCGACGAGGCGCCCATCGCCGAGAGGATGCCGATGTCGCGCGTCTTCTCCTGCACCATCATCGTGAGCATCGAGAAGGTGATCGTGCAGGTCAGCAGCACGAACAGCGCGAGCACGAAGGCCAGGATGTTGCGCTCGTTCTGCACGGCGCCGAGGTACACGCGGTGACGGTCGGTCCACGACTCGACGTGCGCGGGCTCGCCCGCCGCGCCGAGCGCGAGGTCGATGGCGGCGCGCGTCGCGTCGAGCTGGCCGGGGTCGGCCACCGTGGCGTACAGCTCGGAGAACTCCTGCCGCGTGCCCGTCCAGGCCTTGAAGGCCTGCGTCTCGACGAAGATGTTGCCCATGTCGAAGGTGTGGTGCCCGGTCTCGAAGGCGCCCGCGATGACGAAGGTCTCGGTGGCCGAGCGGAAGGTGTCGCCGCTCAGGTTCTGTCCGTCCGGGAAGGTCACGATCTGCAGCGCCTGCCCGCGCGTGAGGCGCAGCGCCTTCATGCGCGGCGCGCCCACGAGCACGCGCGGCAGGTCGGCGTTGTGCAGACGCCGGTCGAGGATCGACGTGCGCGGCAGGTGGAAGGGCCGGCTCGCGTCGCCGACGCGCCAGCGCTCCTCCTCGACCGCGTCGAGGTAGCCCGCCAGCCCGGTGACGCGCAGCTCGGTCTCGACGTCGACGCCCAGCACCACGACCATGTTCAGCTCGGCGAACAGCGAGTCGCCGGCCGTGACGTTGTCCGAGCCCTCGACCTTGAGCACCGCGGGACGCACGAGCCGCGAGCACACGTCGCTCACGCCCGACAGGCCGCGCACGACGGACTCGTAGCGCTCGCGCCGCGCGGGCGGCCCGTCGATGGCCTGCAGCGGCAGGACGATCACGTCGGCGGTCGTGCCGCGCACGATGCGCCGCGTCTCCTCGAGGAAGCCGTTCATCACCGAGACCACGACGATCAGCGCGCCGACCGCGATCGCGATCGCGCCCATCGCCAGCCAGCTCACCGGCCGGCTGAGCATGTAGCGCCGCGCGAGGAAGAGCCGGTACACGATCAGGCGCCGCCGGCCGGCCGCAGCAGCGGGAACAGCAGCACGTCGCGGATCGATTCGGCGCCCGTGAGCAGCATCACCAGCCGGTCGACGCCGATGCCGATGCCGGCCGCGGGCGGCAGGCCGTGCTGCAGCGCCGTGACGTAGTCGTGATCGACCTCGGCGGGCAGTTCGGGATCGCGCTGCGCGACCTGGGCTTCGAAGCGCGCGAGCTGCTCGGCCGGGTCGTTGAGCTCGGAGAAGGCATTGGCCAGCTCCATCCCGGCCACGTACAGCTCGAAGCGCTCGGCGACGCGCGGGTCCTCCGGGGAGGCCTTGGCGAGCGGGCTCGACGCGATCGGGAAGTCGGTCACGAAGGTGGGTTGCAGCAGGCGCCCCTCGACGAAGTGGCCGAAGAGGTCGTCGGCGAGCTGCTCGTCGCGGCGGCCCGCGTCCGGCAGGCCCGCGCGGGCGCAGGCGGCCTGCAGCGAGGCGCGGTCGAACAGGTCGGCCTGCGCGTGCTCGGCCAGCAGCTCGGCGAAGCTGCGCCGCGCGAAGGGCGGCGTGAAGTCGAGCAGCAGCTCGCCGCGGCGCACGCGCGGACCGCTCTCGCCCTCGGCGCGCGCGCCGTGCTCCTCCGCCAGTCGCGGCAGCAGGCGCTGCAGGCCGTCCATCCAGTCGCTCGCGCGCGCGTAGGCCCAGTAGGCCTCGCACATCGTGAACTCGGGATTGTGCCGCGGCGAGAGGCCTTCGTTGCGGAAGTTGCGGCCGATCTCGAAGACCTTCTCGAAGCCGCCGACGAGCAGGCGCTTGAGGAACAGCTCGGGCGCCACGCGCAGGTAGAGGTCGAGGTCGAGCGCGTTGTGGTGCGTGATGAAGGGGCGCGCCGCCGCGCCGCCGGCGATGGCGTGCAGCAGCGGCGTCTCGACCTCGAGGAAGCCCTCCAGATCGAGGAAGCGGCGCAGCGCCGTGACGATGCCCGAGCGCGCGCGGAAGCGCCGCCGCGAGTCCTCGTTGGCGATCAGGTCGGCGTAGCGGCGGCGCGAGCGCAGCTCGACGTCGGCCAGCCCGTACCACTCGGTCGGCGGGACGGCCAGGGACTTCGTCAGCAGCGCGATCTTGCGCGCGAAGACCGACAGCTCGCCCATGCGCGTGCGGCCGAAGGGGCCCGCGGCGACGACGATGTCGCCCAGGTCGAGACCTTCCTTGAGGCGGTCGAAGTGGCGTTGCCCGACGTCCTTGCGGCGCACGAAGACCTGGCAGCGCCCGCTGGCGTCGCGCACGTCGATGAACTGGCTGTTGCCGTGGTCGCGCAGCGCGACGACGCGACCGGCGACGACCACGCGCGGGCCGTCGGAGGCCTCGGGGCTGCGGCCGTCCTTCTCGGCGCGCGCGACCCAGCGCTCGCGGGCCCGCTGGGCCTCGGCGATGGACTTGCGCCGCGCGAGCAGCGGGTGCCCCGCCGGGTAGGCCTCGACGCCCGCCTCGCGGAGGCGCTCCAGCTTGACCACGCGATCGGCAGGAGCGTCCATCGGGCCGATTCTAGAGAGCGACGGGGTCGCCGAGCCAGCCGGCAGAGCGCCCGCTCTTGATACGCGCGCGGGCCGGGTGGACGATAGCCCCTCCGCTTGCCGCCTCCGGAGTCCGTCCAGGGATGTCCTGCCAGCTCACCGTCGACGGCCCGTGCCGCCGCACCCTCAGCTTCACGATCGAACGCAGCCGGCTGCAGTCGGCCTTCGACGCGCAGGTGCGCACGGTCGCGGCCCGCTCGAACTTCAAGGGCTTCCGCGCGGGCAAGGCGCCGCTCGAGCTGGTCAAGCGCACGCACGGCAAGTCGATCGCCGAGGACGTGCGCCGGCAGGTCATGAACGAGGCCTTCCAGGCCGCCGTCGCCGAGCACGGCATCGCGCCGGTGGGCGACCCCGAGCTGAACCTCGAGCGGCTGCTCGACGACGGCACGGGCCCCTTCACCTTCGAGCTCAGCGTCGAGATCGTCCCGCCCTTCGAACTCGGCGCGGTCGAGGGCCTGCAGGTCGAGGTGCCGCTGCCGCCCGTGACCGACGAGATGATCGCGTCCGAGGTGCTGCGCTTGCGCCGCCAGGCCGGCAGCCTGGTCGAGGCGCCCGCCGACGCGGCCGCCGACGCCGAAGCCGTCCTGACGGCCACGATCACCTACGTGGTCGACGGCGTCGCGCAGGAGCCGCGGCCCGAGTGCGCGATCCTGGCCCGCCACGACATCGTGGACGGCATGCTCGTCCCGGGCTCGGGCGCCGCCTTCGCCGGCCGCAAGACGGGCGAGACGGTGGAGCTCGAGGCCGACCTGCCCGCGCACTTCAAGCCCGAGGCGCTCGCGGGTCGCCGCGCGGCCCTCACGATCCGGATCGACCGCCTGCAGACCCTGCAGCCCGCCGCGCTCGACGCCGACCTGCTCGGCCGCTTCGGCGTGGCTTCCGAGGACGAGCTGCGCGGGCGCATCCGCGAGCAACTCGAGCTGCAGCGCGCCAAGGCGCGCGACGACTACGCCGACCGCGCCATCGAGGACCGGCTGCTCGCGCTGCACACCTTCGAGCTGCCCGAACGCCTCACGGCGCGCGCCATCGACCGGCGCGTGCACGAGATCGCGCACCGCATGGTCGACGAGCAGGGCCTCGGCTCGGAGGAGGCCCACCACAAGGCCGAGGAGCGGCGCGAGCAGGTCGCGGCCGCGACGCGCCGCGCGCTGGCGCTGTCCTTCGTCTTCTCGCGCATCGCGCGCGAGCGCACGCTCGGCGCGACGGCGGACGAGGCCGAGGCCGAGGTGCGCCAGCTCGCGGTCGGGCAGCAGCTGGCGCCCGACGAACTGCTGCAGGCCGCGCGGCGCGAAGGCTGGCTGGCCGACGTCGCCGCGCAGGTCACCGAGAAGAAGACGCGCGCCTGGCTGCGCGAGCGGGCGGCCATCACCGAGACCGCGCCGCCCCCCGTCGCCCCCGCATCCGCCTGAAGCCCCCCCGCCGGGCGCCCGCGCCCGGCCCCCCGAGAACCCCTCCCCCAGGAGTCGCCCCCCATGGCGTCCGGTGCCTACTACCCGATCCCCTACGTCATCGAGAAGACCGGACGCGGCGAGCGCGCCTACGACATCTACAGCCGCCTGCTCGAGGACCGCATCGTGTTCATCGGCACGGCCATCGACGACCACGTGGCCAACGCGGTCGTCGCGCAGCTGCTGTTCCTCGAGACCGAGAACCGCTCGCAGGACATCAACATCTACATCAACTCGCCCGGCGGCTCGGTCACGGCCGGCCTGGCGATCTACGACGCGATGCAGCACGTCTCGTGCAAGATCGCCACGTTCTGCATCGGACAGGCCGCCAGCATGGGCGCCGTGCTGCTCATGGCGGGCACGAAGGGCAAGCGCCACATGCTTCCCAACGGCCGGGTGATGATCCACCAGCCCTGGGGCGGCGCGGGCGGCACCGCGGCCGACATCCGCATCCAGGCCGACGAGATCATCAAGCTCAAGGGCACGCTCAACGCGATCATCGCGAAGCACTCGGGGCAGCCGCTCAAGAAGGTCGAGAAGGACACCGATCGCGACTGCTACCTCGACGGCGAGGCGGCCGTGGCCTACGGCGTGGTGGACGAGATCATCAAGCCGGTGCAGACTGCCTGACGCGCCCGGGCAGGGCGCGCGGGGCTCTACAACCGACGAGGCGACGATGAAGACCGGCGGCGGACAGGGCGGGCAGGGCGAGAGCGAGCGCTGCACCTTCTGCGAGAAGCCCCGGCGCCAGGTCAAGAACCTGATCGCCGGCCCGCCCGGCGTCTACATCTGCAACGAGTGCGTCGAGCTGTGCAACACGATCCTCGTCGAGCGCGGCCCGCGCCACGCGACGGGCGAGAGCGCGGCGAGCGCGGGAACGACCCTGTCGAGCGAGCGGCTGCCCTCGCCCGCCTCGCTGCTGGGCAAGCTCGACGAGTACGTGATCGGGCAGCCGCTGGCGAAGAAGGTGCTCTCGGTCGCGGTCTACAGCCACTACCGGCGGCTGCTGGCGCGCAAGAGCGCCGTGGAGCGCGGGGTCGAGATCGACAAGAGCAACATCCTCTTCGTCGGCCCCACCGGCTCGGGCAAGACGCTGCTGGCGCGCACGCTCGCGCGCATCCTCGACGTGCCCTTCGCCATCGCCGACGCGACCACGCTCACCGAGGCCGGCTACGTCGGCGAGGACGTCGAGAACATCATCCTCAAGCTCGTGCAGGCGGCAGGCTACAACGTCGAGCGCGCGCAGCAGGGCATCATCTTCATCGACGAGATCGACAAGATCCGCCGCACGACGGGCAACGTGTCGATCACGCGCGACGTCTCGGGCGAGGGCGTGCAGCAGGCGCTGCTCAAGCTGCTCGAGGGCACGCTGGCGAACGTCCCGCCCCAGGGCGGCCGCAAGCATCCCGAGCAGCAGTACATCCAGGTCGACACGACCGACATCCTGTTCATCGTGGGCGGCACGTTCGCCGGCATCGAGGACATCGTGGCGCGGCGCGTGGGCCGCGGCTCGATCGGCTTCCGCGACGCGCAGGCCGCCGCCGGCGGCAAGGATCGCCGGACGCTGCACGAGCGCGACGAGCTCAACGCGCTCATCGCCCAGGTCTCGAGCGAGGATCTCGTCGAGTACGGCATGATCCCCGAGTTCGTCGGGCGGCTGCCGGTCGTCGCGCCGCTCGCCTCGCTCGGGGCCGACGAGCTCGTGCGCACGCTCACCGAACCGCGCAACGCGCTCGTCCGCCAGTACCAGTCGCTGTTCGAGCTCGAAGACTGCGAGCTCGAGTTCGAGCAGGCCGCGCTCCGCGCCGTCGCCGAGAAGGCGCTGTCGCTCAAGACCGGCGTGCGCGCCGCGCGCTCGATCATCGAAGGGCTGATGCTCGACGTCGTGTTCCACCTGCCCGAACGCGGCAAGGGCCTGGCCTACACCGTCACGCCGGGCTTCGTCGCCGGCACGTCCGCGATCGAGGTGCGCAAGCGCACGCGGCGCGAGTCGGCCTGAGGCACCGGTGGCGGACGGCGACCGCCCGGTCGAGGCGCGGCCGGCCCTGACCGACCTGCCGCCCGAAGGTTGGGCGGCGCTGGCGCAGCTGCCCGGCGCGCGCGCCTACACGCCCAAGAGCGTGCGCCGCTGGGTGTACGAGCGCGGCGCGTCCTCCTTCGCCGAGATGAGCGACCTGTCGCTCCCGCTGCGCGCGGCGGCCGATGCCGCCTGGCGCGTGCGTCGCGGGCGGCTCGAGCGCGTCCACGAGAGCCGCGACGGCACCTGGGGACTGCTCACCCGCCTCGACGACGGCCGCGTGATCGAGTCGGTGAGCATCCCCGACGGCGAGCGCCACACGCTGTGCCTCTCGAGCCAGGTCGGCTGCGCGGTGGCCTGCCGCTTCTGCGCCAGCGGGCTCGACGGGGTCGAACGCAACCTGTCGGCGGGCGAGATCCTCGAGCAGATCCTGGTCACGCGCGACGCGCGGCCCGGATTGCCGCTGACCAACTACGTGTTCATGGGCTCGGGCGAGCCCACGCACAACCTCAAGGCGGTCGAGCAGGCGCTGCAGGTCATGACCTCGCCCGAGGGACTGGGCATCGGCGCGCGGCGCATCACGATCTCCACCGTGGGCCACCCCGCCGCCGTGCGGCAGCTCGCGCGCAATCCCATCCCGTTCAACCTCGCGCTCTCGCTGCACCTGCCCGGCGACGAGGCGCGCGCGGCGCTCATGCCGGGACTGGGGCGCTCGGACCTGGCGGCCACGCTGCAGGCCGCGCTGGAACGCTTCCAGGCCAGCGGCCGGCGGCTGACGGCCGAGGTCGTCGTGCTCGCCGGCATCAACGACGACGAGGCCACCGCGCGGCAGTTCGTGCGCCTGCTGCGCGGCCTGCCGATCGCCGTGAACCTGATCCCCTGGAACGCCGTCGACACGATCGACCTGCAGGCGCCCGACGCGGCGCGCGTCGAGCGTTTCGCGGACGTCCTGCGCGAGGCGAAGATCGCCGTGACGGTGCGCCGACCGCGCGGCCGGGACGTCGGCGTGGCCTGCGGGCAGTTGCGCCGCCGCGCGCTCGACGCGAGCGACGCGGGCTAGCGCCCGTCGAAGGCGTCGCGCGGGCGCAGTCGCCGCCCGGGTTCGGGCAGCAGGCCCTGTCCCCCGCCTTCGCGCAGCACCTGCCGCGCGGCGGGCAGCCCGCCGAAGTCGATGAGCGCGCGCTCGATCCCCGAGAGCCCCTGCGGCGCCGTGGACGGCCGCGGCGGCGTGGCCCCGGGCGAAACGAGGTCGACCGCGGTGAAGGGCCCGTCGAGGCGAACGAGCGTGCCGGGCGCGGCGGTCGGCGGAGCGTCCGTCGCGGAGAACTGCTGCCAGCCGGCGAACAGACCGACGAGCAGCGCGGCGGCGGCGGCCAGGCGCGGCAGGCTGAGCAGCCGGCCCGGGCGCGCCGGCAGTTCGGCCGCCGGGCCGGCCTCGCCGATCGCGATGCGGGCCATGACCTCTTCGGTGAAGCCGTCGAGCGCGCCCGCCGGCAGCGGCTCCTCGGCCAGGACGCCGAGGCGGCCTCGCAGGTCGAGGAACTCGCGGTACTCGCGAAAGCAGGCGAGGCAGCCGCTCAGGTGCTCGTCCACGGCGTGGCCGCGCGGAGCCGGCAGGTCGCCGCCGGCGTGCAGAGGGAGAAGATCACGGACGGCGCGGCAGGAGAGCTTGCGGGAGATCACGTGAGGTCGTCCTCGTGGGTTGTCTCGGCAGGTTGAGCGGCCCGACTCGGTCCGGGGGTCGCCGGCACGCCCGACGCCTCGTCCGCGGCGCCCGGTTGCGCGCGGCGGTCGAGGCGATTCCAGGCATCGCGGAACTGCTTGCGCGCCACGTGCAGGCGCCACCTCACGGTCGCGTGGGCGATACCCGTGATGTCGGAGATCTGTTTGCTGGAGAGCCCCTCGAGGTCGCGCAGCGCGATCACCGTGCGGTACTTCTCGTCGAGCAACTCGAGCGCCGCGCGGACGTGGCGCGCCAGCAGACCGTGCTCCTGCTTCGCGCCCGGCTCCTCGACGGCCGACTCGTCGGCGAGCGTCTCGCGCATCACGTCGATGTCCGCGCCGCGGTGCCGCTTGTTGCGCCGCAGGTGATCGATCGCGAGGTTGACCGTGATGCGATACAGCCAGGTCGTGAAGGACATCGAGAAGTCGAAGCGCTGCAGCGCGCGCCAGACGCGGACGAAGGCCTCCTGGGCGACGTCGCGCGCCGCCTCGCTGTCTCCGACGACCTTGTAGGCGGCCCAGAAGGCGCGCTGCTCGTGGCGGTGCACGAGGCTCGCGAAGGCCTCCTGGCTCCCGCCGAGGCAGGCGCGGATCAGCTCGTGGTCGTCGCGGATCGACTCCGTCATGACCGGGCTCGGGCGGAGTCGGGGCCGGGTGGAGAGAGACACGCGGTCGCATACGTCCCCGGATTCGGGACTGATGGCTGCCCGCGCGCCGCGCCGCGACGCGGCGGCCCCAGCCTGCACGACCGCGCGCTCATGCGACGCCGGCGAACTGCCCGATGGAACGATATTTCGCAGTGCGGGCCGCCAGCAGCTCCTCGAGCGACAGCGCCGACAGGACTTCGAGCTGCCGCAGCACGGCTTCCTTGAGGGAGGTCGCCATGGCCTGCGGGTCGCGGTGGGCGCCCCCCGTCGGCTCGGAAATCCGCTCGTCGGCGATCCCCAGTTCGAGCAGCGTGTCGCTGCCCAGGCGCAGGGCCTCGGCGGCCTCTTCGGCCCGCGCCCCGTCCTTCCAGAGGATCGAGGCGCACCCCTCGGGGGAGATCACCGAGTAGTAGGCGTTTTCCAGCACGAGCAGCCGGTCGCAGACGCCGATGCCGAGCGCGCCCCCGCTGCCCCCCTCGCCGATGACGACGCTCACCACGGGCACCTCGAGCGTGAACATCTCGAGGATGCTCCACGCGATGGCGCTCGCCTGGCCGCGCTCCTCGGCGCCGATGCCCGGGTAGGCGCCCGGGGTGTTGATGAGCGTCAGGATCGGCAGCCGCAGCCGCTCGGCGAGCTTCATGCAGCGCAAGGCCTTGCGATAGCCCTCGGGGTGGGCGCAGCCCCAGTTGCAGGCGATGCGCTCCTGCGTCGTGCGCCCCTTGCGGTGCGCGACCAGCAGGATGCGTCGCCCGGCGAACGTGGCCAACCCGCAGAAGATGGCCTGGTCGTCACCGAAGAGCCGATCGCCATGCAGCTCGACGACGTCGGTGCACAGCCTGTCGATGTAGTCCTCCGCGACCGGCCGCTCCACGTGCCGGCTCAGCTGGATGCGCTGCCAGGTCGTCAGCCCGGCGGCCAGTTCGGCGAGCAGTTCGTCGCGGCGGGCCACGAGCCGGGCCAATTCCTCGGCGTGACCCGGCTTGGTGCCGTCCTTGCCCGCCAGCTCCGCGATCTTCAGGTCGAGTTCGCGGACCGGGCGCTCGAAGCCGAGCGCGTTCTTCAGCGGATCGTCCTTGCCGCGGGCCATGAGGGAAAGATCGTACACCGCGGGCCCCGTGAACGCGCCGCCCGCTGTCGGCCCGCCCGACGCTTCGATAGGATGCGCGTTTCCCCGAACGCGCTTCCTCGTGAACGACCCGACCGCGACGGCCATCTGCATCGAAATCGGCATCCGTCCCGATCGTTCGGACGTGGCCGCGCTGCGCACGCGGGCCGCCGCCGCCGAACTCGGCATCGACGTGGGCGACGGGCTCGCGAGCCGGCGGGGTTACTCGCTGCGCATCGTGGGCGGGCGCGATGCGGCGCGCACCCTGGCCGACCGGCTGCTGGCCGACCCGGTGATGAACACGGTCCGCATCTTCGCGCCCGGCGACGATCCGCGCGAGCCCGAGACGCTGCGTCTCGAGGTCGTGCGTCGCCCCGGCGTGATGGATCCCGTCGCGCAGAGCATCGTCCGCGCCGCGGGCCGCCTCGGTCTGCAGGTGCGCGACGTGCGCAGTTGGCACGCCTGGGTGGCCCCCGCCGGCACCGACCGGGCCGCGCTGGCGCGGCTGGGCAGCGAACTGCTCTCCAACGCGGCGATCGAGGAGTCGCGCCTCGATGCGCCGGCCGGCATCCCGCCCGTCGAGCCGCTGCCGGACGCGCCCTTCTCCCTGACGCACGTGCCGCTGCGCGAGGTCCCGCCGCGCGAACTCGTGCGGATCTCGTCCGAGGGCTGCCTGGCCCTCGACGAGCACGAGATGGCCGCGGTGCAGGCCCATTTCCGCTCCGAAGGACGCGAGCCGACCGACATCGAGCTGGAGACCATCGCGCAGACCTGGTCGGAGCACTGCAAGCACAAGACGCTCACCGGCCTCGTCGAGTTCGAGGGCGAGCGCATCGACAACCTGCTCAAGTCGACGATCGCCGCCGCGACGCGCAAGCTCGCGCGCCCCTACTGCCGCTCGGTGTTCGTCGACAACGCGGGCGTCGTCGCGTTCGACGACAACCACCACCTCACGTTCAAGGTCGAGACGCACAACCATCCCTCCGCGATCGAGCCCTACGGCGGCGCGGGCACCGGGCTGGGCGGCGTGCTGCGCGACACGCTGGGGACGGGGCTCGGCAGCCGGCCGGTGGCCTCGACCGACGTGTTCTGCTTCGGGCCGCCCGACCTGCCGTCCGGGAAGCTGCCCAAGGGCGCGTTGCATCCGGCGCGCGTGCTGCGCGGCGTCGTCGCCGGCGTGCGCGACTACGGCAACCGCATGGGCATCCCCACCGTGAACGGCGCCGTCTGGTTCGACGAGCGCTACGTGGGCAACCCGCTGGTCTACTGCGGCAGCATCGGCCTGCTGCCGGCCGACCGGCTCGCCAAGCGCGTCGACCCCGGCGACCGGATCCTGCTCGTCGGGGGCCGCACCGGACGCGACGGCATCCACGGCGCGACCTTCTCGAGCCAGGAGCTGCACGAGGAGAGCGAGACCGTCAGTTCGGGCGCCGTGCAGATCGGCAACGCGATCGAGGAGAAGAAGGTCATGGACGCGCTGCTCATCGCGCGCGACCGCGGCCTGTACCGCGGCGTGACCGACTGCGGCGCCGGCGGCCTCTCGTCGGCCGTGGGCGAGATGGGCGCCGAATGCGGCGCGCACGTCGTGCTCGACCGCGTGCCGCTCAAGTACCACGGCCTGACCTACCGCGAGATCTGGATCAGCGAAGCCCAGGAGCGCATGGTCCTCGCCGTCCCGCCCGAGCACGAGGAGGAGATCCTGCGCGTGTTCGCCGCCGAGGACGTCGAGGCGACCGTCATCGGCACCTTCGACGCGAGCGGTCGGCTGACGGCGGAGTTCCGCGGACGGCAGGTCATGGACCTGTCGATGCGGTTCCTGCACGAGGGCCTGCCGCGGCGCACGCGCCGCGCCGAGCGCCGCGTGCGCTCGAGCCGCGATCCGAGTCTGCCGGCGCTGCACGAGGCCGGCGCGCTGCTCGTGCGCCTGCTCGCCGCGCCGAACATCGCCAGCAAGGCGTGGATCATCCGCCAGTACGACCACGAGGTGCAGGCCGGCTCGGTCGTCAAGCCGCTGCTCGGCCCGTTCGGGATCGGCCCGTCGGACGCCGCGGTGGCGGCCCCCGTCCTCGGGAGCCGGCGCGGCTTCGCCGTCGGCTGCGGCCTCAATCCGTGGATCGGCGACGTCGACCCCTACCAGATGGCGCTGCACGCCATCGACGAGGCCCTGCGCAACGTGGTCGCCGTCGGCGCCGACCCGGCCGAAGCCAGCATCCTCGACAACTTCAGCTGGGGCAGCTGCGAGCGGCCCGAGAACCTCGCCGACCTGGTGCTCGCGTGCCGCGCCTGCTTCGACGGCGCCCTGGCCTACGAGGCGCCGTTCATCTCCGGCAAGGACAGCCTCAACAACGAGTACCGCGAGGGCGGACGCACCCTCTCGATCCCGCCGACCCTGCTGATCTCGGCGCTGGCGATCGTGCCCGACGTCGCGCAGTGCGTCACGATGGACCTCAAGCAGCCCGGCCACGAGGTCTGGATCGTGGGCGCGACCGGCGAGGGACTCGGCGGCTCGCACCTGGCGCGGCTGCTCGGCGAACTCGGCGCGCGGGTCGATCCCGTCGACCTGCGGCTCGGACCGCTCGTCCTGCGCGCGCTCCACGCGGCGCTGCGCACCGGCGACGTCGCGGCCTGCCACGACCTCTCCGAGGGCGGGTTGGCCGTCGCCGCGGCCGAGATGGCCTTCGCCGGCGGCGTGGGACTCGACCTCGACCTGCAGCCGCTGCCCGTGCGCGGGCAGCCGGACGCGTGGCGCCGACTCTTCGCGGAGACGCCCGGGCGCTTCCTGCTCGAGGTCGAGGGCGGGCGCGAAACGGCGCTCGCGGCGCGCTTCGACGCCGCCGGCGTGCCCTGGGCGAAGCTGGGGTGCACGCGGGCCGATCCGCGCCTGCGCCTCTCGCTGGGTGCCGAGACGCTGCTGGCAGCTCCGCTGGACGAGTTGCGCCGCGCCTGGGTCGGTACGCTCGACTTCGACGGGGAGCACGGGGCCCGATGACCACGCCGTCCGTGCTCGTGCTGCGCGCCGCCGGCACCAACTGCGAGCGCGAGACCGCCTTCGCCTTCGAGCACTTCGGGGCGCGCACCACCTCGCTGCACGTGAACGCGCTGCTCGAGCGGCCCGATGCGCTGCACCGCCACCACGTGTTCGCGCTGCCCGGCGGCTTCGCCTACGGAGACGACGTCGGCGCGGGAGCCGTGCTCGCCTGCGAGCTGGGAACGAGGCTGGCGCAGCCGCTGCGCGCCTTCCTCGACGCGGGCGGCCTGATCCTCGGCATCTGCAACGGGTTCCAGGCGCTCGTGCGCCTGGGGCTGCTCCCCGGGCTCGACGACGTGCTCGGCCGCCAGGAAGTCAGCCTCGCCGACAACGACAGCCGCAAATACGAAGACCGCTGGGTCCGGCTGGCCGTGGCTTCGCGCCGCTGCGTGTTCATCGGCGACATGCCTGCGCCCGAGCTGCCGCTGGCGCACGGCGAAGGCAAGATCGTCTGCGACGACGCGCTCGCCCGCCGCCTCGCGGCGGAGGATCGCATCGTGCTGCGCTACGCCGACGCCGAGGGCCGGCCGACGCAGGCCTATCCGGCGAACCCGAACGGCTCGCGCGACGCGATCGCGGCGCTGACCGACCGCACGGGGCGCGTGCTCGGGCTCATGCCGCATCCCGAGCGCGCGCTGTTCGGTTGGCACCATCCGGCCTGGACGCGCCGCGCGCGGCGGCCCGGCGGCCTGCCCGACCTCGGGCCCGGAGCGCCGATCTTCGCCAACGCCTGCGACTGGGTGCGCGCGCACCGCTGAGCGCCGCACGCCGCGGCCCTCAGCCGCAAAAGGCCGTGATCGCGTCGGCGTAGAGCTCGACGCCCGCCTCGAGCTCGTCGAAGAGGATCGACTCGTCGACGCGGTGCGCCTGCGCGATCGAGCCCGGGCCGCAGACCACCGTGGGGAGCGCGAGCCCGGAGCGGTACAGCTCGGCCTCGGTGTAGAAGGCCACGCTGCCCGGCGCGCGGCCCGTCCGCTCGACGAGGAAGTCCACGAGTGGCGTCGCCGACGGCTGATGGAAGGCGGGCAGCGGTTCGGGCCAGTCGAGTTCGCCGCGCAGTCCGGGGACGGCGGCGCAGGCGCGCCCGATGCAGCCCTGCACCCGAGCGCGCAGCGCCGCGGCGTCGGCGCGCGGGACGGGCCGCCACTCGAGGAGCAGATCGGCGCGGTCGGGGACGACGTTCTCCGCCGTGCCCGCGCGCACGACGCCCGTGTTGAGCGTCGTGCAGGGCGGCTCGAGGCCACAGGCCGGATCGCCCTCGGCACGCAGCTCCTCGCGCAGCGCGTGCAGTTCGCGCAGCAGCACGCCGAGCCCCACGGACGCATCGCAGCCCGACCACGGGTCGGAGGAGTGCGCCGGCTGGCCGCGCAGCGCGATGCGCGCCACGGCATAGCCCTTGTGGGCCGTGATCGGCCGGCCGTCGGTCGGTTCGCCGACGATGCAGACGGCGCCGCGCAGTCCGCCCGCGACGGCCGGGTCCGCGACGAGGTCGAGCGCCCCGTGGCACCCGGTCTCCTCGGCGTAGGTGAGCGCGAGCAGCAGCGGCCGGCGCAAGCTCCCGAGGCGCCGCTCGGCGGCCAGCACGAAGGCCGCCACCGCGCCCTTCATGTCGCAGGCGCCGCGGCCGTACAACCGGCGCCCGTCACGCTCGGCGCGCGTCGTGGCGCGCTCGCCCTCCTGCCAGGGCACCGTGTCGATGTGCCCCGCGAGCACCAGCCCCGCGGCGTCCGCGCCGCCGAAGCGCGCGAGCAGGTTGACCTCGCCCGCCGCCCCGCGCGCCGGCTGCAGCCGCACCGCCGCCCCGGCGGCGGCGAGGCGCTCGCCCAACCGGCCCGCCAGCGGCGCCACGGTGCGTCCGGGCGCCGTGTCGAGCGCGATGAGTTCTTCGGTCAACGAGACGACGTCGGAGGGCACGCGCCGATTGTAGCCGGGCGCGCCCCCGCGACGGATCTCAGTGCATCACGGAGCTCAGGGCGAACATCGGCATGATCAGGCTCGACACGATCAGGGCCACGACGGCGCCCATGATGATCGTCATGGCCGGCTCGATGACGCCGACGAAGGCCTTGATGGCGACCTCGACCTTCTTCTCGTGGTGATGCGTGATCTTCTCGAGCACCGCGGGCAGGGTTCCGGCGCGCTCGCCGAGTGAGATGAGCGCGGTCTCCGTGGGCGGCACGAGCGGGCTGTCCATGAGCGAGGCCGAGATGTCGCCGCCGTCCTCGACGTCCTTCTTGGCCTGCTCCCAGAGGCGCACGTATTCGAGGTTGCCCGAGACCGCGGCCGCGAGCTGCAGGGCCTCGAGCACGTTCAGGCCGGCGTTGAGCATCACGCCCAGGACGTGAAAGGCGCGCGAGACGCTGACCGCCTTGATCAGCGGGCCGAAGGCCGGCAGGCGCAGGAACAGCGGGTCGAAGATCTCGCGCCCGCGCCGGCTGCGCACGCCGAAGATGATGCCCGCGACGCCGATCACCGAGGCCGGCAGCAGCCACATGCCGTTGGCCGTCATGAAGTCCGACAGCGAGAGGAAGAAGCGCGTCGGCCCGGGCAGCTTGTTGGGCGCGTTCTCGAACAGCACGGCGAACTTCGGGAACACGTTCACCAGCAGGAACACGACGACGGCCACGGCCATCACGAACATGAAGGCCGGGTAGGCCAGCGCGCCCTTGACCTTCTTGCGCGTGCCGATGTCGCGCTCCATGAAGTCAGCCACCTTGGCGAGCATGCCGCCCAGGTCGCCGGTCATCTCGCCGGCACGCACGAGCGCGAGCGCGGCGGCCGAGAAGGCCCACGAGTGCCGCTCCATCGCCTTGGACAGCGGGCGGCCGTCCTCGACGTCCTTGCGGATGGCCGAGACGAAGGCCGTCATGTGCGGCGTGCCGGCCTGCTTCTCGAGCACCTCGAGCGCGCCCGAGAGGTTCAGGCCCGAGTCGAACATGATCGAGAGCTGGGTCACCAGATCGAGCACGCGCTCGGGCGGAATCTGCATGCGCTTGACCGTCAGGTCGAGACGCGCCTTGAGGGCTTCGACGAGACCGGCCTGCGGGGCCCCGCCTTCGCCGCGAACTTCGTCGAACGTGACGCTCATGAGTGGATTTCCGCGACGCGGGAGACTTCTTCGAGGGTCGTGAGGCCCTCGGCGACCTTGCACATGCCGTCATGCGCGAGATCGAGATGGCCCTGGCTGCGCGCCTCGCGCCGCAGCGCGGAGAGCGACGGGTCCTTGCTGATGATGTCGCGCAGCTTGTCGTCGATGACGAACAGCTCGTAGATGCCGGCGCGGCCCGAATAGCCCGTCTGCCCGCAGTGCGCGCAGCCCTCGCCGCGCGCCGTGTCCCGCACCTCGATGCCGTAGGCCCCGAACAGCGCCCGCAGGCGCTCGTCGGGCTTGACCGAGACCTTGCAGGACTTGCAGATCTTGCGCACCAGGCGCTGCGCCAGCACGCCGTTCATCGCGGCCGAGAGCAGGTAGCCCTCGATCCCCATGTTCACGAGACGGGGCACGGCGGCGATGGCGTCGTTCGTGTGCAGCGTCGAGAAGACGAGGTGGCCCGTGAGCGCCGCCTCGATCGCGATCTGCGCCGTCTCGTGGTCGCGGATCTCGCCGACCATGATGATGTCGGGGTCCTGCCGCAGCAGCGAGCGCAGGGCGGCCGCGAACGTCAGGTTGGCGCGCTCGTTGACCTGCACCTGGTTCACCATGGCCAGGCTGTACTCGGTCGGGTTCTCGACCGTGCAGATGTTCACGTCGACCGAGTTGATCGTCGCGAGGCACGAGTACAGCGTGGTCGTCTTGGGCCGCTTCACCAGCTCGTCGAGCCCCTTGAGGATGCGCGGCGAGAGGCCCAGGCAGGTCAGGTCGCCCTTCATCGCGGTGCGGTCGAGGATGCGGATCACGACCTTCTCGCCGAAGTACGTCGGCAGCGTCGAGACACGCAGGTCGACGGCGCGGCCGTCGAGCATCACCTGCATGCGCCCGTCCTGAGGCGCGCGCCGCTCGGCGATGTCGAGGCCGCTCATGATCTTGACGCGCGAGACCAGCGCCGGCGTCATCTTCCACGGCGGGCGCAGCGACTCGCGCAGCATGCCGTCGATGCGGTAGCGCACGCGCAGGATGTTCTCGCCGGGCTCGATGTGGATGTCGGACGCGCCTTCGCGAATGGCCTTGGCGATGATGATGTTGACGAGCCGCACGACCGGCGAGAGGCCGGCCACCTGCTCGATGTTGTCGACGTCCTCGCTGGCCTCCTCGACGACCTGGATGTCCTGCTCGCCCATGCCCTCGATGATGTCGTCGATGGCGAAGCCGTCCTGGCCGGCGGGCGCGGCCGACGAACCGCGCGCGATCGCCTCGGGGTGCGCCACGACCAGACGCAACTTCAGGTTCGTCAGGCGTCGCAGCGCGTCGAGCGTGAAGACGTCGGTCGGGTCGGCCACCGCGACCGTCAGCTCGCCGTGGATGCGGTAGAGCGGCAACACGCCGTGGCTGCGCGACCAGTCCTTGTCGAGCAGGCTGCCGAGCGCCGGGTCGCCGAGGCCGGGCGTGAGGCGCACGTAGCGCAGCCCGTTCTGGGCGGCGAGGGCGCGCATGAGCGTCTCGTCGTCGGCGATGCCGAGCCGGACGAGCCGGTCGTCGAGCCGCTCGTTGGCGGGTACCGGCGGCGACTTGATGCCGCGCTCGAGATCCTCGGGCGGCACGAGCGACTCGCGCCGGAGCGTGTCGGCGAGGGTGCGGAGTTCCAGGCCCACGATCGGCATCAGACCGCTCCCTCGGCGCCGGGGGCGCCCGCGACCGTCTCGGCCGCATCGCGCTCGATCTCGAGCCGGTCGGCGAGGCCGGTGATCTCCAGCGCCTGCATGAGCAGGTCGGACGGATTCGCCAGCATGAACATGAGTCCGCGCGACTTGGCCAGCTGGTCGAACTCGACGAGGGCCTCGAGGGCCATGCTGTCGAATTCGAGCACGCGCGAGGCATTCATCTGGATCGCCGTCACGCCGCGTCCAATCTGCTCGGACAGGGTCGCGCCGAGGTCCGCCATCGCGCCCTGGCTCAGGTCTCGTCCCGCCTCCACCCTCTGGATCATGGGATGTCCCTATCCATCCAAACCGGAGTTGACACCGTCCGCCGTCTGGCCCGCGATGCGGGCGTCGAGTTCAGCGGAGAACGCGAGCGCGCCGTCGGCCAGCGGGTCGAGCAGCAGGCTGCGGTCGCCGAGAGCGCGCGCCTCGCTCAGGCGCCCGGCCTCCATCGCGGCCCGGGCTTCGTCCAGGACGCGGCGCGCGTGCTCGACGCGCGCCAGGTCGCCGTAGTTCCGGCGGAAGGCCTGCGTACCCACCTCGTGGTCGGCGAGCAGCCGTTCGCCCGGCTCGGAGCGCGCCCCGTTCTCGAGGATGCGCGGCGTGAGGAGCACGACGATCTCGGTCCGCTCGACCTCGATGTTCTCGCTCGAGAACAGCCAGCCCACGAGCGGCAGGTAGCCGAGGAACGGCACGCGGGACGTGGAGTTGACGTCGCGGGTCTCGATCAGGCCGCCGATCACGACGGTCTCGCCGTCGCGCACCATGACGTTCGTCGTGACTTCGGAGGTCGACTCGGCCGGCAGGCCCGTCACCGGGTCCACGACGCCGCTGCTGCGCTGCGGATGGATCTCGAGGCGCACGTAGCCGTCGTTGCCGATGTAGGGCCGGAAGCGCAGTTGCGTGCCGATCTCCAGGAACTCGACGGTCTGCTGGCTGATGCCGTCGCTGACGGTCGTGCCGCCGAAGTAGCCCAGCCGGCCGCCGATGATCAGCTCGCCGCGCATCTTGTTGAGCGCGAGCACCTTGGTGTTCGCCAGCACGTTGGTGTCGGCCACCGTCTGCAGGGCATCGATGAAGATCGCGGCGTTGTCGCCCACGTAGCCGATGCGCATGCCCGTGCTGCCCGGGCCCTCCGAGAAGCCGGACTGGCCGATCGAGGTCGTGCCGGACGGCGTGAGGAACGGGGCGCCGGAGGTCGGCGACGTCAGGCCGCCGATCGGATCGCCCGGCGCCGCGAGCGTCGGCGCGGAGTAGACCGAGCCGGGCGCGGCGAGGCTCTCGAAGGAGCTCAGGCCCGCGCCGTCCAGCAGCGCGAAGTCCACCCCGAAGCGACTCGACTCGTCGAGGCGCACCTCGAGGATCGTGGCCTCGACGAGGACCTGGCGCGGCTGCTCGTCGAGTTCCCCGACGACGCCCGCCATGCGCTCGATCGTGTCCTGCGTGTCGATCACGACCAGCGTCTCGGGCAGCGTGGACGTCATGCCGCCGGCCTCGTCGCCGGTGGACGGAATGCCCGCGCCCGGCGCGTCGCTCATCACGATGCGCCCGCGCGGCGAGAGGAACTGCGTCAGGAAGCGCTCGAGTTCCGCCGCGCTGATGTAGTTCGGGCGGAAGACGTGGTGGACCAGCGGCGCCTGCAGCGTCGCGGCGTCCGCCGCCGCCATGACGGTGTACACCTGGCCGTCGTAGACCCACGAGAGGCCGAGCGGCGTGAGCACCCAGTCCAGGGCCTGCTCGAGCGTCGCGTCCCAGAAGTTGGCGGTCACCGGAACGGCCGTGTCGACGTTGGCGACGATGTTCACGCGCTGCGACACGGCGATCGATTCGAGCACGCTGCCCAGCGGCGTCTGCTGGACGTTCAACGTGATCAGTCCGCCGGCCTGGGCCGGGACGGCCTCGGGAGCGGCGGGCTGCGCGAGCAGCGGGGTCGTCGCGAGCAGGAGCGCGAAGGTCGTCGTCAGGGCACGGTTCATCGGCGGAGATCCTGGAGGTGCAGGACGGCAACGCCTATCGGCGGCCGGCCTTCGAAGGCTTGAGGGACGAAAGGAGCGGGGGTCAGTTCGATCCGGGGGCCGGCAGGCTGCGACCGACGGGCAGCGTCGGCATGCTGAGCACGACCGTCGCGTTGGAGTCGGAGCGCAGCAGGACGGACCGTTCGCGGATCTCGGCGATCGTCCAGCCCTCGACGGCATCGCCGATGAAGTGGACCACCCCGTCGATCACGGCGACCGGGCGGGCGCTCGACGGCATCGTGAGCTGCAGCGTCACGGCCGGCGGCGGCAGCTCGCTGCCGATGACGCGGTTCTCGCCGGGGGCCGCCCAGAAGTTCTGGAACGGGTTGCGCGGCAGCGTGTCCTGGGCGAACGGCACGTACAGGACGGGGTTGTCCAGCGCGCCGGGCGCGGTCGCGGCCGGCACGGGGGCGTCCGACGAGGCGACCTCGGGCGACGAGAACTCCGCCGTCAGCGACACGTCGGTCAGGGCGGCCAGCTCGTAGACCTCCTCCGAACCCGTGAACTGGACGTAGAGGATGCCGACGAAGACGACGCTCAGCGCCGAGAGCAGCACGAGCTGGCGCTTCTGCTTCGCGGGCGAGGGCGGGGCGACGGGCTTGCGGGCGGGAGGGTTCACGACTTCTGCTCCTTCATCACGGCCACCTGGATCGTCACGCGACGCGTGTCCTGGCCGGGCTCGACGCTCAACATGAGCACGCGCGTCACCAGCGGCTTGTCCTCGAGCTGGCGCAGGAAGTCGAACAGCTGCAGGCCGTCGCCATCGACGACGAGGTCGATCAGCATTCCGGAGTGCTTGCCGATCTGCGCTTCAGGGCGGCGGTCCATGCGCACGCTCTGCAACCCGGTCAGGTCGACGAGTTCGAGGATGCTCGTCTCGAACTCGTGCTCCGCTTCCGGCGTGTTGCGGCACAGGCGCGTGGACGTGTTGCGCAGGCGCTCCTGCACGGCGGCCAGGCGCTCGCGCGCCGCCGTGAGCATCTCGTGCAGGTTCGCGTCGCGCTCGATCTCGGACGAGAGCGAGGCGACCGTGCCGCCGGCCTCGGAGATCGAGCCGTGCAGGGGATAGAGCACGCCGGCGGAGGCCATCAGCAGCGCCACCGCGGTCATCGAGATCTTGGCAGCAGGCTTCATCAGTGGGTCTCCGCCCGGGCGAAGATCCGGAAGCGCTCACCCTCGGCGCCCACCCCGAGGAGAACGCGTTCGCTCGCCTCGACGCGCACGTCGGCGAACGCTCCCGACGCGAGGAGCGCGTCGGCGAACTGACGGACGGCCAGGGCGCTGCGCGCCAGGCCGTTGAGTCGCATGTCGAGCGCCCGCCGGCGCGGCGCGGCGGCGTCCTCGCCGCTCTCCGCGGCCAGCTCGACGTCGTCGATCTTCATCGTCTCGAACGAGACGCCGTCGCCGGCCTTCACCGTGACGAGGGCCAGCAGCGAGGACATCCGGTGGCCCGGTCGCGCCTGGAGGATGACGCTCTCGTTGCCCTCCTCGCGGGCGAGCAGCGCATTGACCTGCTCGAGCTGGGTCTTGTCGGCCAGAATGTTCTGCTTGCGCTGGTCGAGCGCCGTGCGCTCGTCCTTGAGGCTCGTCAGCTCATGCGTGCCGAGCAGGCCCGTGACCAGCACGAGCACGCCGCACGCGGCGGCCATCGCGACGCTGACCTTGCGCACGTGGCGCTTCTGGCGCAGCACCCGCTCCTCGGGGGGCGTGAAGTCGGCGAGTACGGGACCGGGCCTCGCGAGTCCCGAGGCCGAGGCGTCCGCGACGGGCGTCGGCGGCGCCTCGACGCGCAGGTCGATCGCGGACGCGAGGGCCTCGCGTTCCGCCTCGTCGAGACCGCAGGCCTTGAGCGACTCGAAGGCCTCGCCGCCGGCCAAGGAGGCGGCGCGCGAAAGCGTGGCCTTGAGGTCGCTCCCCTCGACCGGCGCGTCGACGATGCGACAGAAGAGCAGCTTGCCGTCGCGGCCCGCCAGGATCGCGTCCTGCCCCGAGGAGCGCACGAGGCGTACTTCGAGGCCCTGCGACGGCCAGGCGCGCCACGACGCCGGCGCGGCGGCCTCGACGGCCTGGACGACGAGCTCCGCGTCGCGACAAGCCTTCATGAGTTCGCCGAGACGTTCGCGGTTCAGCGCGACCATGATCGCGAGGGCGTTGCCGCCCTCCGTCGAGACGGCCGCCTCGACCGCGACGCCGAGCACGGCCTTCTCGCTGTCGAACAGCGGGTCGCCCTTGAGCCGGTCGGTGCAGTACTTGCGCGCGTCCTTCGCGCTCGAGGGCGGCAGGACGAACGACTCGATCAGCAGCGCGCGGCCTTCGATGCCGACGACGACGTCGCGCCCGACGAACGGCACCGCGGCCATGACCTGGCGCAGCGCCTTCTTGAGGTTCTCGCCGATCTCGACGGACGCCTCGATCAGTCTGCCGTCGAGTTCCTGGGCGGCACGGATCGTCTCGTCGCCGATGACGAGGCCAATGGGCCCGGCCTTGTGTCGCTTCACGGTGCTCCTCCTGGGCTGCGCTGGAACGGACTACGGGGTGACGACCGGAATCTCGTAGAGCGCGGGCGAAGCCGTGTTGAGTGCCAGCCAGCGCTCTGAGCTGCCGCAGGTCAGGCGGATCTGCCCGCCCTGCTGCAGCACCCCCTTTTCGTCAAAGGCCGCCAGCGGCCTGATGCCGAATTGCGCATAGGTCAACGTGACCCCCTGCGGCTGGCCCGGATCCTTCATCCGCACCAGGTAGTCGGAATGGCTCAGGGGGTCGTCGACGGGCACGCCGACCTCGTTCACGACGGCGAACCACTGCCCGGAAGTGTTGAACCGGACGCCGTACGGGACCCCCTCGTGGTAGGCGCGGGAGCGCGCGTGATCGAGGGCGTCCTGGATCGCGAGTTGCGCCGTGTCGAGACGGCGATCGTCGCCGACCGTCGCGGTCGGCAGCACGATGCCGGCGAGCAGGACGAGAACCGCGACGACGACGAGCAGTTCGACGAGCGTGAATCCGCGTGGGTGCCTCATGACGGTCAGTCGATCTCCGCGCTGGCCATGACGTCGAGGGTCGCCTCGGGCACCGGATCGCGCGGGAAGCCGATGTAGGTCACGCGCTCGGCGCCTGCGTCGATCGAGTCGGGCCACTCCTGCGGCGCGCGCCCGTGACCGGGGCGTCGCACATTCGATCCGATCAGCTCCTTCGAGCAGGTCGTGACCATGCCGCGGACGCTCCCGCGGCCCTTGACGTCGAACTCGTCGACGACGCTGTAGCCGCGGATCTCGAGCCGCGAGGACTCGTCCGCCTCGAATCGCAGGTCGGGTGCGGCCATGGCGACTTCGGGCAGCTCGGTCCCGGCCAACAGCCGCAGGCCTCCGTAGACCGTCACCCGAGGCCGATTGGAACCGACGGCCGGAGCCTGCGACTTGCACAGGCCGGCACGCGTCACGATCGTCCCTCGCAGGATGACGTCCTGCAGGGTCAGATGCGCTCCGGCTTCGAGCAGGAAGAGGCCGGCCATCTCGACGCCCTGGAAGGCCACGTCGCCGCTGATGATCTGCAGGTTTCCGGCCAGCAGCAGGGGCGTGCCGGTCTCGCACTTGAGCCGCGTGCGCTCGCCCACATCCCCGCTGCCGGGCACGACGCGGGAACGCGCCCTGAGCTGCGCCTCGTCATCCGTCGAGCCGCCGGCGGCAGCGCGCGCACGCACGCGGATCTCGCGCTCGTCATGGGCCACCACGACGCGCTCGCCGGTGACCTCCTCGCCCGTCGGCGTGACCGCGTAGTCGTGCGTGCCCGTCGCGGTCGTGCCCGGAAGATCCCCGTCGCGCATGCGCTCGCGCACGCGCTGGAGACCCGAGCGGGTCGCCTCTTCCACCTCGCTGGCTCCCTTGGCGAACTCGAGGCTCTTCTTCGCGAGAACGGCGTGGCGCGCGTAGGTCACGGTCACGGCTCCGGCCAGCGTGGCCAGGATGAGCGAAGCCGCCAGGACCCAGCCGGACTCGCCGCGCCGCGCGGGATGGTGTCGTCGTGCAATCGTGTTGTTCATGAGGGCGTCTCGGGGAATCGATCGGGAGCGAATGCGGGGACGGGCAGGCATCAGTCGTGGGACGGCTCGGACATCCACCACGAGTAGGTCGCGACCTCCGCCGTGCCGTTCATCAGCAGCACCTTGAGCTCGGTGATGGTCTCGCCCGCGAACGACTCGGGATCGACCTCGACGGACGGGTTGTGGAAGTCGACCGTGTTGACTTCGATCGTCTGCGACCAGCCGAGGTGGCTCGTCACGATGTCGTAGTCGGCGGAGCGCGGCGGGGAGTACGACTTGCCGTCGAGATCCCAGAGCAACTCGACGTCCGGCCCGAAGCTCGCGCCGGTGGCGTCGGCCTCCGACCAGGGCAGCAACAGGGCCGCCTCGTGGATCTCCTGCCCGAGCATCAGCGCCTCGTGCGCGCCGTCGGCGAAGTAGTGGTAGACCTCCGTCGTGCCGCGCATCGATGACGTCGAAGCCACGACGGTCGTGCTGATGATGAGGACAGCCAGCATGAGTTCGGCGAACGTCGCCCCGGCCTGGCGCCTCCGCGCTGACATCGAAATCACTTGATGGGACATGCGAGAGTCTCCACGGCTTGAGCAGGGGCGATGGGCTGCCGGGCCCGCGGACGGAGCGCGCCCCGCCAAGCGCGCCCCCCGGGTGGCGGATCCCGGCCGGGGTGACTCGGAGGTGATCGCCGAGTGCCGGAGCGGCGGAATCGGGAGTCCGGTGGGCATGGGAGGGCTTTCGGCCCCTCCGGCAGGTGACTTGAGATTCGGCCCTTCTGCTTGAGAAGACGTGTCCGATCGCCTCCGATAGAGTCGTCAGAACGGGATTCGGCCGGTGCAGTTTCGGGCAGCCACCTGCCGGCCCCTCGTGTCCCCTCCAGGGCTCTTCAGCGTCGTCATGCACCCGTCGCTTCGAACACCTCTGCGCGCGGCGTTCCTGGTATCGGCGGCGGCGCTCCTCTCTGCCGGTCCCAGCGCGCAGCACTCCATCGGTGACGGCGGCTACTCGAAGAGCAGCAAGAAGATCACGCCCACGGTGTTCGGGAGTTCCGGCAACGGCGGCAAGTACAAGCCGCCCTCGGATGCCTCCGGTCCGCCGATCACGGACCCGCCGACCCCGCCCGACCCGGGCGCGCCGGGCCCGAATCCGCAACCCAAGCAGCCCCTCGGGTCCGACAGCCGTCGGCCCGGATCGGGCCTCGGCGTGACGGCCGGACCCGCAACGGGTGGATCGCGCACCGGCGGCGAGGCCGGCGCGGGATCCGTCACGGGAGGATTCGACGCAGCCGAGAGCTGGATGACGTGGTGGGAAACCAACAAGTTCGACTTCATCGAACTGCGCCGGATGCGTGACCCGTCCTGGACGGGCCAGGGTGTCGAGCAGGAGACTCCCGCCGAGCGCGAGTTGCGCCTCGCGCGCGTACGCGCGACGGTTCGCGAAAGCGTGTTGCCCGCGCTCCGCGGGCTCGCCGGATCCCCGGATGAGGGCGTGCGCGCCGCCGCGATCGTGGCGCTGGCCAAGCTCGGCGACACCGAATCGATCGACACAGCCAGCGGCCTGCTGCTCGACCCGAGTCTCGAAGTGCGCAAGGCGGCCATGCTCGCGCTGGGCGTGCTCGACTCGGGGCGCGGGTCCTACATCCTGATGAACATCGCCGGCGACACGCGCCACGGGCGAACCCTGCTCGACGATGCGTCGATCTCGATCGACGACCGGGGAACCGCTCTGCTGAGCGCCGCCCTCCGGCGCAGCGGATCGTCCTCGGTCGTGCTGTCGCAACTCATCGCCGAACGCGAGGACACGCATCCGGTCCTGCTGTCGCTGGCGGCGGATGCCGCCGGCCTCCTCGGGTCGTCCACTGAAGTCCAAGCACTCGTCGAGATCGCGTACGACCGGACCCTCCCCGAGTATGTGCGGTCGGCGGCCACCTCGGCCTTGGGTCGCATCGCGGATCCGGCCGCCGTCCCCGCCCTGATGGGGCTGCTCGACATGGAACTCGAACCGCGGCGCGCCGCAGCGATCGCTCTCGGCGGCGTCGCCGTGGCCGGCTCGACGCGGCTCGTCGACCGCCTGGTCGTCGCGCTGGAGCGCGACAAGGATGCCGCCACGCGCCACTTCGCCGCCATCTCACTGGGACGGATCGGCGGCGACCAGGCGCGAGATGCGCTGCTGGCCGCGCGCACGAACTGCGCGGCGGAACTGCGCCCGTGGATCCTCCTGGCGCTCGGTCTGACCGAGCGCGCTGCCGCGTCCGGCAAGGTCGTGCCCGTGCTGATCGAACACCTCGCGACCGAGGCCAACAACGAGACCATCGCGGCGGGGCTGATCGCGCTCGGACTCAGTCGCAGCGAACAGGCCCTGCCGACGCTCGTCGAGCAACTCGCGAGCGGACCGTCGAGCGTCGCCGCTTACGCCGCGATGGGTTTGGGCTTGACGGGGCTGCCCGCCGCGGCCGCGCCACTGCGACAGGCCCTGCAATCGTCGACGCACGCACTCGTCGTTCAGCAGGCGGCACTGGCCCTCGGAATTCTCGGCGACGTACCCTCCGTCGGGGCACTCGTGGAGCTCGTCCGCCGCACCGGCAACCCGTTCATCGCCAGTTACGCCGCGCTCGGCATCGGGCTGATCGGAGACGAGAACGCCGCCGGCCCGCTCCTCGATCTGGTCCAGTCCGAGGGGCCGCGCGGGATCGCGACGATGTACGCGACCTCCGCCCTCGGTGCACTCTTCGACGAGGATCGCCGCCCCGTCCTCTCGCGCTTGGCGTCGTCCGACAACTACCTGGCCCGGTCCACGGCCGTCGACGACCTGCTCTCGCTCGGGTTCTAGACGGTCACGGCCCGTCCCGGCTAGGGTAGGCGGCGCCATGAGTCCACTGCGCCTCGCGTCATCGCTCAGTCTGGCCCTGCTGCTGCTCTCCGCAGCCCCCCTCGCACCCGCCGATACGGGCCGGCTGGCCGACGGACTGGTCCAGCGGATCCGTCCGCTGCAGTCGGCAGACGGCTCGTACGGATCGGGATTCGCGGACACCTGCCGCGTCCTTGATGCGCTGGCGCGCTCGCCACGACGCTACACCGACCTCGACGGGCCGTTCATGCGCAGGGCCGTGGAGTGGATCCTCGACATTGCGCCGACACCCGAGACCGACGCGCTGCGGGCCCTCGGCTTGTCCTGCGCCATCACGGTCCGTGCGACGGCGGAGCGCGAGGCCGCGCTCGACCGCCTGGCGGCTGCGTCGCACACGCCGGATCTCGATGCCTTGCTGGCTTGGCGGGCGCTGAGGCCGAACGCGTCGCTCCCGCCGAACTGGGAGGCGGAAGCGAGCGCCCGCGCTGCCGCCGAGGAGCCCCACCCTGACGCCGCGTCGGCGTGGGCTCGCTGGGTGCGCTTCGCCCGCCTCGACGGCCGGACTCCGACGGAGCGCGCGCAGCCGGTACCTCCCGCCGACTCGGCCACCGTGGCCGAACTCGTCGACGCGCTCGAGGTCGTCATCGCGCTTCATGGCTTGCCGGCTCTCCCGGCCGTGGACACGGCGAGGGTCGATGCGGGCACGGCCAAGCCCGCGTTGCCGCCGCATGCGGCCCCCGGTCGCGATCCATCGGTCGCGCTCGAGGCGGCTTGGCACTTCCTGCACGAACGCCAGCGCGGCGGCACCTTCGGCCTCGAGCTTCCGGGCTGGGAAGGACCCGAGCCCGGCGTCACGGCGATGTGCCTCTCGGCCACGGCGATCCTCGCCGACCGCCTCGGCCAGCCGCGACCGGAGTGGTTCGCGGACGGGCTCGACTATCTCGTCGGGCTGCAGCAGGAGGACGGCGCGATCATGCAGATCGGCCTCGACGTCTACACGACGTCGGTCGCGCTCGACGCGTTGCTCGCCGGCGGACGCCCCGAGGACGCGCCGGTGATCGAGCGTGCCCGGCGCTTCCTGCTCGCCGCCCAGGCCGACGAGGGCGAGGGGTACCTCAGCGAGGACGACCCCCACTACGGCGGCATCGGCTACGGCAACGATGAACGACCCGACCTCTCGAACACGCACATGGCCATCGAGGCCGCAGCCCGGGCCGGAACGCCCTCCACCGATCCGTTCTACGCCAAGGCGCTGGTGTTCCTCGAGCGCTGCCACAACACGGGGGAAGCGGGGGCGCTTTCCTGGCCGCGCCTCGCCGGCGGGCGCCTCGTGAACGGCATCGACGGCGGCGCGACCTACATGCCCGGCAACAGCATGGCCGGAGAGATCGAGATCGCGCCCGGGATCTGGCAGGCCCGTTCCTACGGGTCGATGACGTACGCGCTGCTCAAGTCGTACATCTTCTGCGGGCTGCCGCGGGATGATGCGCGGGTGCGCGCCGCCGTCACCTGGCTGTCCCGGAACTTCACCGTCGAGACGAACCCGGGCTACGCGAACGCGACCGAGGGTGCGCAGGGCCTGTACTACTACTACCTGACCCTCGCGCGCACGCTCGCTCGACTGGCCTCGCACGAGTTCACCGACGAGGCCGGCACGCCGATCGCATGGCGCGAACAACTCACGCGCAAGCTCGTCGACGCGCAGCGCGCCGACGGCTCCTGGATCAACGACGCATCGCCGCGCTGGTGGGAAGGCGCGCCGCCGCTTGCCACGGCCTACGCGGTCCTCGCGCTCGCCGCTGCAGGCGCCTGACCGTTCCGACCGATGAGGGGCCTCGCGAGGCGACACATCGGGTCTCGCGATCCGCTGATGCGCGTTTGCCGCCCCTGAACACCCGGGTTATCTTGGCCGGTCCATGAAAGTCTTCAACTTCGTTCTCGCCACGACCGGCCCGACGCTCACCAACGTCAAGATCCTGAGCCGGTACGCGTACTCCCTCTCGCGCCACATCACGCCGCGGCGGCTGTGGAATTTCGCGCGCGTCGAATGGTCGCGCATGCGCGGCAGCGAGACCGTGGGCGGCTTCCCGTACGTCCTGAAGATCGAGTCGACCAACATCTGCAACCAGCGCTGCCCGTTCTGCCTCGACCGCGATCGCAGCAAGATCGACGCCGACGGGCGCGGCTTCGGGCGCATGCATCTCGACTGCTTCAAGCGCGCCATCGACATCATGGCGCCCACCGCCATGCGCTTGAACCTCTACGGATCCGGCGAGCCCGTGCTGTACCCGGAGATCTACGAGATGATCCGCTACGCGGCGGATCGCAACATCGGCGTCACCATCAGCGCGAACCTGTCCGCGTTCAAGGCGGAGAACGCCGAGAAGCTCGTCACGTCCGGGCTCGAGCATCTGATCGTCAGCTGCCATGGCGCCAGCCCGGAGACCTACGGCAAGTACAACATCGGCGGCGACTTCTGGCGCACGATCGAGAACATGAAGGCGATCGTCGACGCCAAGCGTCGCCTCGGCCGCCGCCTGCCCTTCGTCGACTGGCAGTTCCTGCGCTTCAGCCACAATCAGCATGAACTGCCCAAGGCCCGACAGATGGCCAAGGAGATCGGGGTCAACGCGATCCGCTTCATCAACCCCAACATTCCTCCCGAGCACAAGGAGGAGTGGCGGCCGCGGCGCGACGACGAGGTCCGCAACGCCAACTCGGGCGAGGGCCGCGTGAACGCCAGCCCGGGCGTGCACATCAAGGAAGAGGACCAGGCCGTCGCGCGCGGCGAGCGCGTCGCGACCAAGGCGCCCAAGGCGGACGTCGCGACCTGCTCCTGGCTGTACCGCAGCATCTTCTTCAACTGGGACGGCGGCATCCTTCCCTGCTGCGACGGCACCACCCAACCGAGCCACGACCTCGGACACTTCACCGACCGGAGCCTGCCGATCTTCGTGGGCGAGACGCGTGCCGACTTCGCCCGCTTCTGGAACGGCGAGACCTACCGCTACCTGCGGCGCATGGCGAACTACCGCGTTCCCCGCGAGGAGATGGACAAGAAGTACACGTGCGCCTCGTGCATCAAGCCGCACATGCCCTTCGTGCTCTACGAACGCGGATTCCAGCTCCCGGCCTCGATCGAACGCCGCCTGCTCCGGACCGAGCCCGACCTGCCGGCGCGACGCGAGGCCTGGAAGAAGGAGCGCGTCAGCGCCTCGAGCGCCGTGACGCAGGGCCGCTGACGCCGGCCCCGGTGGCCGTCAGACCGCTCCGGCCCGCTCGGAGCGCTTGCGCTCGAGCGCGGAGAGGTTCTTCTTCCGGATCCGGATGCTCTGCGGCGTGAGTTCGACGAGTTCGTCGTCCTCGATGTACTCGAGTGCGTCCTCGAGGCTGAACTCGCGCGGCGGCGCCACGCGCAGCGCCCGGTCGGACCCCGTCGTGCGCATGTTCGTGAGCTTCTTCTCGCGGCAGACGTTCACGGAGATGTCGTTCGCCTTGCAGTGCTCGCCGACGACCTGACCCTCGTAGACGCGATCGCCCGGCTTGGCGAAGAAGGTGCCGCGATCCTGCAGCCCGTCGAGCGCGTAGTCCGTCACGACGCCCGTCTCCGTGCTCGTCATGACGCCATTGGCCCGCCGCGGCACGGCACCGCGCCACGGTTCGTAGCCCGCGAGCACGTGGTGCATCACCGCCTCGCCGCTCGTGAGGTTGAGCACGCGCGTGCGCAGCCCGATCAGCCCGCGCGCCGGGATGGTGAAGCGCAGGCGGTTGAACGATCCTTCGGTGTCCATCTCGACCAGGTCGCCGCGCCGGGCGCACACCGCCTCGATCACCTTGCCCGCCAGGCCGGACGGGATGTCCACCTGCAGGTCCTCGATCGGCTCGGTGCGCACGCCGTTCTCCTCGTGCTCGATGATGCGCGGGCGGGACACGGCCAGTTCGTAGCCCTCGCGGCGCATGGTCTCGAGCATGATTCCGAGGTGCAGCACGCCGCGCCCCGAGACGCGCCAGGCCGAATCGCCTCCCGCCGTGTCGACGCGCAGCGCCACGTTGCTGCGCAACTCTCGCTGCAGGCGCTCGGCCAGCTGTCGCCCCGTCACGAAACGCCCCTCGCGCCCGCCGAAGGGCGAGTCGTTGACCATGAGGTCCATCGACATGGTCGGTTCGTCGATCGTGATGCGGGGCAGCGGCTCGGCCGTGTCCGGCGCGCACAACGTCTCGCCGATCGTGATCTCCGGGAAGCCCTGCACCGCCACGATGTCGCCGGCCGTGGCCGCGGCGACCTGCGAGCGGCCGAGACCGTCGAAGACGAACAGGCCGTTCACGCGCGACGTCCGGGGCGGACGATCGCCGCCGCACACGGTGAGCAGCTCGGAATCGCGCATCGTTCCGCGCTCGATGCGGCCGATGGCGATGCGCCCCACGTAGTCGCTGTGGTCGAGCGTCGTGACCTGCATGCGCACCGGAGCCGCGCTGTCGGTGGCCGGCGCCGGGACCCGGTCGCGCACGGTTTCGAACATCAGGTGCGTGTCCGTCTCCGGGCCGTCGGGCTCGCGACGCACCCAGCCCTCGCGCCCGGAGGCGTACAGGACGGGAAAGTCGAGCTGCCGATCGCTGGCCTTCAGGTCGACGAACAGGTCGAACACCTCGTCGAGCACCTCGTGCGGACGAGCGCCCTTGCGGTCGCACTTGTTGATCACGACGAGGACCGCATGGCCGGCGGCGAGCGCCTTGCCGAGCACGTAGCGCGTCTGGGGCATCGGGCCGTCGAAGGCGTCCACCAGCAGCAGCGCGCCGTCCGCCATGCGCAGCACGCGCTCGACCTCGCCCCCGAAGTCGGCGTGCCCCGGCGTGTCGATGATGTTGATCTTCAGGTCGCCGCGCTGCACGGCCACGTTCTTCGAGAGCACCGTGATGCCCCGCTCGCGCTCGAGCGGATTGCTGTCGAGCACGCAGTCGACCGGGAGCTGCCCGTCGCGGAACACGCCCGAGTCCTTCAGAAGCGCGTCCACGAGCGTGGTCTTGCCGTGGTCGACGTGGGCGATGATGGCGATGTTGCGGAGTTGCATGGGGTTCCGGTCAGCGGACCCGCGACTTCGGCGGGACGGTTGAATCCCTCATTGTGCCCGAGTCCGCTGCGGGCCACCAGCCCGCCGCGGGTTCTCCGTTCACGGGGCGCGCGGTCCCAGAGACCACAGCCGGACGGGCGGATCGCCGCTCACGGGCTGCGGCGGGCCGTCCGCGAGGTCGGCGAGCCTCGCCGCGAGCGCGTCCTCGACCGGCCGCGGCCAGGGGGTCTCCAGGAACCAGCGCGCGTCGGGCCGCAGCCTCAGGGCCCGCTCGAACGACGCGGCATCGCCGATCGACCCGCGAATCGCGCGATCGGCCGCCCACGTCATGCCGGGCCGGAGCAGCACGTAGCCCGGGCCCTCTCCGGCGAACGGATTGCAGTCGTAGTTGGTGAGGACCAGATCGGCAGGCGCCGTGCGCGCGGCCAGTTCGGCGCCGAGCAGCACCGGGAGCGGGTCGCGCTCGGCGAGGATCTCCTCGGAGGCCGCCGCACCCGCGACGAAGGCCGCCACCACCACCAGCAGCGCCGGCACCGCCTTCAGCGCCTCGAGCGCGAGAGCCGTGCCGAAGGCCAGCCCGAGCGGCAGCCCGAACAGCCAATACCCGTGCTGGAGCATGCCGGCCGGAAACAACACGCCGTGAACGAGCGGCGGCGCCAACAGCAGGAACAGCAGGCCGCGCGCTCCGAGCACGGCGCCCGCCGCGCCCGGCGCCCGCCAGCCGCAGGCGACGAGCAGCGTGACGAGCAGCAGCAGCGGCCAGGCCGGCATGAGCGCCTGCGTCGCGCGCCACCACGCATCGAGCGCCGGCCCCACCGCCTCCCCGCCGCCGAGCAACGCCCCCCACCCGCGCACGCCCGCCGCTCCCGCGACCTGCCCGTCGGGCACCCCCGGGAGCGACGACAACCACGCCAGCCAGCCGGCGAAGAGCGCGAGCGTGAACACGATCAGGCCGCCTGCCGCGCCGCGCCCCCGCGCGCCGGTCGCCGCCGCATGCACCGCGCAGCACACGGGCGTGTACAACCCGTACCAATCGAAGCTCGACGCGCCGGCGGACAGCAGCACCAGCCAGGCCACCGACCCGCCCGTCAACCAGTGGCGATAGGCGATCAGGCACGCCACCGACAGCGCCAGCACGGGCGCGCCCTGCACATCGATGTGGGCCCCGTAGACGTTCACCATCGGCTGAGCGGCCGCCAGCGCGACGCTCAGCGCCGCGACCCGCGCCCCGACCACCCGCTTCACGAGCAGGCCGAAGGCCGCGAGCAGCAGCACGGTGGCCGCGATCGGCACGGCGCGAGCGGCATCCTCGCTTGGCCCGGTGAGACGGAACACGACGCCGATCAGCGCCGCGAGCCCCGGCGGATGGTGCGCGTAGACGTCGGGGGAGGCCTGCACGTCGCTGCCCGCCCGCCGCGAGGGCGCACCTCCGTGCGCCAGGAAGCCGTCGCGGTCGTAGTTGCGGGCGATCTGCGCGTAGCGCGCCCCGTTGTGTCCGAGCCAGCCCTGATCGAATGGCTGGCCCAGCGTTCGCGACAGCCCCCAGCACGCCGCGACGAGCGCGAACACCGTGAGCAGATGCCAGCGACTCGCGCTCCCGGACATGCGATCTCCCGCGGCCCGCCGCTACGATAGCAGCCACGTGCCGGGTTCCCCCATGCATCGCCGCGTCTCCTGCTGGGTCGCGCTCACGCTCGCCCTCGGCGCCTGCGCGTCGGCGCCGCGCGTCGCGCGACCGGCCTGGACCTCGGCCCCGCTCCATGACCTGGCGCCGGCCGAGGTGCTCGCCGGCGTCGGGTCGGCACCGGGCGCCGACGGCGACTCGGCGAGCGCCGCGCGACGCGCCGCGCTCGCGGCCCTCGCCGAGCAACTGCTCGTGCACGTCGAGGCCGAACTCACCGAGTTGCAGATCGAGTCGACGCTGCAACACCCCGGTTCCGCGCCGGCCGCCCCGAGCAGCGTGTCCCGCACCCACCGCGAACGACTCGTCGTGCTGACGACCGAGGCCGGTCTGCCCGGCGCGCGCTTCGACCACTGGGTCGATCCCGGCCCGCCGGCGCACTCCTGGGCACGCGCCGTCGTCGACCGCGCCCTGCTCGGCGAAGCTCTCGCCGAACGGGCGCGCCCGGGCCTGGCCGAGGCTCGCGAACAGCTCGCCGAGGCCGAACGCCTGTTCGCCGCCGGCACGCCCCAGCTGCCGCGCGCGATCGCAGCCGTCGCCGCGGCCGAGCAGGCGCTGCTCGAGCCGCGGGCCCTGCTGCCGCTCGTGCGCGCCGTGCAGCCCGGCCCCAGCGGCGCGGCGCTCGTGCTGGCGGCGCGCCTGCCCTCGATCGCCTCCGCGGTGGATGGCCAGCGCGCGCGCGTGCTGGCGGCGCTCGAACTCCGTCCGAGCGAGTCCACCCGTCCCGAACCTCTCGGCGGATTGCCGCGTCAGGCCCGGTTCGTCGCGACCTGGCAGGGGCGGCCGCTCCCGGGGCTGCTCGTGGCCGCCCGCGTGGGCGGCGGCCGCCCGAGCCTCGGCGCGACCGACGCCGACGGGCACGTCGACCTGCAACTGCACGAAGACGCGGCCCGGCCCGGCGCGCTGCGCCTCGGGCCGGCCGTCCGCGGCGACGTCGGCCCGATCGCGGTGGAGCTGCCCCTCGCGCGCCCCGATGCGTCCGGGCTGCGCGTCGTGATCGCCTCGCGCCACGAACTGCGCGACGCCGGCGGCCAGCTCGTCGTGCCGACGGTGCCGTCCCCGATCGAAGCCGAGGTCGCCACCCGGGTCGGACAACGCCGCTTCGCCGTCGTGACGGCCGCGATTCCCGTCGATCTCGACCCGCTGGCCGACACGACGCCGCCGCGCTTCCAGGACGCCGCCGACTACCTGCTGGCGTTCGTGACCCGCACGAGCTTCAGCTCGACCGACGGTCCCGACGGCCCTTTCTGGTACCGCACCGCCATCGAAGGCCGCTGGACCCACATCGCGAGCGGCGCTTCCTTCGCCTTCGTCGTGCCGCCCGAAGCGTCGCTGGCGGCCGGCGCCACGCTGCCGCAGGCCTCGGAGCGCTCGCAGCGCGCGGCCCTCGCCCGCCTGCTGGACGCCGACTCGCCGACCTCGCTCGTCGCGGCCCTCGCCGCACGCTACCGCTGACGCGGCGCCCTGGCTCAGTGGTGCGCGTGCTCGTCGTGGGCCGCGGGCGGCGACCAGGGGGCGTCGAGGCCGACGATCGGCGGCAACGGCGTCTCGAACTCCAGGTCGATCACCAGGCAGGCGACATCGTCGTTGCCGCCGCAGCGGGCGACCTTGTCGGCGTCCTTCTCGGTGCACAGCAGCAGGCTCGCGCCCGCCTGGGCGCGCACCGCCGCCACGTCGGCGCCGCTGAACGCATGGTGGTCCCCGAAGGCCGTCAGGCCCGTGACGTTCGCGCCGAGAGCGGCGACCGTGTCGCGGAAGCCGGCGGGCGACGCGACGCCGCAGAACAGGTGCACGTCGCGGCCGGCCAGTTCGGCCGCGGGCCGCGGCTCGCCCCCGCCGACGGGCCGCACGCCGCGCGCGACATGCCTGCCCCACACGATCGGCACGCCCAGCTTGTGCGCACGCACCGCGCTCTCGGCCGCGCTGCGGGCGCCGTCCGGCAGGCCCTCGCCGTGCGTCATGACGACCAGATCGGCCCGGCCGAGCCCGCCCGGCGGCTCGCGCAGCGGCCCGCCCGGCAGCACCGACCCGTTGCCGAACGGCGCGCGCGCGTCGATCACGACGATGTCGACGTCGCGATGCAGCCGGCGGTGCTGAAAGCCGTCGTCGACCAGGATCAGCTCGGCGCCGGCGGCCGCCGCCTGCCGCGCCCCGCTCAGCTTGTCGGGTGCCACGACGAGCTGCGCCCGCGGACAGCGCCGCGCGATGAGCGCGACCTCGTCGGTGCGGCCCTCTGCGTCGGCGATCGCGCCGTAGCCGCGCGCGACGATGGCGACGCGCCTGCCCGCCGCCAGCGCCCGCTCCGCGAGCGCGATCACCAGCGGCGTCTTGCCGGTGCCGCCCGCGGTGAGGTTGCCGACCGACACGACGGGCGCCGGAACGGACACCGCCCCGAGCAGCCCCGCGTCGTGCAGCGCGTTGCGCGCCGAGACGAGCACCAGGTGCAGCAGCGTGAGCGGCAGCAGCAGCAGCCGCAGCACGAAGATCGGCAGGCCGTCGTCGATCGAGACGAGGCGCGCGGGCAGGTTGAAGATCATGGGACGGGTGGCTCCTCGGCGGCTCCCGCGGACGGCCCCGGGCTCGGTGCGGCGGACGCCTGCTGCGGCGCCGCCGCGGCGGACCGCCGTCGGCGGGCGGGCGCAGCAGTCTTCACGCCGAGCACTTCGCGCGCAAGCGCGAGGTAGTCCTGCGCCCCGCGACAGGCGGCGTCGTACTCGAAGATCGTCTTGCCGTGGCTGGGCGCTTCGGCCAGCTTCACGTTGCGCCGGATGGTCGTGCGGAACAGCTTGTCGCCGAAGTGCTCCTCGATGTCCGCGATGACCTGGCGCGACAGCTTCGTCGACGGATCGTGGCGGCACGAGACCATGCCGGTGATGGCCAGCGCGGGGTTGAGGCGCCGCTGCACGAGTTCGACGATCTCGAGCAGCTTGCCGAGGCCCTGCAGCGCGAAGAACTCGGCTTGGATCGGGACGAAGACCTCGTCGCAGGCCACGAGCGCGTTGAGCGACAGCAGCCCGAGGCTGGGCGGGCAGTCGACGAGCACGAAATCCCAGCGGCGCGGGTCCTTGTCGGTCACGACGCGCAGCGCGTCGCGCAGCAGCGTCTCGCGGCCGACCGTGTTGACCAGCTCGAGTTCGACCCCCGCCAGGTCGATCGACGCCGGCGCGATCTCCAGACCGGGCTCGCGCGTCGGCCGGAGGATCTCGGCCAGCGTCGCGCGCCCGTGCAGCAACTCGTAGAGCGAGGGCTGCTCGCCGGCCGGGTCGACGTCGAGGTGCACCGTGAGGTTGCACTGCGGGTCGAGGTCGCAGACCAGCACGCGCTGCCCGAGTCGGGCGAGGGCCGAGCCGAGGCTGACGGTCGTCGTGGTCTTGCCCACGCCGCCCTTCTGGTTCGTGATCGCGATGCGTCGCATGGTGGCCTGCGAGCAGCCTACCGACCGGGGGCGCTAGAATCCCGCCCGTGAACGACGCCCAGCCGCATTTCGAAACGTCCATCGACCTCGTCCGCCGGGGAGATCTGCGCGGCGCCCTCGACGCGCTGCTGGCGACGCTGCGCCTCGACCCGCGCCACGCCGGGGCGCTGTCAGCCGCCGGCCGGCTGTGTCGCCTGCTCGGCAGCGAGGCCGACGCCCGGCTGTTCGAAGCCGTCGAGGCGGCCCCGGAGGACGCCTCGGCGCGCTACGCGCTCGCCTTCCGGCTCGTGGATCAGGCCCGCCCCGACGTGGCCGTGCCGCAGTTGCAGGCCTGCCTCGACGCCGACCCGGGAGACCCGGCCGTGCGGCGCGAGCTGGCCTACGCGCAACTGCAGTCGGGCGCCTTCCGGGACTGCCTCGACACGCTCGAACCGATCTGCGATGCCCCCGAACTCTCCGAGACCGAGCGCCTCGACGTCCAGCTGACGCGCGCCGAGGCCGCGCTGCTCGCGCGCGACCGCGAGCTGTGCGCCGACCTGCTGGCGGAGTGCGACGCGTTCGACGCCGACGACGAGCAGCGCGAGCGCCTCGACGCGCTGCACGGCCAGCTCGGCCGCAGCCGCCGCTGGCCGGCGCTCGACGAGCTGGGACTGCGCGAGTGGCACTTCATCCAGCACGCGGGCGTGATCCTCAAGGTCGCCGGCGGCTACTTCGAGGACGGCTCGCGGCAGGGCCGCTACGACGTGCTCGACCTGCGCCTCGACATGGTGGCCTTCCTGCTGCAGCGGCTCGCGCACCTGCTCGAGCGCCTCGGTCTGCTCCCCGACGCCTTCGCGCCCGCTTCGCCCGCGGCCGCCCCGCTCGCGCACGCGCTGGCCCTGGCGCTCGATCGACGCGTCGAGACCGCCGAGGAGGCCGGCCGCCGCGGCAGCACGCTGCTGCTCGCGGCCGACGCCGCCGAACTCGGCGCCCACGCGGGCCGGCTCGCCGAGCATCGCCCCGAGTTGCGCGCCTTCGCGCTGAACCTGCCGTGGGATCGCGGCCAACCCGTCTGCCCGGAGGTCGTGGGCGTGCTGGCGCGCCGCGTGCTCCTGCCCTGGGAGGAACGCTACGCGCTCGACTCCGCCACCGGCGCGATGCGCACGCTGCCGGCCGACGCGCGCGGCCCCGAGGTCATCGGGCGCGAACTCGCGGCGGCGATGGCCGCCCTGCCCGACGACGGCGGCACGGCGCGCGAGGAGTTCGAGGCGCTCTACATGCCGCTCGCCGTGCTGCTGCTGCTCGGCAACGACGGGCTGCACCCGGCGCGGCGGCGCTTCACGAGCCTCTCGCCGTGCCGCGGCACCGACGATCCGGCGGACGACGAGGACGGCGCCGCGGGCGACTGAGGCGCACGGCGCGCGAGCGGCCACCCCCGCGTTCCTGATATCGTGGCCGGGATCATGAACGGCCCCCGCGTCGACCTCCTGCCGGCCGTCCGCGCGCTCGCGCCGCACGTGCGCAACCCCGTCCAGTACCTGGGCGGCGAGTTCAACAGCGTGGCCAAGGACGGCCAGGCGCTGTCGGGCCGGATCGCGCTATGCTACCCCGACACCTACGAGGTCGGCACGAGCCACAACGGCCTGCAGATCCTGTACCAGATCGTGAACTCCGAGCCCGACCTCGCGGCCGAGCGCTGCTTCACGCCGTGGCCCGACATGGCCGACCGCATGCGCGCGCAGGGCGTGCCGCTGTTCACGCTCGAGACGCACGCGCCCGTCGCGGGCTTCGACGTGCTCGGCATCACGCTGCAGAGCGAGCTGACCTACTCGAACGTGCTCGAGACGCTCGACCTCGCCGGCCTGCCGCTGCGGGCCGCGGAGCGCGGCGACGCGCACGCGATCGTCGTCGCCGGCGGCCACGGCGCGCACTCGCCCGAGGTGCTGGCCGAGTTCATCGACGTCTTCCTGCCCGGCGACGCCGAGGAGACGATCGTGCCCTTCCTGCGTTTCGTCGCCGAGCGCCGCCGCGCCGGGCGCGCCCGCGCCGAGCTGCTGCACGACGTCGCGCGCAGCTTCCCCTGGGCCTACGTGCCGTCGATGTACGTGCCGTCCTTCGACGCCGGCGACGGGCCCTTCCGCGGCCTGACGCCGCGCTTCGACGACGTGCCCGCCGTCGTCAAGGGGGCCTCGGTCTTCGACTTCAGCTCCGTGCCGGCCGCCACGCGGCCGGTCGTGCCGCACGCGCGCTCGGTTCAGGACCGCATCTCGCTCGAGATCATGCGCGGCTGCACGCGCGGCTGCCGCTTCTGCCAGGCCGGGATGATCACGCGCCCGATGCGCTACCGCACGGTCGAGGAGCTCGTCGCCACGGCCGAGGCGACCTGGCGCAACACCGGCTACGACTCGATCACGCTGACCTCGCTGAGCTCGGGCGACTATCCCTGGATCGAGGAGCTGCTGCGCGCGATGAACGAGCGCTTCGCGCCGCGGGGCGTCTCGGTCAGCCTGCCCAGCCTGCGCGTCACCGGCGAACTCGCGCGCCTGCCGGCGCTGCTCGCCGGCGTGCGCCGCTCGGGCCTGACCTTCGCCCCCGAGGTCGCCACCGACCGGCTGCGCCGCATCATCAACAAGGACATCCGCAACGAGGACGTGCTCAAGAGCGCCGAGGCCGCCTACCGCGAGGGTTGGACGCAGATCAAGCTCTACTACATGATCGGCATCCCCGGCGAGCTCGAGGAGGACCTGCGCGCGGTCGTCGAGTTCGCCGACCAACTCAGCAAGCTGCGCCAGCGCGTGACGGGCAAGGGGCCCGCGCAGATCAACGTGACCGTCTCGACCTTCGTTCCCAAGGCCTTCGTGCCGTTCCAGTGGGACGGCATGATGCCGCCCGCGACGATCGCCGAGAAGCAGCGCTGGATGCGCGGGCTGAACCGCAACCGGCGCGTGAAGCTCAAGTTCCACGACCCGCAGCAGAGCTGGCTCGAGGGCGTGCTCTCGCGCGGCGACCGCCGCCTCACGGCGGGCCTGATCGAGGCCCACCGGCTGGGCGCGCGCTTCGACGCGTGGAGCGAGCACGCCGACATCGGCCGCTGGCGGCAGGCCTTCGCCAACGTCGGCGTCGACGCCGACGCCTACGCCCTGCGCGAACGGGCCCGCGACGAGGCGCTGCCCTGGGACCACCTCGACATCGGCCCGGCGCGCGACTGGCTGTGGTCCGAGCGCGAGCGGGCGCGCCAGCTGATGGCGACCGAGTACTGCGTGGGCAAGGTCTGCCACGTCTGCGGCGTGCCGCCCTCGCTGTGCTTCGCGATCAAGCGCGACATGGGCCTGCTCCCGAGCCGCCGGCGCGGCATCCTCGCGATGGACGACGGCGACGGCACGACGCGCGGCGTCGAGGGCGTCGACGCAAGCGCCCCGCGGCGCCTGCGCGCCCGCGCGGTCGGACCGGTCCGCGCGGCGCGCCGCACCTCCGCGCCCGTCGGCGACGGCGCGGAGTCGCGTGGCTGAGCCCCGCCGCGGTCCGTTCGCGCGCGCGCTGACCTACTGGCCGGTCGTCCGCGGCGACTTCCTCAAGGGCCTGCTGTGCATCCTGCCGGCCAGCGGGCTGTCCTTCGCGACGCTGCTGATCTACCGGCACGCCGTCGACGGGATGGTCGACGGCTCGCTGGGCGTGCGCGACATCGGCCTGTGGATGGCGTTCGCGCTGGCACTCGAGTTCGTGAAGGGCGCCGCCAAGTACGGCATGCGCTGGTGGGTCACGGGCGCCTCGCGGCGCTTCGAGGCGGCCTTCCGCCTCGACCTGTTCCGTCACCTCACCACGCTCACGCCGCACGACCTGGCGCGCGTGCGCACCGGCGACGTCATGTCGCGCTCGGTCGCCGACATCGAGGCCGTGCGCATGCTGCTCGGCCCGGCCGTCATGTACAACGCGCAGGCGCTCGTCGTCGTGCCGCTCGCCATCGGCCTGATGTGGTGGATCGATCCGGTGCTCGCAGCGGCCCTCGTGCTGCCCTTCCTCGGGCTGGCCCTGGTGGTGAAGTTCGCGGCGCGCCCCACGCAGCGGTACAGCGAGATCACGCAGCGCTGCCTGGGCGACATGTCGACCGCGGCGCAGGAGAACGTCTCCGGCATCCGCATCGTCAAGGCCTTCGCGCGCGAAGCCGTCAGCGAGAACGTCTTCCGGCGGCTCGCGCGCGCCTTCCTCGACGCCAACGTGCGGCTGGCGACGATCCGCGGCACGACCTCGGCCTCGATCCACGTGATCAAGGACCTGGGCGTGCTCGCCATCGTCGCGGTCGGCGGCTGGCACCTCGTCGAGGGGCGCCTCACGGCCGGCGACTTCCTGCTGTTCCTCAACCTGCTCGACCTGGCGCTCTGGCCGCTCATCGCGGTGGGTTGGATGCTGGGCATGTACCACCGGGCGCGCGCCGGCGCCGAGCGCCTCGACGAGCTCTTCGAGCTGCGCCCCTCGGTCACGGAGGCGCCGGGGGCGCGGGCGCCGGCCGACGGGCGCGGCGAGCTCGAGGTGCGCGAGCTGAGCCACGCCTTCGACGGGCGTCCGGCCCTCGAGCGCGTCTCGCTGCGCGTGCCCGCCGGCCGCACGCTGGGCATCACCGGCCGCACGGGCTCGGGCAAGAGCACGCTGGTGCAGCTCGTCTCGCGCCAGGTCGACCCGCCGCCCGGGACGGTCCTGATCGACGGGCGCGACATCCGCGAGGTGCCGATCTCCTGGTTGCGCGCGCGCCTCGGCGTCGTGCCGCAGGACACCTTCCTGTTCAGCGAGTCGATCCGCGACAACATCGCCTTCGCCGGCGAGCACGTGGCCGACGAGACCATCCGCGAGATGGCCCGCGCCGCGCACGTCGAGGAGGACATCGAGGGCTTCCCCTCGGGCTACGACGAGCTGCTCGGCGAGCGCGGCGTGACGCTCTCGGGCGGGCAGCGCCAGCGGACGGCGATCGCGCGCACGCTCGCGGCCGACCCGCCGATCATGATCCTCGACGACTGTCTCTCGGCCGTCGACTCCGCCACCGAGCAGGCCATCCTGCGCGGGCTGCGCGCGCGGCTCGCCGGGCGCACGGCGATCATCGTGAGCCACCGCGTCGCCGCCCTCAGCCTGGCCGACGAGATCATCGTGCTCGACGAGGGCCGCGTCCTCGAACGCGGCACGCACGCCGAACTCGTGCGCCGCGGCGGACTCTACGCGCAACTGCACGAGCGCCAGCGGCTGCAGGCCGAGATCGAGGCCCTGTGAGCGCGCCCCGCCGCGATCCCGCCGCCCGCGAGCGCGACCGCGCGGATCGGCGCGACCACCACGACGAGGAGTTCGAGGTCGGCGCCGTCTACGACCGTCGCCTGCTGCGCCGGCTGCTGCAGTGCGCGCGGCCCCACGCCGCCGCGCTGGGCACGACCATCGGGCTGCTGGTCCTGGGCCTGGCGCTGCGCCTCGCCGGGCCGGAGGTCATCCAGCGCCTGATCGACGGGCCCGTGGCGCGCGCCCTCGCCGGACGCGCGCTCCCCGGCTTCGACTCCGCGCCGCTGGTCTCGGAGGTGAGCGGCCTGGCGCTCGTCTACCTCGGCCTGAGCGCGCTGCTGGCCGTGACGCTGCTGCTGCGCGAGTGGCTCATGAACCGCACCGGGCAGCGCATCGTCTTCGAGCTGCGCGAGCGCCTCTTCCGGCACCTGCTGCGCCTGCCGGTGGGCTGGTTCGACCGCCACGCCGTCGGCTGGTCGGTGACGCGCGTCACGAGCGACGTCGACTCGCTCTCGGAGATGTTCACCACGGGCGTCGCGACGCTGGCCTACGACGCGCTCACGATCGTCGTCGTGCTCGGGGTGCTCGTGTGGATCTCGCCGCCGCTGGCGCTGGTCGCCCTGCTGCTGCTGCCGGTCATGATCTGGGTCTCGTTCCGTTTCCGCCTCAAGGCCCGCAGCGCCTATCGCGCCACGCGCGCCTCGCTCTCGCGCCTCAACGCCTTCCTGCAGGAGCGCCTCGCGGGCCTCGCGGTCGTGCGCCTGTTCCGGCGCGAGGAGGCCTCGGCGCGCCGCTTCGACGCGCTCAACACGCGCTACTACGACGACAACATGGTGACGGTGAAGCACTTCTCGCTGTTCTTCCCCGTCGTCGACACGCTCAGCCAAGGCATCCGCCAGGCCTGCCTGTTCGCGGCCGCGATCCTGATCGCGCGCGGCGACCTCACCGTGGGCGTGTTCCTGCAGTTCTGGCTGTACCTGGGTTTCGTGTTCGAGCCGATCCGCGAGCTGGCCGAGCGCTACAACGTGCTGCAGGCGGCGATGGCGGCGGCCGAGCGCGTGTTCGGCATCCTCGACACGCCCACCGAGGAGCAGCGCGCGGCGGCGGCCCCGGCCCGCGCGCCCTCGAGCCCCGCCCCCGCGCGGCCCGCGGCCGGCCCCGCGGGGCGGCCGACCGACGACGACGAGACGCCGGCGATCGAGTTCCGCGACGTGTCCTTCGCCTATCCCGGCGGCGCGCCCGTGCTCCGGGGGCTGTCCTTCCGCATCGGGCGCGGCGAGAAGGTCGCGATCGTCGGCCACACGGGCGCGGGCAAGACGACCGTCGTGAACCTGCTGTGCCGCTTCCACGAGACGCCGTCGGGGACGATCCTGCTGGGCGGGCGCGACATCTGCTCCTTCCCGCACGCCGAGCTGCGCCGCCGGCTCGCGATCGTCGAGCAGGACGTGTTCCTGTTCAGCGACACGATCGCCGAGAACATCCGCATGGGCGAGCAGCGCCTCGGCCCGGCCGACGTCGAGCGCTACGCGCGCGCGGTGCACGCCGACGCCTTCGTGCGCCGGCTGCCCGAGGGCTACGCGACGCGCCTCTCCGAGCGCGGGCACAACCTCTCTTCGGGGCAGCGCCAGCTCCTGTCCTTCGCGCGCGCGCTGGCGGCCGACCCCGAGGTGCTGATCCTCGACGAGGCCACTTCCTCCGTCGACAGCGAGACCGAGTCGCTCGTCGAGGACGCCACGGCGCGCCTCATGGAGGGCCGCACCTCGCTGGTGATCGCGCACCGGCTCTCGACGGTCGTGAATGCCGACCGGATCCTCGTGCTGCACAAGGGGCGCCTGCACGAGCAGGGCACGCACGACGAGCTGCTCGCGCAGCGCGGCCTGTACTGGAAGCTCTACCGGCTGCACCTGGCGGGCACGGCCCCCTGAGCGGGCCGCCCGGCGCGCTCAGGCCGGCGGGACGAGCGACCCGGCCAGCTCCAGCCCGGCGAGCAGGCGCACGCCGTGCCAGGTGAGCGCCTCGCCGTCCACGAGCCGGCAGCGCGGGGCCAGTTCGGCGAACTCCGGCAGGTGCCGCGCGGCGAACGGGAAGGGCTCGTCGGGCAGCACGATCAGGTCGGGCGCGGCCGCGCGCAACGCGTCGAGCCCCACCGCGCCGTACCGGGGTTCGCGCCCGGCGATGACGTTGATCCCGCCGGCCTCGGCCAGCAGTCCCGAGACCCAGGTGTCGGGACCGGCCGCCATCCACGGGTCGCGCCAGACGAGCACGGCGTGGCGGAAGGGCCGCCCCGCCGCGCGGCGCGCGCGCAGCGCGGCGCGGGCGGCCTCGACGCGCGCCGCGAACTCTGCCGCGCGCGCCGGCGCGTCGAGCAGCGCCCCCATCGCGGCCAGGTCGGCCAGCGCGCCGTCCACGTCCCGCGGAAAGGCGACCCACAGCGGCGCGATGGCCTGCAGCGCGGCGAACTGCCCGGGTCGATTCTCCTCCAGATTGGCCAGGATCAGGTCGGGCGCCAGCGCCGCGATCGCCGCCAGGTCGGGGTCCTTCGTGCCGCCCACGCGCGCGACGGAGGCCAACTCCGCGCGCGGATGGCGACAATAGCGCGTGACCCCCACGAGCCGCGCGCCGAGCCCGAGCGCGCAGACCGTCTCGGTCGTGGACGGCACGAGACTGACGATGCGCCGCGGGGCGGTCGCGCGGCGCAGCGGCACGCCGCGCGCATCGTGCAGGAGCGGCGCCCCGCTCACTTCAGGTCGTCGGCGCCGATGTAGCCCAACGCGCGCAGCGTGTCGATCACGTCGGGCGGCAGGGTCGAGAGGTCGACGGGCCCCGCCGGACCGCGCGGATGGATCGACTCGGCCAGCGCGTGGAAGCCCTCGATCAGGCCGAGCAGCGCGCGCGTCTCGTCGGCACGCGCCTCCGCGAGGTCGACCGCCTCGCGCGGATCGCTCGCCAGGTCGTACAGCCGCGGCACGCCGGGCTCCAGCCCGCGCGCCGGCCGGTCGAAGGCGGCGTGCAGCTTGAGCGCCCCGTGCCGCACGGCGGACACGCGGCTGAGCGTCGTGTCGAGCTCGATGAACAGGCGCTGCCGCCCCGGAGGGAAGTCGCGCTCGGGGCCGAGCGGCGGCGTGATCGACATGCGCGGCGGCGGCACCAGCCCCGAGAGGCGCAGCAGCCAGGGCGCGATGTCCACCAGCGAGACGGGCTCCTCGAGCACCGCCGGCTGCGTCTCGGTCCCGCGCACGCCGGGCGGCAGGCGCACGATGAGCGGCACGCGCGTGGCGTCCTCGTGCAGCGTCTCGCCGTGCCCGAAGAAGCCGTGCTCGCCGAACTCCTCGCCGTGATCGCTGGTCACGACCACGATCGTGTCGTCGTCGAGCCCGGCGCGCGCGAGCGCGTCGAGCACCTGCCCGACGAACTCGTCGGCCATCTCGATCGTCGCGTCGTAGTAGGGCAGATACTGCTCGCGCACCTTGCCGACGAGGTCGAGCCGTCCCTGCTCGTTGACCGCGACGCGATCGCGGTGGTCGAAGCTCGACTCCTCGCCCCGCGCGTCGAGCAGGCCGTGCGCCTCCAGCCGCGCGCGGTCGGGCGCGTAGTTGTGCACGATGTAGGTGTGCAGGAACAGGAAGAAGGGCGGCCCCCCGGCCTGCGCCTCGATCCACTCGACGACGGCCGGCGCGGCGTAGCGCCGCAGCAGCGGCACGAGCGCCGGCGCCAGCTCCCAGTTCACCGTGTCGAGCAGTTGCCGGCCGCGCACGCCCTGCAGCGCCCAGACCGGATCGTTGTGCGCGTAGCGGTCGAAACCCTCGAAGAAGCCGTAGTCGGTCGAGACGTAGCCGCCGCCCGTGAAGGCGGCCGTCACCCAGCCGGCCCGCGCGAGTTCGGCGGCGAGAAAGGGCGAGCGCTGCGGGTCGAGCCGGTCGGTGATGTTGACCGCGCCGTGAAAGGCCGGGAACTGTCCGGTCATCATCGACGCGTGGCTGGGCAGCGTGTAGCTGCTGGTCGAGCTCGCGGCGTCGAACCGCAGTCCGGCCGCGGCCAGCGCGTCGAGTCGCGGCGAGAGCCCGCCGTCGCCGCCGTAGCAGCCCAACCGGTCGGGCCGCAGCGTGTCGAGGCTGATGAGCACGATGCTCGGCCGGGACGGCGCCCGCGGGTCGCTCGTGCGCAGGCTCGGGTGCCCGATGAAACCCACGGGAGGGTCTTCGCCCTCGCCCACCACCCGCAGCGTCAGCTCCGTGGGACCGGCCGTGCGCTCGAGCGGCACCCGCTCGTCGCGCCACGCGGCGACGTCCGGACCGTCGGGCGCCTCCATCCGCAGTTCGCGCAGCGCGCGGCCGTCCTGCTCGACGACGAAGCGCAGCGTGCCCTGCGCCTCTCCGAAGCGGGGCGCGACGCCGAAGGCCAGATCGAGGCTCCGCGCGCGCTCGTCGGCGGGCAGCCGCCAGGTCCAGGCGCGGCCGGGGAGCGCGAGCAGCCCCTCACGCAGATCGCGGTCGAGCGCGATGCGCACGACGCCCGGCCCCTCGAGGCGCTCGAGACGCGGAAAGTCGCCGCCGGCCGCGACCCGGGCGGTCACCGGAACCCGCACGACCTCGACCTCGTCGAACACCACGCCGCGCGGCAGCGCCGTGAGCGGCGCGAGCAGGAACACGGCCAGGAAGGTCGTGCTGCGTTGCACCACGAAGTCGGTCTGCGCCGTCACCGCCTGCCGGCGCAGCGGCGCCTCGATGACGTGGCTCGCGCTGCGCGCCGGGTCGAACAGCCGCGCGGCCTCCTGCATCGGCATGCTGCCCTCCGAGCCGAAGGGCTGCTTGAGTTCGACGACCGCGACGAGCGGGACCGCCTCCCCGGTGAACTCGCCTTCGGCCCGCGCGGTGACGCGCACGGCGAGCGCCTGGCCGGGCTGGACGGGCAGCGAGAAACCCGCCGCCCAGGCCTCGGCGCGCCGCAGCACGAGCGGCCCCGCCGGAGGCTCGAAGGCCGAGATGTCGAGGCGGTCTTCGCCCTCGCGGGGCGTGACGAGCTTCCACGTGAAGGGCGCGCCGCCCTCGGACAGCCGCGCGCGTCCGAGGCTCGTCTCGACGGCCGGCGGCGGCTGCGGCGTCGCCACCGCCACCGGCGGCAACTCGCGCCACAGTCGCACGAGCGGCGGCAGCGGCGGGTCTCGCCCGCAGGCCGCCGCCAGGCCTGCGAGCAGCAGCGCGCCCGCCCGCCACCCTCCCCGCCGGCTCACGGAGCCGTCCGCGCGCGGCGCGGCCAGGCCAGCAGCCCCAGGGCCGCCAGCCACGCCCCCGCGCCCCACCAGGCCGAGGTCGTCACGAGCGGCGGATCGAAGCGCAGCAGCACCTCGTGATCGTCCCGGCTCGCGACGGGCACCGCAAGCAGGGCGTGGTCGGCGCGCCAGACCGGCGTCTCGTCTCCGTCGGCGCGCGCCTGCCAGCCCGGCTGCCAGCCCTCCGAGATCACGACCAGTCCCGGCGGGCCCGGCCCGACGCGCAGCAGCAGTTCGCGCGGCGAGTTGCGCGACAGCCGCAGCGCGCGCGGCAGACCCCGCTCCTCGGGCGCCACGCCGGCCAGCACGGCGTTCCCCAGCGCGCAGGCGTCGGCCTCCTCGAGCACGACGCCGGCGCGGGGATCGAAGCTCGCCGAGCCGAGGCGAGCCAGGCGCGCCGCCGCGTCGGGCAGGCACTCGAGGGCCTGCACGTAGACGGCGCGCGGCAACGCCTCCTCGTTGACCAGCACGGCGACGGGACCCAGCCGGCCGTGCTCGCGCCAGCCCGCGGGACGCACGTCGTCGCGAGCCGTGATCAACAGGCGCAGCGACAGGGCGTCGACGAGCGGGTGCTCGAGGCTGCGCGCGTCCGAGAAGCCGCCGAGGATCGAACCCGAGAGCAGCAGGCCCGGCTCGACGGCCTGCAGCAGCTCGGCGACGCGACGCGGCACCATCGGCGCGTAGGCCTGCAGGTCGGTCAGGCCGTAGAGCAGCGGCAGGTTGGGACGCAGCCACGGCGGGTCGTTGCCGAAGCGCGCCAGGCGCGGCGGCAGGCCGTCGCCCCCCGCCGCGTCGCGCAGCAGGCGCGCGAGGGGCGGCTCGTCCCACGCCGCGATCTCGGCCGGCCGCGCGCTCGCGAGTTCGGCGCGCACGCCGCGCAGCATCGGCCAGGCCGTCAGCCCGAGTTCGGCGACCAGCAGCGCGACGACCCAGCCCGGCGCGCGCCGCGCCGCCGTCTCCCAGCCCTCGACGCCGGCCCGGCGGCGCGGCCGGAAGGCGACGATGCCCGCCACGCCCGCGGCCAGCGCGATGAGCGCGCCGCGCCGGGCCGCCTGCCCGGCGCGCACGAAGTCCTCGGCCGGAACGTGTTGCAGCAGCGTCGCGGCGTCGAGCCCCGGCTCGCGCAGCGAGGAAGCCACGCGCGCCGCCCAGGCCTCGATCTCGGCCGGGAACTCGGTGGACGGCACGCCGAACAGGGCCACGAGAGCCAGAACCGTGACGGCGACCGACACGGACCAGGCCAGCACCGTCGCGCGCAGCGCCCGTCCGCGCAGCACGTCGAGCCCGCCCGCCGCGAGCACGGCCAGCGCGAAGCCCACGAGCAGCAGCAGCCGCTTGGGATTGCCCGTGCGCAGCGGCGGCAGCACGGAGGCCGCCGCCTCGAGCAGCGTCGGCACGCACAGCACGAGCAGGCTCCCCGCGGCGAGCAGCGCGAAGCTGCGCGCGCGCCAGCCGCGCGCGAGCAGCAGACCGACGCTCGCCAGCACCAGCCCCAGCGCGCCGATGCCCATCGAGGTCTCGGCGCGGTTGGCCGCGGCGGGACGGCGCGCCTGCTCGAGCCGCTCGAGCGCGAGCGGATGACCGCCCGCCACCGAACTGCTCGCGAGCAGATCCGGCACGAGCAGGTGCCACAGCAGCGGCGCCTCGAGCCGCTCGGCGAGCACGGCCTGCACGGAGACCTCGCCGCGCACCGAATCGCGACGCAGCAGTTCGGCGGTGGGCGCCAGCTGCGGCAGCGCGAGCAGGCCGCCGAGAGCCAGCGCGGCGGCCGCGAGCGCCGCGCGGCGCAGGCAGGGGCGTCCCGCGCGAGCCGCCGCGCCGGCCCGCACGACCTCGAGCAGCACGGCGAGGGCGACGATCCAGATCGTCACCTGCGGGAAGCCGGCGAACAGCGACAGCGCCAGCGCCACGCCGGCGCCGACCGCGCCGCGGCGCGTGCCCGACTCGAGGCCCCACAGCACCCACGGCAACCAGACGGCGGCGCCGGCGGCCGGAAAACTCTGCAGACGCGCGGTCAGCCACGCGGAGAAGGCGAACGCGAAGGCGCCGGCGAGCGCCGCCGTGCCCGAGTGCCGCGTGGCGCGCAGGTAGCCCAGCATGCCCGCGCCGGCGAGCAGCAGGTGCAGCCACGCCATCCACGCGAGCCCCGGCAGACCGAAGGCGACAGCCAGCCACGCGGGCGGATAGAGCACGCCGTAGTGCAGCTCGGCCAGATGCGGCACGCCGAGCGCCTGCCCGTCGTCGCGCAGCGGCCACTCGCCGCGCTCGGCGGCCGCCGCGTTCACGGCCAGCCCGGGGATGAGCAGGTGCACGACGTCCGCCATGCACCAGTTGGGATGCGGGTGCCGCGGCCCGGGTTCGTAGGTGGCGCCCACGCGCCACTCGGGCAGATCGTGAGGCAGCAGCGGCAGCAGCGCGCGCCCGGGGAGCAGGCCGTCGATCAGCAGCGCGGCGGCCGCCACGGCGATCAGCGCCAGGGCCGCCCAGGGCGCGCCGCGCGCCGCGCGAGGCTCGTCGTTCTCTTTCAGGCTGCGGGGTGGAGCCCTCACGGCTCGCCAAAGTTATCTTCCGGGCCGCCGACGGCGCCCCTAGAATCTTGGCCCGCTGCAATCACGCCCCCGCGGACCTTCGCGCATGGAAGATGCCGTCTACCGCGAGTTCCTGCAGCTCGAGCAGACGCACTGGTGGTTTCGCGGGCGACGCGCGATCTTCGTCTCGCTGCTCGACCGCTTCGTCGGCCGCGAGCCGGGCGGAACGCGCCGCATCATGGATCTGGGCTGCGGCGTGGGCGGCATGCTCGGGCCGCTCGCCGCCTACGGCCGCGTCATCGGCACGGACGTCACGCTGCTGGGCCTGCAGCACTGCGCGGCGCGCCGGCTGCCGCGCCTGGTGGCCTGCAACGGCCCCTCGGGCTGCTTCCTCGACGAGAGTCTCGACTGCGTGACGGCCTTCGACGCCCTCGAGCACATCGAGGACGACGAGGGCACGCTGCGCGAGATCCATCGCATGCTGCGGCCGGGAGGCGTGCTCATCGCCTCGGGCCCCGCCTACCAGTTCCTCTACGCGCAGCAGGACCGGATCACGCACCACGTGCGCCGCTACACGCTCGGCGAACTGCAGCGCAAGGTGCGCGCGGCCGGCTTCGAGGTCGAGCAGGGCAGCTACATCAACTTCCTGCTGTTCCCCGCGATCCTGCCGGCGGTGCTGGCGCTCAAGGCCTGGCAGTCGCTGCGCCGACCGGACGACGCGGCGGCCGGCTCCAATGTCGGGATCCCGGTGCCGCGCTTCGTGCACGGCATCCTCACGGCGATCTTCTCGTCCGAGGCCGCGATCCTGCGGCGGATCAGCGCCCCGACGGGCCACTCGCTCGTCGTGGTGGCGCGCAAGCGCGCCGGACGCTGAGCGGGCTCAGTCGTCCCAGTCGTTGCCGTCTCCGTCGCCGTCGCCGGTCTTGAGCGGCGTCAGCGAGACGGGCTCGACGCGCAGGACTTCGAACTCCGCTCCGCATTCGGAGCACTCGACGACCTGTCCGGGCTCGGCGTCCGGATCGAGCTCGTTCTCTTCAAAGCACTCGGTGCATTCCCACATCACGCCAGCTCCACGTTGTCTTGTAGGGTCGTCGGGCCGATCTGCCCGGGGGGCCGCAACGTCACCACCACCGGGGGGGCTTGTCAACGGGTCAGCGACATTCGGCGCCCGGAGGCGCGCGGCGGCCCTCCCCGGACGCGACCGTTCGGAGGGCGCGCGCGCCGCCCGCCGCCGGGCCGCCCGGAGGCGCTCGCCCCTCAGCCCAGCGTGCCGGCCGCCAACCCGGCGTAGAGCCGCTCGGCCTGCTCGCAGAAGCGCGCCCCCGCCGCCTGCTGGGCGGCGAGTTCGGCCGGCGAGAGCGCGTCCTGCGCCTGCCCGCGCGCGACCAGCCGCGCCGCCTCGTCGGAGAGCGCCTCGATCTCGGCCACGGCCCGGCGCGCCGCGTGCGAGGCCCGCTCGCTCAGCGCCAGGCAGCGGTGGCGGCGCGCGCCTCCATCGTCGCGCAGATACAGGCGCAGCAGGCCGCCCTCGGCCTCGACCAGCAGCGCCGGGCCCCACTGGTGCAGCAGGTGCCCGGTCTCGAGCGCGACGAACCAGTCGTGCTCGGAGATGAGCGCCTGTTCGCCGGGCTGCAGCGGGCGCGGCGCGATCACGCGAGCGACTCGGCGTCGACGAGGCGCGTGCCGGCCGCGTCGGTGAGCGCGTACTGGAACCCGGGCTGCAACGCGGCGCCCGCGACCTCGCCGTCGCGCGACACGGCGAGAAAGGCCACCTGGCCGACGCGGTCGGCGCGGCGCATCAGGTCGGCCAGCCGGCCGAGCAGTTCGAGGATCGCGCGACGCGGCGCCAGGCCGCGGCGCATGCCCTCGAGGATCGCCGTCGAGCCGCTCACGCGGATGACCTCCTCGCCGACGCCGGTGGAGACCACGGCGCCGACCAGATCGTCGCAGGCGCTGCCCGCGCCCACGATGGGCGAGTCGCCCACGCGGCCCGCGAGCTTGTAGGCCAGCCCGCTGGTCGTGACGGCGCAGGCCAGGCGCCCCTCGTCGAGGGCGACCATGCCGATCGTGTCGTGATCGGTCGCGCCGCCGCGCGCGGGGGCCCGCTCCCAGGGTTCGAGCGCGCCGCCCGAACGCCGGGCCTTCCAGGCCTCCCACGCGCGACGCGACTCCTCGGTGAGCAGCTCGCGTTCGGGGATGCCCTGCGCGCGCGCGAAGCGCAACGCGCCCTCGCCGGCGAGCAGCACGTGCGGCGTGCGCTCCATCACGAGCCGCGCGACGGTGATCGGGTGCTCGATGTTGCGCAGCGAGGCCACCGCGCCCGTGGCGCGCGTGTCGCCGCGGATGATGCTCGCGTCGAGTTCGACGACGCCGTCGGCGTTCGGCGCGCCCCCGAGGCCCACGCTCGTGTTGGCCGCGTCGCTCTCGGTGACGCGCACGCCCGCCTCGACGGCGTCGAGCGGGCCGCGTCCCGCGCACAGCGCCTCCCAGGCCGGCGGGTTGGCGGTCAGGCCGGCGCTCCAGGTCGAGACGACCAGCCGGCGCGCGCGCGGCGCGGGCGGCACGGCGCCGGCCGCGGCCGCCGCGAGCGGCCCGAC
>CAZBBB010000004.1:0-79039 GCA_964490005.1 uncultured Phycisphaerales bacterium | reverse complement strand
GCGCGCGCCGCCGTGGTCGGCGCGGCGGCCGCGCGCGCGGCGGCCGCGCTGCTCGCGGCGCTCGTCGCCTGCCGCTCCGTCGATGCGCCGCCCTTGGCGGCGGACGAGGCCCCGCCGCCCTCGTCCTCGACCGCCGGCGTCGACCTGCTCACCGATCTCGCCGACGACGGCTCGCTGAGCGCCGGCCTGCACGCCGGCGATGCGCAGCTGCGCGCCTTGGCCGCGCGCGAACTCGGGCGCCTCACCGGCGGGGCGCCCGGCGACACCCTGCTCAAGCGCCTCGCCGTCGAGGACGACGCGACGGTGCTCGCCGAGATCTGCTTCGCGCTCGGACAGCGGCGGGTGCCGGACGCCGCGCCGCGCCTGCAGCCCTTCCTGCGGCATACGGAGCCCGTCGTACGAGCCGCGGCCGCGACCGCGATCGGCAGGCTCGCGGTCGACGGCGAGACCGCGGCCCTCAGCGCCCTGCTGGCCGACGGCGCCGCCGAAGTGCGCGGCGCGGCGGCGCTGGCGCTGCTGCGGCTCGACGGCCGCCGCTACGACCACCCGCGCACGGCCCCCGAGGACGTGCTGGCGCGGCGCGACGAGCAGCTCGCCGCCGTCCTGAGGCTCGACCCCGACGCCGGGGTGCGCTGGCGCGCGGCCTGCGCGCTGGCCGGGCTGCGCTCGCGGCCGAGCTTCCACGAGACGCTGCTCTCGGCGCTCGACGACCCCGAAGCGCTCGTGCGGCTGTTCGCCCTGCGCGGCCTTTCGGCGCTCGCGCGCGAGGGCGGCGCCCCGCTGCCCGATCTGGGCGGGCCGCTGCGCGACGACGACGATCGCGTCGTGACCGAGGCCGTCGCGGCGCTGGGCGCCGGCGGGGACCTGCCGGCGCTCGTCGCGGCGCTGGCCGACAGCCGTCCGGCGCATGCGCGTCGGGTGGCGGCCGAGGCGCTCGCGACCCGCCTGGCCGCCGACGACGTCAGCTCCGCAGCGCGCGAGGCGACGCTCTCGGCGCTCGAGCGCGCGGCGCGCGAGGACGCCTCGGGCAGCGTGCGACGCGAGGCGCAGGCGGCGCTCGTGCGGGGCCGGCGCGACGAGGCGGCCGCCCGCGACGCCTGGCAGGCGCTGGCCCGCTCCGCCTCGGCGCTCGACCGCCTGCGGGCCGCCGAACTGTGCGCCGTGACGGGCTGGAGCGACGAGGCGGGCCTGGCCGCCCTGCTCGACGACGAGGTGCCGGCCGTCTCGGCCGCGGCGCTCGGCGCCGCGCTGGCCGACCGCGCGCAGCGCAGCGCCCGGCTCGTCGCCGCCCTGCAGCGGCGCGACGCCGCGCTGCGCACCGCCGCGGCCCAGGCGGCGCAGGCCGAGATGCGCGACGGCACGATCGCGCCCGAACTCGGGCGTGCGCTGGCGGCGGCGCTGCACGACAGCGTCGGCCCCGACATGAAGGAGGCGCGGCAGGCGCTGCGCGCGGCCTTCGGCCTGCCGCCCGAAACCGACCCTCCCGCGCCGGCGCCTCCCGGGCGCCTGCTCGACCGGGTGCGCGAGCGCGACGCCGCGGCGCGCGCCGACCCGACCCCGCGCGTGCGCCTCGCGACCTCGCGCGGCGACATCGTGCTGCAGCTCGACCGCGTCGCGGCGCCGCGCCACGTCGAGAGCCTTCTCGCCTTGGCCGAGGAGGGCTTCCACGACGGGGCGTCCTTCCACCGGGTCGTGCCCAACTTCGTCGTGCAGGGCCTCGACCCGCGCGGCGACGGCTGGGGCACGGGCGGTCGCCGCCTGCCCGACGAGATCTCGCCGCGGCCCTACCTGACCGGCACGCTCGGCATGCCCAACGCGGGCGAACCGCACACGGGCGGCTGCCAGATCTTCATCACGCTCGTCCCGACGCCGCACCTCGACGGCGGCTACACCGTCTTCGGCGGGGTCGTCGAGGGGCTCGCCGTCGTGCAGAATCTCGAACCCGGCGACACCGTCCGTTCGGTGCGCCGGATCGACTGAGCCACGGCCGCGGTCCGCGGCCGCGCGCGGGAGCAGCCCATGAGCGACGCACTCTTCCGACTCGACGGCCAGGCCGCGATCGTCACCGGCGCCGGACGCGGCCTGGGGCGCGCCTTCGCCGAGGCGCTGGCGCAGGCGGGCGCCGATCTCGTGCTCGTCGCGCGGCGGCGCGACGACCTGACGCAGACCGTCAAGCTCGTGCAGGCGGCCGGTCGGCGGGCGATCGCGGTCCCGGGCGACGTCACCGACGAGCAGGTCGCGCCGCACGCCGTCGAGACCGCCATGCGCGAGTTCGGCCGGCTCGACGTCCTGGTGAACAACGCCGGCCTGTACCACATGGAGCCGCTGGAGCAGACCAGCGTCGAGAACTGGCGCCGCGTGCTCGAGGTCAATCTCGTCGGCAGTTTCCTGTTCTGCAAGGCCGTCGCGCCCGTGTTCAAGAAGGCCAAGCGCGGCAAGGTCGTGAACGTGAGCTCGGTGCTCGGGCGCGTCGGCGTGGCGGGCGCGAGCGCCTACTGCGCGGCGAAGGGCGGCGTGATCCTGTTCACGCGCTCGCTGGCCGTGGAGTGGGCGCCGCTCGGCATCCACGTGAACGCGCTCGCGCCGGGGCTGTTCAACACCGACATGAGCAAGGGCGTCTTCGAGAACCCCGAGCTGTTCGAGACCGTCATGGCGGGCATCCCGAGCGGCAGGCACGGCGAGCCGGCCGACCTCGCCGGCACGCTGCTCTACCTGTGCAGCCGGGCCTCCGACCACATGGTGGGGCAGGTGCTGCACGTCGACGGCGGCAGCTCGATCTCCTGAGCGTTGCGGCCGCCCGCCGCGCGCGGGCTAAGATCCGCGGCGGCCCGGCGCCGGACGCGCCGCGTCCCGAGCATCGCGCCCGTAGCTCAGGGGATAGAGCATCGGTTTCCTAAACCGGGGGTCGCAGGTTCGATTCCTGCCGGGCGCACCATCGGGAGCGGCCCTCGCTCGCGAGTCCGTCGAACATCGATGCACCTCGTCAGCGGAACAGGAGAATGCCGGCGAGCGGCAGCACGAGGAACACGAGCAGCAGGTACAGGACGACCCACGCCTTGTTGCGCGAGGCCAGGCGCGCCAGCCCCTCCGCCATGCCCAACGGCAGCGAGCGCAGTCCCGGCACCGCGTAGAACAACAGGGTGCCTCCCACGTTGAACAGCAGGTGCACGAGCGCGATCGCCAGCGCCAGCTCGCTGCCCGTCGCGAGCGACGCGATCAGCGCCGTCGTCGTCGTGCCGATGTTGCAGCCCAGCACGATCGGGTAGGCGTTGCGCAGCGAGAGGATGCCGGCGCCCGCCATCGGCACGAGCATCGAGGTCGTGATCGAGCTGCTCTGCACGGCGAAGGTCATGCCCGCGCCCGCGAGGATGCCGAACAGTCCCGAGCGCGCGAGCATCGTGTTGAGGGCCGCCTCGATGCGGTCGGCGAGCAGCCCGCGCATGACGTGCATGATGCGCAGCAGGCAGAAGAAGATCAGGCCCAGCGAGAGCGCCAGGGTCGCGAGCGCCAGCCAGGGCTCCGCCAGGCCCGTGGCGCCGAGCAGGCCGTCGAGGAGCCCCACCCCCGCCTTCACCGCCACCTTGACCGGGCTGCTCCAGGTCGACTCGGCGCTCGTGCCCCCCGCGTGCAGCAGCGCGGCAAGGGCTTCCGCCGCGCGGTGCAGCCAGCCGGTCGCCAGCTCGAGCGGCAGCAGCACGGCCACCGACAGCAGGTTGAAGAAGTCGTGGACGGTCGCGCAGGCGAAGGCGCGCCGGAACTCGAGCGAGCGCCGCACGCTGCCGAGGCTGACGAGCGTGCTCGTCATGCTCGTCCCGATGTTGGCCCCCATGACCATCGGCACGGCCAGGCCCAGCGAGAGCTGGCCCGAGGCGACCAGCGCCACGATCGTCGAGGTCGTCACCGACGAACTCTGCACGAGCACCGTCGCCAGCACCCCCACCATGAGCGCGGTGAACGGGTTGTCCACGCCTTCGAACAGACCGCCCGCCCGGCCCGAGCCGAAGCCGCGGAAGGCCGACTCCATCAGCCCGATGGCGAGCAGGAAGCCGTAGAGCAGCGCCAGCAGCGCGACGAGGCGCTGCCAGGCGGGGCGCCCCGGCCGCGGACCCGTCACGCCGGCGCCCAGCGCGACCGCGTCCTTGACCAAGGGAGCACCTCGAGCGGGGTTCGCGCCGGTGACGCTCGCCGAAGCGCGGCACGCATTCAAGCGGTCCGCGCGGCGGCGGGGGCCGGGGCCGCTCAGTCCGCCCCGAGCGCCAGGACGCCCCAGACCAGCAGCCCGGCCAGTACCAGGAGCAGCAGCCGGCCGATCACGACGAGCGGCACCCGCCGGTTGCCGGAGTACGGGTCGAGGAAGCTCATCGGCCGACCGCGACCTCAGCCCGCCGACGGAGGCGGGCCGCGGCTCTCCCGGTCCTCGTCGAAGTAGTCGATCTTGTCGACCGGCATGACGATCGAGGAGACGATGTTCATCGCGTGCGCCGTGATGCGCTTGAAGTAGCGGAAGGTCAGCGCCGCCACGACCGGGTGCCGGCTGCTCGATCCGTCGGTCACGAGCCGCAGCACGCCGGCGTCGCACTCGTCGAGCAGCGCGTCGGCCTCCTTCAGGAAGGCGCGCGCCTGTTCGGCGTTCTGGCTCTCGTGCAGGTTGCGCATCTTGACCAGCAGGCGCGACACGCGGTCCTTCATCGCGATCAGGTCGGGCGCCAGCGGGTCGCCCGGGAAGCCGCGGCAGGCCTCGGCCAGGTCGAAGATGTTCTTGCCGTAGTCGCCGATGCGCTCGGCGTCCTTGACCACGCTCATGAGCGCCAGGCAGGCGGGGAAGTCGGCGCCCGAGTTCACCGCGGCGTGCACGACCAGCTCGCGCCGGATCTGCTGCTCGATGCGGTTGATGCGCTTGTCGGTCGCGAACAGGTCGCGCTTCACCGCCGCCGGGTCGGTGCCGCCCACGAGCGCGTTGGCCGCCGCGTCGAACACGTGCCGGCCGTCCTCGAGCATCTGCCCGAACTCCTGGATGATCCTGTCGAGCCCTTCGCTCTCGCCCTTCAGCCAATCGAACATGCGCCCGCCTTCCGTTTACTTGAACAGGAGAATGCCGCCCAGCGGCAGTGCCACGAACACGGTCACGAGGTAGACCACCAGCCAGACCTTGTCCCGGGCCGCCATCATCGCAAGCCGGTCCGCCAGGTGCGGGGGCACGGTGCGCAGCCCGGGAACAGCGTAGAACAGGACGGTCCCGGCGCCGTTGAACAAGAGGTGGACGAGCGCGATCGCCAGCGCCAGTTCGCTGCCCGTCGCGAGCGAGGCCAGCAGGGCCGTGCCGGTCGTGCCGATGTTGCAGCCCAGCACGATCGGGTAGGCGTTGCGCAGCGAGAGGATGCCGGCGCCGACCATCGGCACGAGCATCGACGTGGTGATCGAACTGCTCTGCACGGCGACGGTCATGGCCGCGCCCGCCGCGATGCCGAAGAGCCCCGAGCGCTCCAGCATGCGGTTGAGCGCCGCCTCGATGCGGTCAGCGAGCAGCTTGCGCATCACGTGCATGATGCGCGTCAGGCAGAAGAAGATCAGGCCGAGCGCGACCGCCAGCGTCAGGATCGCCAGCCAGGGCTGGGGCGCACCCGTGTCGCGCAGCAGGCCTTCGAGGAGCGCGGTGCCGGCCTTCACCGCCGCCTTGACCGGACTGCTGTAGCTCGACTCGACGCCTCCGCCGGAGGAGTGCAGCACGGTGGCGAGGCGGGAGGACGCGTCCTGCAGCCAGCCGGTCGCCAGCTCGAGCGGCAGCAACACGGCCACCGAAAGCAGGTTGAAGACGTCGTGCACCGTCGCGCAGGCGAAGGCGCGCCGGAACTCGAGCGAGCGCCGCACGCTGCCGAGGCTGACGAGCGTGCTCGTCATGCTCGTCCCGATGTTGGCCCCCATGACCATCGGCACGGCCAGGCCCAGCGAGAGCTGGCCCGAGGCGACCAGCGCCACGATCGTCGAGGTCGTCACCGACGAACTCTGCACGAGCACCGTCGCCAGCACCCCCACCATGAGCGCGGTGAACGGGTTGTCCACGCCTTCGAACAGACCGCCCGCCCGACCCGAGCCGAAGCCGCGGAAGGCCGACTCCATCAACCCGATGGCGAGCAGGAAGCCGTAGAGCAGCACGAACAGCGCCAGGACGCGGCGCAGCGTGCGATGCCAGGGCGCGCGCCGGGCGCGCCGGGCTCCCGGCGGACGCTCCGGCTCGTTCAGCGCTCCTCCCGTGGATGCCACGCGGCCCCGAACGTCGCGATCGGGCGGCGCGCCGTCAAGCGCGCTGCCGCGGCGCGCGCTGGCAGCGCGGGCAGACGTGCGTGCCGCGCTGGCCGACGTTCAGGCGCACGATCGTCGTCGCGCAGCGCCGGCACGGCTGCCCCGCGCGGCCGTACACCGCGAACTCGTCCTGGAAGCGGCCCGGGCGGCCCTCGGGCGTGCGGTAGAAGGCGTCGAAACTGCTGCCGTCGGCGGCGATCGCGCTCCGCAGCACCGCGCCGATGGCCGCCGCCAGCGCCTCGGCCTGCGGCCGCGTCACGCGATGCGAGAGGCGCAGCGGATGCAGGCCCGCCCGGTGCAACGACTCGTCCACGTAGATGTTGCCCAGCCCGGCGAGGAAGGACTGGTCGAGCAGCAGCGGCTTGAGCCGGCGTCGGTGCGAGCGCAGCGCGCGCGCCAGCCACGGCCCGGTCAGCACGTCCGAGAGCGGCTCGGGACCGAGCTCGGGCAGCGCCTCGGCCGGGTCGCGCACGAGCGCCAGGCGGCCGAACTTGCGCACGTCGGCGAAGACCAGCTCGCGGCCGTCGACCAGGTGCAGCCGCGCCCGCGCGAAGGCGTCGTCGATGCGCCGCCCCACGTGCAGCCGGCCGGTCATGCGCAGATGCCCGACGAGGTGGCGCCCGTCGTCGAGCGCGAAGAGCAGGTACTTGCCGCGGCGCCCGAGGCCCTCGATGCGACGATGGGCCAGACCGCGACGGAACGCTTCGGGGGCGGGGCGCGACACGACGCCGCGCCAGGGCAGCTCGACGCGCGCGATCGTCGCGCCGACGAGCTGCGGACGCAGTTGGCGGACGACCGTCTCGACCTCGGGCAGCTCGGGCATCGGCGCAGTATCGCGCCCCGCCGCGCGCCGCCGGTAGACTCGCGCCATGGGCTCGGCCGCCACCTGCTACACCGAGGCGATGGCGCGGCGCTACGACCGCGACTACCGGGCCATCGGCCGGCTGGCCGACATCGAGCACTACGTCGCGCTCGCGCGGCAGGCGCGCGGGCCGGTCCTCGAGCTGGGCTGCGGCACCGGCCGCGTGCTGCTGCCCATGGCGCGCGCGGGCGCCACGGTGACGGGCGTCGACCCGTCCGAGGCGATGCGCCGGGTACTCCTCGGCAAGCTCTCCGCCGAATCCGAGGACGTGCGCGGCCGCGTCACCGTGCTGTCGGGCGACTTCCTGCACCTGCCGGCGGCCGGTCCCTTCGCGCTCGTCGTCGCCCCCTTCCGCTCGCTGCAGCACCTCGGCTCCGAGCACGAGCGCCTCGCGGCGCTGCGCGCGATGCGCGCCGCGCTGGTTCCCGGGGGGCGGCTGGCCTTCGACGTCTTCGACTTCGATCCCGCGATCGCGGCGCGCGCCGCGGCCGGCCAGGTCGACTGCGCCTACGAGGCCGGGGGCGTGCGCCACGAGCGCCGCAGCCGGGCGGTGCACGACGCGCCGGACGCCCTGCTGCGCGTGCGGCTGCAGTGGTTCGAGGACGGCGACGAGGTCGCGCACATGGACTGCAGCATGGGCATCGTCACGCGCGCCGAGATCGAGCGCCTGCTGCCCCGGGCGGGCCTGGCGCTGCGCGCGCTGTCGGGCGACTTCGACGGTTCGCCGCACGATCCCGGCCGCCCGCGCGAGCTCGTCGTCGTCGCGGAGCGCCGCCCTCCCGCGTGAAGATCCTGATCACCAGCCCGATCTTCCCGCCCGACCTCGGGGGACCGGCCACCTACGTGCCGAGCATCGCGCGCCACCTCGTCGCGCGCGGGCACGAGGTGACGGTCGTGGCCTTCTGCAGCGACCCGGCGCCGAGCGGCTGGCCCTTCCGCGTCGTGTCGATCGCGCGCGCCTGGATGCCGCTGCGCTACCTGCGGCACTTCCTCGCGACGTGGCGCGAGGCCGGCCGCGCCGACCTGGTCTACGTCAACGAGCATCTCGCGCTGCTCGTCGTGCTCGCGGCGCGGCTGCGCGGCAAGCCGGCGATCATCCGCGCCTACGTCGACGGCACCTGGGAGATCAGCCACCGCCTCGGCTGGCACCGCGACACGATCGTCGACTACCAGGGCCGCGACTACGGCTGGCGCGTCGAGCTGCTGCGCCGCCTGCAGCGCACGTGGTGGGGCTGGGCGCGGCGCATCATCGTGCCCAGCCGCTTCATCGAGGACCTCGTCGCGGCGCACGGCGTGCCGCGCCAGAAGCTGGCGCTGATCCACAACGCCTACCACGGGCCGGAGGAGTTCGGGGCGACGCGCGAGGAGTGCCGCACGCTCGTCGGCGTGCCGCCCGGGCGCGTGCTGCTGCTGAGCATCTGCCGGCTGATGGTCTGGAAAGGCGTCGACGGGCTGATCCGCGCGCTGGCGCGGCTGCCCGACACGCACCACCTGTACGTCGCGGGCGACGGCGACGAGCTCGACAACTGGACCGCGCTGGCGCAGCAGCTGGGCGTGGGCGGGCGGGTGCACTTCCTCGGCAACGTGCCGCACGAACGGCTCATGGCCTGGATCCGCGCGGCGGACGTGTTCCTGCTCAACAGCAACTACGAGGGCCTCTCGCACACGCTGCTCGAGGTGCTCTGGCTCGGCACCCCCGCCGCCGTCTCGAACGCGGGCGGCAACGCCGAACTGGTGCACGATCGCGTGGGCGGGCGCAGCTTCGCGCCGCACGATCTCGACGCGATCGTGGATGCCGTGCTCGAGATCACCGGGCGGCCGGAGGTGGCGCGGGCCTACGCCGAGGCCGGGCGGCGGCTGGTGGCGGACTTCGCGCGCGACGGGATCTTCGACCGCACCGAGCGGCTGTTCGCCGCGACGGCCCGCGATCCGGCGCACTGAAGCGCGCCGGGGCCTTGCCATCGCGCCGCCCCGGGGCGCAGGATGGAAGCGCCGGTCCCGACATCCGCCCGCCCCGCGGGCACCCGGCCCTCGAGACCTCCCGATGAACCACCTGAGCGACAGGCCGCGGCCCGTGCCGCCGGCCGAAAGCGCGGCGCTCCCCGCCGGACTGCAGCTCGTCGAGCGCGTCGAGGACGCGCTGGCGCCGGCGCTCGCGGAGCTGCGCGGCGTCGTGCCCGGCCTGCGGCCGACGCGCCGCTTCGACGACGGCGGCTGGATGCTGGGCCTGGCGCGCCGGCGCGGCGGGCCGTCCGCGGCGCGCGTCGACGTGACGCGCGCCGAGTTCCGCGTGCGCGTGCTCGACGCGGCGCAGGGCCGCATCGAGATCACGGTGCGCCGCACCGTCGTCGGCCGCGATCTCTCGAGCGCGCGCTGGGCCGGCGCGTTCGACGCCGCGGGGGCGCGCGCGGCGCTCGCGTGGGCCGAGGAACGCCTGCTCGAGTTCGCGTCGTCGTGGTTCGGCGACGGCGCGCGCGCCGGCTGACGCGTTCGAATTCGCGCCGTTTCGCGCACCCGTGAAAAGAACGCGAAGGCGCCCCGCGCGCGCCTCGCGGGCCCGGGTCGCGACGTTTCCGCCTTGGACCTGCGGCGCACGCGCCCGCGAGAACGCGCTCATGCGTCCTATGCGTCCTCACCGGACCGGTGCATCCGTTGCCGTCCCCGGGCCCGATGCGCGGGGCGCAGCGTGGTATCGTGAACCGCTCGACCTGCGCATCGGGACCGCATCGAGCCGATAGGAGCAGGTCGCTCACGTCTCCCGCACCGCGGATGGCAACCCACCCATGAGAGTCCTCTTCCTCAGTCCGTTCCTTGCCCAGGAGCCGCTCGGGATCATGTATCTCTCGGGCGCGCTCAAGCAGGCCGGCCACGAGACCAAGCTGATCTTCGTGCCGGACGCGAACCTCGAAGAGAAGGTGCGCGAGTTCGACGCCGGCGTCGTGTGCTACTCCTTCACGACCGGCGTGCACCCGATGATCGTGGGCCTCAACCACCGCATCAAGGCGATCTGCCCCGACATCGTGTCGATCGGCGGCGGCGCGCACGTCACCGTGGTGCCCGAGTTCATCAACGAGAAGGGCATCGACGCGATCTGCCGCGGCGAAGGCGAGTACGCGATCGTCGACTTCGTGAACGCCGTCGAGGCCGGCGGCGACCTGACGAAGATCCCCAACATCTGGTTCAAGGACGCCGACGGCAAGGTCTGGCAGAACGAGCCGCGCCCGCTCGAGCAGGACCTCGAGGCCTTCGGTTTCTGCGACCGCGCGATCGTCTACGACGCGGCCGACTTCTACCGCAGCAGCGAGCGCAAGGTCATCAAGACCGACCGCGGCTGCCCGATGAACTGCAGCTTCTGCTTCCACCACGCGTGGAAGAAGAAGGTCTACGGCGTCACGAACAACGAGTACGTGCGCCGCCGCGGCGTCGACCACGTGATCAAGGAGGCGCTCGCGATCAAGGAGCGCTACCCGCTCACCTTCGTGCACTTCCTCGACGACATCTTCAACATCAACAACAAGTGGCTCGAGGAGTTCGCCGAGCGCTGGCCCAAGGAGGTCGGCCTGCCCTTCGACGCGATCCTGATGGCCAACATGGTCACGGAGAAGCACATCCAGCTGCTGAAGAAGGCCGGGTGCATCTACGCGCGCATCGCCTTCGAGGCGGCCAACGACCACATGCGCAACGCGGTCATGAAGAAGAACACGACGCGCGCCCAGCTCGTGCGCGCGGCCGGCTTCATCCGCCAGCACGGCATCCGCCTCGGCAGCCTGAACATGCTCGGCGGCCCCGGCGCCTCGATCGAGGACGACTTCGAGACGATCAAGCTCAACATCGAGTGCCGCGTCGACCACCCGCTCGCCAGCCTGCTGCAGCCCTACCCGATGACGGACATCAACGACATCACGCGCGAGATGGGCCTGGCCACCGACTCCTGGGACGAGTTCCCCACGCTGTTCAACCGCACGACCTCGATCGCGCTGCCCCACCGCCACCAGTACGAGAACCTGCACAAGTGGTTCCCGGTGATCGTGCGCTTCCCGAGCCTGCTCCCGCTCTCGCGCCGGGCGATCAAGATCAAGTGGATGCAGAAGATCTACCTGGTCATGTACATGCTCTGGAGCGAGTGGCTCGTCACGGAGCAGAACACGCTCTACTACGCCGCCCAGGGCAAGAAGGGGTTCAAGACCTTCGCGCCGGTGGACTTCGTCAACCGCGTCATCACCAAGGGTTTCATCCGCCTGTTCTCGACCATCTTCGGCAAGCGCGCGACGCGCGTGACGGTGAAGATGAACCTGAACGACGAGCGGGTCGTGAACCACCTCGACGAGTCCTGAGCCGCCGGCCTCGGGCCCTCGCCGCCGAGGGCGTGTCGCCGCCGACGGCCGAGCCGATAGACTCGGCGCCGTGAGCCGCCCGCGCCCGCTCTCCGCGTTCCTCGCCGCCGTGCTGCTCGCGGCGTCCGCCGCCGGCTGCGGCGCGCGGCAGGCCGACGTCGTGCTCTACTGCGCGCTCGACCGGGCCCACTCCGAGCCGATCGTGCGCCTGTTCGAGGAGCGCACCGGCCTGCGCGTCGAGGCCTACTGGGACGTCGAGGCCAACAAGTCAGTCGGCCTGCGCCGACGCCTGCAGGAGGAGGCCTCCCGCCCGGTCTGCGACGTGTTCTGGAACAACGAGGTCGTGCAGACCGCGCTGCTGGCGCAGGCCGGACTGCTGGCGCCCCACCGTTCGCCCGCGGCCGCCGACATCCCCTCGGGCTTCCGCGACCCCGAAGGCCTGTGGACGGGCTTCGCGGCGCGCGGCCGCGTGCTCATCGTGAACACCGAGCGCCTGCCGGATCCCGCGCGACGGCCCGCCGCGACCCGCGACTTCCTCGCGCCCGAGCACGCCGGGCGCTCCGGCATGGCCCGGCCGCTCACCGGCACCACGGCGGCGCACGGCGGCTGGTGGCTGGCGAGCCGGGGCCCCGCCGCCACCTTCGCCTGGCTGGCGGCGCTGCGCCGCAACGGCGTGCACTTCGGCCCCGGCAACGCGCACCTGATGCGGCTCGTGCGCGAGGGCGAACTCGACTTCGGATTCACCGACACCGACGACTGCCAGGCCGCGCTCGACGAGGGCTTTCCGGTCGCGCTCGTCGTCCCCGACCAGGGGCCCGACGATCCCGGGCTGCTCGTGATCCCGAACACGGTCGCGCTCGTCGCCGGCGCCCCGCGCGCCGAGGCCGGCCGGCGGCTGATCGACTTCCTGCTCTCGCGCGAGGTCGAGGCGGCCCTCGCCGCGGGGCCCTCCGCGCAGATCCCGGTGCGCGACGGGGTGCCGCGCCCCGCGCACGTGCTCGACCTCTCGCGGCTCAAGCTCGCGACGGTCGACTGGAACGCCGCCGCCCGCGCCTGGCAGGAGTCGCTCGACGAGCTCGAGGCCTTCTTCAACTCGTAGGATGCGCGCGTGGACGACGCCGATCGACTCGCCGCGCTGGTGCAGAGGACCGAGGCGCTGCTGCGCCGTGCGGTGCGCGAGTTCCAGCGCGTCGACGACCGCTTCGAGGTGCCCTACCAGTCGACGCGCATCATCGTGCACCCGATCGCCTGGACGCGCGAGCGCACGCTGCTGCGCTTCATCGCCCCCGTCGTGCTGGGCGTGACGACCGGCCCCGAACTCGACCGCCGCCTCTCCGAACTCAACAACACGACGATCTTCGGCAAGTTCTACGTGATGGACGGCGGCGTCTGGATCGAACACAACCTGCTCGGCGAGTCCGTCGACTGGGAGCAGTTCCGCGCCGTGCTGGCGTCGGTGGCCCACCATGCCGATCATCTCGACGAGGTGCTCATCGCCGAGTTCGGCGGCCACCGCTGGAAGGACCATGGCTGAGAAGTCGATCCCGCTGCAGGAGCTGTCGACCGACGGCTGGCCCGCGCCGCTGCGCGGCCTGCTCGAGGCCATCGAGGACGTCGCCCGCCGCCTCGGGCACAACGTGCTCGTGCCCGAGCACCTGCTCATCGTCGGCGCGGAGAACGGCGTCGAGGAGATGGCGCGCGCGGCGCCGAACCTGGCGGCCTTCCGGGAGGCGCTGCTCGACCTGCTGCACGACGCGCGCGAGCAGTTGCGCCGCGGGCGCGCCGACGGCAAGCGGCGCGAGGTGTTCGTGCGGCAGGATCTCGTCGCGGCCCTCAGGCGCATCGAGGCCGGCGAGAACGCCACGGAGCTGCTCGTCGAATTCATGCGCGGCGACGAGCCGCGCATCCGCCGGGCGCTGGGCGCGGCGCGCGGCAGCGAGCCGGAGATCGTGCCGCCCGGAACGCTGACGCTCGACCGCGAGGCGGCCCTCGACCCGTCGCTGGCCGGCTCGCTGAGCGCGGCCGAGGCCGCGGCCTCGTCGGCCGCCGCACCGCGCCGCGCCGGCTCCCGGCCGCAGGCGCAGGCCCGTCCGTCGCGCCGACCGCAGGTCATCCCGCTCACGACCGACCTGTGCCAGGACGCGGCCGAGGACGCCCCGCTCGTGGGCCGTGCGGCCTTCATGGACCAGGTCGCGCGCATCCTGCTGCGCTTCCACCAGCCCTGCGTGCTGATCGTCGGCGAGCCGGGCGCGGGCAAGTCGGCCTTCGTGCGGGGCCTGGCGCGCGCGGCCTGCAACGCCGAACTCGCCGGGCTCTCGGGCTACCGCTTCCACCAGCTGCGCCTGCTCGACCTCATCGGACAGAGCCATCGCGGCCAGGACATCCACGACCTCACCCACCAGCTCCTGCAGCAGATCGAGCAGGATCCGACCGGAGTGCTCGTCGTCGACGACCTGCAGCAGCTCATCGCCCGCCAGGGCTATCCGCTCGTCTCCGACGTGCTCGACACGCTCAAGCTGCGGCTCAAGGGCGGCAAGTTGCGCGCGATCCTCGCCGTGGACGGCAGGGATTACGAGCGCACCCTGGCCGCCGACGCCTTCTTCGGGGGCGAGCTCACGACGCGGCGGCTGCCGCCGCTGGGCGCCGACGATCTGTCCGAGATCCTGCACGACCTGCGCCCGCGCCTGGAGCGGCACTTCAAGCTCAAGATCGAGGACGCCGCGCTCGAGGCCGCCGTCGCGCGCTCGCTCGCGGAGGGCGCCGCCGACTACCTGCCGCCGGGCTCGACGATCCGGCTCGTGGACGAGGCCTGCGCGATGGCCCGCGCCGCCGGTCAGGGGCTCGTCACGGCCGGCCACGTCGCGCGCGCGGCCGACGACGAGTTGCCGAGCGAGGCCCGCGTGTTCAGCCGCGAACGGCTCGCCGGCCTGGCCGACGCGTTGTCGGCCCGCGTGCTCGGGCAGGCCTTCGCCGCCGACGCCGTCGCCCGGCGCGTGCGTCTCGCCAAGCTGCGGCTCGACCGTCGCCCCGAGCGCCCCGACGGCGTGTTCCTGTTCCTCGGGCCCTCGGGCGTGGGCAAGACGGAGATGGCGCGCTCGCTGGCGCGCGCGCTGTACGACGACGAGAGCCACCTCGTGCGCATCGACATGAGCGAGTACCTCGAGGCGCACTCGATCGCGCGCATCGTCGGCGCCCCGCCCGGCTACGTCGGATACGGCGAGGAGGGCGCGCTCACGGGCCCGATCGCGCGGCTGGGACACGGGGTCGTGCTGCTCGACGAGATCGAGAAGGCCCACCCCCAGGTGCTCAACCTGTTCCTGCAGGTCTTCGACGACGGGCGGCTCACGGACAGCAAGGGCCGCGTGGTCGACTTCTCCGAGACCGTCATCATCATGACGAGCAACATCGGGCGCGAGCTGTACGCCATGACGGGCGACCGGCCGATCGGCTTCGGGCGCTCCGAGGCGGCCGGCGGGCCGCTGCGCGACGCCGTCCAGGAGCACCTGCTGCGCGTGCTGCCGCCCGAGTTCGTGAACCGCATCGACGAGATCGTGCCCTTCCGCGTGCTCGACGAGTCGGACATGCTCGACATCGCGGCGCGCATCCTCGCCGCGGAAACCGAGCGCTGGACGTCGCGCGGCAAGCGCCTGGTCTTCGACGACGAGGTCGTGAAGCTGGTGGCGACGCGCGGCTACGACGCGCGCCTCGGGGCGCGGCACGTCGAACGCAACGTCGAGCGCATGGTCATCTCGCTGCTCAGCGACGCCGCCGTCTCGGAGGTCTTCGACGGGGTCGAGGAGCTGCGCCTCGCCGTCGAGAACGACACCGTCTGCCTGCGGCTCGACGGGAAGCCCTTCGTGTGCCTGCCCGGCGGCCCCGCGCTCAGGGGCGGCGATGCGCCGCGCCCAGGCTCCTGAGCCCCTCGGCGAGCCGCGCGATGACCCGCTCGCGTCCGTAGGCCGACAGGTCGCCCGGCAGCGCCGCGCGCAGGGCGGTCTCGGTGCTCGGATCGGTGAGCGCGCGCTGCAGCGTCAGCGTCAGGCCCTCGACGCGCCCGTCGTAGAGCAGCCCGTTGTGCCGGTCGCGGACCAGCTCGGGCATCAGGCCGACCGCGGTGCCGATGACCGGCGTGCCGCAGGCCATGGCCTCGGCGGCGACGCGCGGTCCACCTTCGCTGGTCGAGGCCATGACCAGGTAGCGCGCCGAGCGATACGCCGCGGCGAGGCCCGCCGCATCCGCGATCCATTCGGTCGTGCGCAGCTGCGAGCGCAGACCGAGGCGCTCGGCGTGCGCGCGGATGCGCGCGGCCTGCGGGCCGCGTCCGACGAGATGCAGGGTCGTGCCGCGCAACCCGCGCCGCGCGAGACGCGCCAGGGCGTCGAGCACCTGCAACACGCCCTTGCTCGGCACGAGCCGCCCGACCATGAGCAGGTCGACCGGCTCGGCCCGCGGGCCTTCCGGCGTGAAGGTCTCCAGGTCGAGATACAGCGAGGGCAACACGTGGATCCTGCCGGCCGGCACGCCCCAGCCCTGCAGCAGCGTCGGCAGCTCGACGCCGTTCACGACGCGGAAGCCGGCCGCGCGCGAGGCGGCCCAGCGCACCCAGCGCCGCGTGGCGAGACGATCGACGCGTTCGCGCATCGTGGCGGCGCGGGGGTGACCGGGCACGTGGTGGATCTCCGAGACCCACGGAATGCCCGTCGCGCGCGCGACGCGCCACGCGCCCCATCCGTTGTAGAAGGGGTTGTAGTCGTGGCTGGTCATCACGGCGTAGTCGCGCTCGCGGGCGAGGCGCGCACCGGTCTTCGCGATGAATCCCGCCTGCGCCAGCTTGCCGCCCGTCGGGTGGTGCAGGTGCACGTTGCCGAAGACCGTCGCGTGCACGCGCCGCTCGGGGCGCAGGCCGATGACGTCGACGCGGCCCCAGTGAGGCGCGAAGGCCTCGAGCATGTAGTGGAAGGGCCCCTTGTCGCCGGCCACGACCCACCGGTCGGCCGAGACCATCAGGATGTTGTCGGCCACGTCGCCGCTCAGGCCTTGAAGGTGCCCAGGACGTCCTGCGCCGTCTCGATGCCCGCCCGCATCGAGCGCGCCATGTTGTTGTACCAGAACTGTCCCGAGCGCCCGATGCTGTGCACGTTCTCGAAGCGCCCGAGCTGCGCCCAGATGCGGTCGAGCTTCTCGCGGTAGTCCATCGGGTACACCGGATAGCTGTCGGGCACGAACATGTAGTGCACGTGCGAGATGTCCTGCGGCCGGCACACGCCGAGCTTCGCGAGACCCTCCTTGATCGCGTCGGTGAGGCGCGTGGGGTCGGCCACGTCGCGCTCGTCGTAGGGCGTGATCTCGACGCAGACGCTGTCCTTGCCCGGGGGGCACAGGCCGCCGACCGAGCGGTTGGGATAGTAGATGCGGTTGAACACGATCTGCGGGTCGGCGACGTAGGTGTAGAGGTCTTCGCCGGCCTTGAGCGGCTTGTCGACGAGCAGCATGCCCAGCAGGATGGTCATGAAGGGCAGCTCCTCGCGCGGCACGCCGAGCAGCGAGCACAGCCGGTGGATCGAACCCGTCCAGATGACGTGCGCCGGGTCCTCGACGACGCCGCCGTCCCAGCTCACGCGCGTGACGCGCCGGCCGTCGTGCTGCAGCGCGACGTTGCTCGCGCGCAGGTGCAGCGGCCCGCCCTTGGCGCGGTAGTCCTCCGCCATGCGCTCGGTGATCTGGCCCACGCCGCCGGGCGGGTAGAGCACCTTCTTGTAGTTGGCCGCGAAGGCCGTGCGCGTCAGGCCCTGCGCGATGCGCCAGACGCGCTTGATGCCGGTGGGCGCGGGCGGCTTGGCCGGCGCCGCGGCGCCGGGCGCCGGCTTGGGCTGCGGGTAGCGCGCGAGATAGCGCTCCACGAGCTGCGGCTCGGTCTGGAGGATCTTGTCGCGCTTGGCGTCGGGCAGGTTGTGGATCGTGCGCGCCGTCTGGTTCCACCAGTCGCGGTGCAGGGCCTCGGCCCCGTTCGAAGGCGGCACCTTCTTCTTGAGATAGGGCCCGAGGAAGATGCGGTACATCTTGTCGCCGTAGCAGCGCTGCAGGAAGTCGCGGGCCAGCTTGTGCGGAGGCACTTCGCTCTTGATGGCGTTGCGCAGGAAGCGGTAGATGCCCGACGGCGGCAGCTTGAAGGCCGCGCTCGCCGTCGGCGGCCAGGGGACGTCGGCGCGTCCGATGAGCGCGTTGATCTTGAAGTCGATCGGGCGCCATTCCTCCGGGCGCACGCACGACTTCACCAGCGCATTGACCTCCTCGGAGACGTCGAGGAAGAAGTAGTGGGGCCCGACATCGAAGACGTGGCCGCGCACCTCGACCGAGCGCGCCAGGCCGCCCACGACGTCGAGACGTTCGAGCACGACGACGTCGCGCCCCGCGCGCTGCAGCGTGAGGGCGGCGCCGAGGCCGGCCATGCCCGCGCCCACGATCACGACGGGGCCGGCCGGACGCTCGCTGGTCGGGGGGGTCACGCGAGGCTTCCGGGGCGACGGGTCCGTGGAAAAGCGGGCGATCATAGCGCGTCGGAGCACAGGCCGCCCCGCTTGCGCCGAGCGGTCCCTGTCGACCGGGCGCCGTGCGCGCCTTGAAGGCTCCGGTCATCCGCCCGCCGGGTCGACAGAATCGTGCGGGGATCCGCCGACGGTAGTCCATAATGGAGCCCGGCGTGTCCCTCGGGAGGGATGCGGGCAGCATGGGCAGGCGCATAGAGGGCCGTATGCAGCAGCTCGACTCGATCCGGATGGCGCGGGGCCTCAAGGCCCTCTGCGACCCGAACCGGTTGGCGATCCTCGCGATCCTCGTGACCGGCGAGTATTGCGTCTCGGACCTCGTCGACCGGCTCGGGCTCGACCAGCCCAAGGTGAGCCATCACCTCGCGATCCTGCGCAGCGCCGGCGTCATCCGCAGCCGCCGCGACGGCCGGCACATCAACTATTCGCTCAAGCCCGACGTGCACCGCCGCGCCGAGACGCCCACCGGGCTGCTCGACACCTTCGACCTCGGCGAGGTCAGCATCTCGTTCCGGTTCGAGCCGGCCGTCCGGCCGGCCCCCGGCACCGAGCGCATCGACGCGCGCTCGGCCGGCGCGGAATAGCTCAGCCGCCCTCGGAGGCCGGCCCCTCGCCGCCGCCCGACTCGGCCTTGGGGTTCTTGCGCAGCTCGAACTCGAAGCGCGCGTTGGCCGGGGCGTAGCGCAGGTGCCCGGTCTTGCACTCGGGGCAGAGCCAGTCGAGCAGCGCCGACATGTCGGCGTTGTAGTGGATCAGCATGTTGTTGTTCCGGTTGATCCAGCACTCGAACAGGCACTGCGGGTTGTCGCAGCCGAACTTCAGCAGCGACAGCATCGTGCTCTTCATCTCTGGTCTCCAGGGGCGCGGCGCGCGGGGCGCCGGCTGCGGGACAGGGCCGGGATCCGGGGGGCGCGCCGTCCTCGGCGGGAACGGAGGCGCTTCATTGCTGGACGAGACGCTCGGCTTCGATGCGCGCGAGTTGCTCTTCGGTGACGTCGCCGGTGGGGTAGACCCCCGAGAAGCAGGCGCTGCACGCCTGCCGGATCGACGGATTGCCGTCCATCACGGCGGCCTCGAGGTTCTCGAGCGACTGGTAGACCACGCCGTCGGCGCCGATCGCCTCGGCGACCTGCGCGGGCGTGCGTTCCTTGGCGACGAACTCGTTCTTCGTCGACATGTCGATGCCGTAGATGCACGGGTGGCGCAGTGGCGGCGACACGCTGGCGAAGTAGACCTTGCGCGCCCCGGCGCGGCGCGCGAGGTCGACGATCTGCCGCGACGTGTTGCCGCGCACGATCGAGTCGTCCACCAGCAGCACGTCCTTGCCCTCGAATTCGAGCTGGATCGTGTTGAGCTTCTGGCGGATCGAGGACTGCCGCACGCGATTGCTCGCCATGATGAACGTGCGGCCGATGTAGCGGTTCTTGACGAGACCCTCGCGGTACTTCATGTCGAGGGCGCGCGCCATCGCCATGGCCGAGGTCGTCGCGGATTCCGGGACGGGGATGATCACGTCGGCGCTCCAGCCCGTCGCGCGCCAAGCGTCGGCCATCGACTCGCCGAGCCGCAACCGGGTCTTGTAGACGCTGACGCGGTCGAGGAAGGAATCGGGCCGCGCGAAGTAGACCCACTCGAACAGGCACGGCGAGTGCGGCTTGTCGGCGAGCTTGCGGCGATGCAGCCGTCCCTCGGGGTCGATGTACAGCGCCTCGCCCGCCGCGAGATCGAAGGTGCTGTGGAAGTCGAGCAGGTCCATGAGCACGCTCTCGGAAGCGATGGCCCAGCTGCGGCGGCCGCGCTCGTCGGTGCGCTCGCCGACGATGATCGGCTTGATGCCGTAGGGGTCACGGAAGGCGTACATGCCGCCGCCCGCGATCAGGCCGACGACGGAGTAGGCGCCCTTGACGCGCCGGAAGACGCCCTCGACCGCCGCGAACACGTGCTCGGGCGCGAGCGTGTCGATCTCCTGCTGCGCGAGTTCGTCGCCCAGGACGTTGAGCAGCCCTTCGAGATCGCAGGTGCTGTTGATGTGCCAGTGCGAGTCGGCGGAGAGCTGCTGCTTGATCTCGTCGAAGTTCGTGACGTTGCCGTTGTGCACCATGCCGATGCCGAACGGATAGGCGATCACGAAGGGCTGCGCGTCCTCGACGCTGCCCGCGCCCACGGTCGGGTAGCGCACGTGGCCGATGCCGGCCCAGCCGCGCAGGCGCTGCGCCTCGGCCTCGCCGAAGGCGTCCCGCACCAGCCCCCGCCCCTTGTGCAGGTGGAACCGGCCGTCCCAGGTGAGCGCGCCGGCGGCGTCCTGGCCGCGGTGCTGGATGGCCAGCAGCCCCGAGATCAGCTGCGGGAAGACCTCCGCTCCGGGAGGGCCGACGATGCCGATGAATCCGCACATCTCGTTCGCTCGCCGCCTCGGTGGGAGCCAGCGATTCTAGCCGCGCGGCTGCACGGCCGCCACGCACCGGGGGCGCCGTGCGCCGAATCGTTCGCCGACGCCCCTTCGGTTACGATGCCGCGCCTTCGCGGAGACCCTGCCATGCCGACCATGCTGATCGCCCTCCTTCTCGCCATGGGCGCGTTCCAGGACGCACCCGAGACGACGACGCCCGCGCCCGGCGCTCCGGAGGCCGCGCCGCAGACCTCGGAGATGGTGCGCGGCTACCTGATGGAGGCCGAGTCGCTGCTCTACGACCCGCAGAAGGCCGGCCTCGCCAGCCTGGCCTTCGACGTCGACGTCGACCTGCCGACCATCGGCAAGGTCGGGACGGTGCACGTGAGCTGGGCCGCCGGCACGCCCGTGACGGCGACGATCACCGCCAACGACGCCCTCGAACTCCCGCCCCAGGTGCCGCCCGAGGCCGTGCGCGCGGGCGCGATCGAAAACGGCAAGCAGGTGCTCGTGAGCATGCTCAACCGCCCGCTCAGCTCGCTGCTCGAGACGGGCGTGGCGACGATGGCCGCGCCCCAGGACGGCCTGGTCGTCGTGAACGTCGCCGACGCGGCGGCCGCGGCCGGCGGCGTCAAGGCGCAGTCGTACCACTTCGACGAGGACAACACGCTGCGGCGCAGCGTGATCGAGATGGAGCAGCAGACGCCCATGGGCGCCCTGCCCGTGAAGGTCACGAGCAGCTACGTGTGGCGCAAGGCCAGCGAGACGAACGAGGCGCTGCTCATGGACCGGCAGGAAACCCTCACGGACATCGCCGGCGGCATGATGCGCCAGACGAGCCAGACGCAGATGCTCTACGCCACGTTCGGCGAGATCACGATCCCGACGCGCATCACGAACGTGATGGAGCTGCCGGGCATGGGCAAGCACGAACAGGTGCTCGCGGTGGTCAACCTCGTCGTCAACGGACAGCCGGCGCCGACCGGCGAGCGCGCCCCCGCCGCGGGCGGCTGATCACAGCAGCTCGATCTCCTCCTTCTTCAGCGAGCGCTCGCAGTACAGGCAGCGCACGCGCAGCGGGTCGGCCCGCAGCACCTCGAACTTCGTCGCGACCCACTCCGCGGTGCTGATGCACGACGGGTTCGGGCAGCGGATCATGCGCTCGATGACCGCGGGCAGCGCGGGCGTGAACTTCTTCACCACCTGGAAGTCGCGGATGATCGAGAAGGACGCGCGCGGCGAGATCACGCCGATGCGCGCGACCTCGTCGGGCGTCACCTCGCGCCGCTCGATCTTGATGATGTCCTTGCGGCCCGCCTTGCGGCTGTCGAGGTTCATGCCGATCATCACCGCGCCGTCGAAGCTGATGCCGAGGATCGACAGCACCTTGAGCGCCGAGCCCGCGACGAGATGATCGATCACGGTCCCCTCGCGCAGCGCGGCGACCTTGATCGTCGGCTCGACGACGCCCTTCTCAGACACGGGCCACCCCCAGCAGCATGCTGAGCACGGCCTTGCGCACCGTCACGCCGTTGCGGGCCTGCTCGAAGTAGGCCGACCCGGAGTAGTCGTCGAGGTCGCGGTTGATCTCCTGCAGGCGCGGCAGCGGGTGCATGAGGGTGATGTTGCCGCCCAGCTTCTCGATCGAGGCGCGGTCGATGCGATAGGCGTTCTTCACCTTCTCGTACTCGACCGGGTCCGGGAAGCGCTCCTGCTGGATGCGGGTGGAGTAGAGCACGTCGACGTCCTGAGCGATGGCGAAGAAGTCCTCGTTCTCGTAGTAGACGGTTCCGCGCGTCTCGAGTTCCTCGATGAAGTCGGGCGGGATGCGCAGCGACTGCGGCGAGATGAGGTACAGCTCGTTGTCGAAGTGCGTGAGCGTCTCGATCAGGCTGTGCACCGTCCGGCTGTACTTGAGGTCGCCGACGAACGCGATCTTGAGGTTGTCGAGGCGGCCGCGCCGCTGCCGGATCGTGTACAGGTCGAGCAGCGTCTGCGTGGGATGCTGGTTCGTGCCGTCGCCGGCGTTGATCACCGGCTTGACCGTGCTCTCGCCTGCGAGACGCGCGGCTCCCTCGAGGGGATGCCGGATCAGGATGATGTCGCAGTAGTTCTCGACGACGCGGATCGTGTCGATGAGCGACTCGCCCTTGGCCGTGCTCGAGACTTTGGAGTCGGCGAAGCCGACGACCGATCCGCCGAGCCGCTGCATCGCGCTCGAGAAGGACAGGTTCGTCCGCGTCGACGGCTCGAAGAACAGCGAGCCCAGCACCTTCCCCTGCAGGATCGGGCGCTCGTATCCCTCGAACTCGGCCGCCTCGTCGAGAAAGGCGAGCAGCTCTTCGCGCGAGAAGTCGCGCATCGAGACGAGATCGCGTCCGGTGAGCGAGAGCGTGCCGGCGGACCTCGCGGTCATCGTGTGCCTCCCGGGGGCGCGGGCCGGGGCGACCCGCGCGGAAATGCTAGCAGAACGGCGCGGGCCCGCCGCGCCGTCGCCGCCCGGGGCGAGCGGCGCGCCCCGCGGCGCCGCGGGCCTTCAGGCGAGCGGCTCGCCGCGGCCGGCGCGTCGCTCGACGCGCTCCATGGCCGCCGCCAGGAGCGGCCCCCACTCCGGCAGGAGCCGCTCGCGTCGAGCATCGCGCGGGACGTGCAGTTCTTCGCCGAACGCGACCGAGACGAGCGCGCCGGGTTTGCCGATCACGATGCGGTCCCAGGAGCGCGCGCGCCAGGCGCGATCGACCGCCAGCCCCATCGGGACGATGGGCAGTCCGGTGCGGCTCGCGGCGAAGAGCACGCCCTCCTTGACGACGCGCGGCGGGCCCTTGGGTCCGTCGATGGTGACGACGATGTCGTCGTCGGTTTCGCGCGCCACGCGCGCGAGGTCGCGCAGGGCCTTGGCGCCGCCGCGCGTGCTGCTGCCGCGCAGCAGGCCGAAGCCCGCGCGGCGCAGGATGCGGGCGATGATCTCGCCGTCGCGGTGCGAAGAGACCATCGCGTGCACGCCCTGATGCTTGAGCGCGTGCATGCCGTGCCAGAGGTTCTCGTGCCAGACCGCGTAGACGCAGCGGCCAGCGCCCGCACCCGACCGTCGCCGCAGCGCGTAGGGCGGGTCGACGAGGCGCATGCGCGTCAATGCGCACAGGGCCGAGTTCGCGACCGCGCCGAGGCGCGAGACGAATTCGATCCGGAGCTCCTCGCCCAACCCGCGTCCGCTTTCCTTCGCCGTCATCGAACGGCGCATTCTACGCGCGCGGGCGCCCTCGGGGCGCTCAGCCCTTGACGATGTCGTCGCCGCTGCCGGAGTCATCGACGCCGTTCGGGCCGAAGCTCCACACGACCGGCTTGCCCTTCTCGTTCAGCCTGAAGGAGTAGGCGTTGCCCCACGGGTCCACCGGCACGCTGTCGCGGTTCAGGCAACCCTCGGGGAAGTCCGCCAACGGCTTGATCAGGTCCGCGATCGAGTCGGGGTAGCGGTTCTCCGCCAGCTTGAACACCGTCATCCCGGCCTTGATCTCGGCCAGGTCGCGCTGCACCCGTTCGGCCGGGTCGAGTTCGACCGGAGGCGCCTCGATCGACTCGCCCGTCGCGACCGAAGCGACGAGCATTCCTCCCAGCACCGCCAGCGGCATGAAGTCGCTGACCTGGAACTGGGATTCGCTGACGCCGACGTACGTGCGGCCGCCGTCCATCGTGAAGGCCGCCGAGTAGCTCGACGTGAGATGCTTGGTGATCGACTGCTCGCTCGGCATGAGCGCGAGATCGACGGGCAGGTCGCCCAATCCGCCCGCCATCATGCCGGCCATTCCCGCGACCTGCCCGTAGAGCGCGCCGAAGGTGCGTGCGTTGTCGGAATAGGTCAGCGCGGACAGCTCGCCGCGACGCTTCGCGGAAGCCACGAAGGCGGCCAGGTCGGCGTTCTTCGACAGCGGCGTGGCGCCGCCGAGCCCGTTGAGCGCCGTCTTGAGCGCCTTGCCCGACTCGAGGCTCATCACGAGTTCCTGGCCGTCGATGACGAAGGCGGGCTGCATCATCGACATGGCGAGCGGCGTGCGCGAGATGTCGAGCTCGTTGAAGGCCCAGGTCTCGTGCTCGCTCGTCTTGAGCGTGACGGGCTGCCCGGCGAAGAACATCGCGCTCAGGCCGCTCGCGAGCTGCGAGATCGCGCCGAGGAACCGCTCGCCGTCGCGCACTTCCATGCGCATGACCGACGTCGGCGTGCCCGGGAAGCCTTCGCCGGGCATCGAGTAGCTCAGGAAGGCGCCGTGCACGTTGGCGAGCAGGTCGTTCCTCAGGTCGTACTCGCCCATCACGCCCTTGATCGTCGCCTGGATCTCGCCGAACTCCTCGGCAGCGAAGGTCTCGACCGCCTTCATGGCGAAGTCGTAGATCGGCGGAAGGACGTCGATCGAGCCCGCCGTCATCGACAGGCAGTTGGCCGGCACCGAGTCGAGACGCGCCGCGTCGAGCGTCATGCCGGCGCCGAGGCAGTCTCCGATCAGACCCTTGATCGACGGATCGACATGGACGGCGCTGGTCGAATGCACGCGGCCGGCGAGGTCGCGGTGCGACACGCCTCCCAGCCAGGTGAGCGCATCCAGCCCGATGCTGTCGTACACCGCCAGCAGCTTGCCGGAAAGCTCCGGCTCGTCGGCCGCCTCCATCGCGAGCGCCATGCTCATCACGCCGCGGATGAGCTTCGAGACGTCCGCGGCGCGCACGATCCAGCTCGACCCTCCGGCTTCGATGCCGCCGGCCGTCGTGACGAGCTTGGCGTAGTCCGCGGCTTCGGCGAGCGACGCGCCCTGTCCGGCCGCGCGATCGAGCGCGGCGCGCAGCGACTTCATCGACATGCTGACGATGGCGAGGTTGCCGACGAAGGAGAGGCCGATCACCATCCCCTCCGGGCTCGTCTTCTGGAAGTACGCCTGTCCGGCGTGCGTTCCGGTCTCCTCCAGCAGCGGGATCTTGTCCCACAGCTGGCGGACGAGCCCGAGGTCGTTGGCGTCGAGCAGTTCCACTCCGACGATGAGCCCCACGTCGGGCGCGCCGAGCTGTCCGTCGCCCGGCACCGGCAGTCCGACATGCGTCAGCGCGACGAACAGCTTGCCGATCGGAGCGACGCTCTCGCCGGCCATGAGCTTCGAGACCGAAAGGCGCTCCGCTTGGGCCGGGTCGGCGCCGGCGTCATCGAGAAGCGCCCTGAGCATGCGGTCGGCGCCCGCGACGGGCTTCTGCATGAAGGCCTTCACTTCGGGCTCGCCGAGGATCAGGTGCATCGCGGACTTCGAATTCGCCGCGGCGCTCGCCTGCACGCTGTGCGTGCCGAAGTAGATCAGCGTGTCCGCCGGCAGCAGCGCTGCGGGGTCATCGATCTTGGGGGCAGGCGCGACGCCGAGGGCGGCGGCGGCAACGAGGGCGATCAGCATGGGACGACTCCTGGGGGAAGCGGCGCGGGTCTCGGAGGGCTCGGGAACGACAGGTCGAGCAGGGGAGGGCCGAGCGGCCGCCGTAGGTGCAGGAACGGATCTTGGCTCACGCCCCTCGACCGCGACAAGGTGTCCGACGCCCCCGTCATGGAAAGGACATCGTCCCGAACGACCTCGCTTGTGCCGCGCACTCAGGCGCATCACAATGAGCCGGCGTGTTGCGGTCTCCGATGCGTGCGTCCGGCGTGCCCCGATGTTGGCCGTGGATCTCGGCTGGCTTCCGGGAACGCGCCCTCCATGCCGCATCCTTGCCGGCAGGCGCAGCGCGTGCAGCGAAACGCGCTTCGGATGTCGATCGACGAGCGGTGACTTGATTGCAGTCCTCGGACGCGTCGATCGCGATGCATGTATTATGGAATCAACGTTTCATTAACATCATTCTATACATCATTCAAAAGACCAATAAAGCATGAGCAAGGGCATTCGACTTCTTCTCGCTGTCTCGGTCGCCGCGGTGATCGTGGTGGTCGTTCGCTATCAGTTGGCCGCCTCTACGGGCGCGGGCTGGGACGAGCTCTTCGCGGCCACGAGTTCCGGGGCGACCGTCGAGTCCCTTGAAGCCGCCCGCGTGAAAGCGGAGTCGACCGAAGCCATGCCGTGGTTGGATTACCAACTCGCCGTGATGTTGTTCGACAAGGGCGATGCCGGGTCGCTCGAACGCGCTCGCCAGCTCGCCGAGCAGTCCGTCGCTCGCAATCCGTCGCATGCGACAACGCCCTGGATGCGAAAGCTCCTGCAGGCGGTCGACAGCTTCCCCCCCGCGACCGCCGGGGCCTGACTGGCTTCGTCCGGGGGCAACCGCGGCCAAGCCCCCCCCAAAAAAAGGCTCGCGTGCCGGCTCGCGGTACGCGAAGCCCGTGTCATCTGCTAGCCGCCCTGGCGCTCCGCACTGCGGCCGCCGATGAGCAGCAAGTGGAGCAGTCTGTCGCGATCCTGCGCCGAATAGAACGCCAGCGCAACCTCGCCGCGCCCATCGTTCTCCCTTACTGTCACCTTAGTTCCGAATAACGTTCGTAGTTCTTCGCTTGATCGCGACTTCATCTCGGTGTGTACGCGGCGCGCCTTGCGCCCCCCACGGGCTTTCGAAAGGGCTCGCACCCTGCTCTCAACTTCGCGCGTTGACCAATGGTTGCGCGCCGCCTCAATGGCGAGGCTGGCAACATCGGCGGGAGTCGGAGCGCCAAGCAGCGCACGAGCCTGCCCGGCTGCAAGCGCTCCGCTCTGCACCAGGCGCTTGACGGCATCTGGCAGCTCCAGCAGCCTGAGACTGTTCGTGACGAAGGCCCTGCTCTTGCCGATGCGGTCGGCAAGCGCCTGATGCGTCAGGCCGAGTCGTTCGATGAGGGCGTCGTAGGCCGATGCCTCTTCCAGTGCTCCCAGGTCCTCCCGCTGGATGTTCTCGAGCAGCGCCAGCTCAAGTGACTTGTCCGGCCCGACCTCCAGGATGATCGCGGGAACGGTCTCGAGGCCCGCTCGCTTCGAAGCCCGAAGTCGGCGCTCACCGGCGACGAGCTCATAACGCGCCCCTCTGGCTTGGACCACGATCGGCTGCAGCACCCCATGCGCCTTAATCGAGGCAGCCAATCCATCCAAAGTGGCTTCATTCATCGACTTGCGAGGCTGATCCGGGTTCGGGTCGACCATCGCCACCGGGATCTCCACGAGCCTCCCAGCAGGAGATCCGGCGCCTACCTCTACCGTCGTCCTGGAGATCAGGCTGTCCAGCCCGCGCCCAAGCCTGCGATCCACGCCCATGATCTGACCCTCCGCAGCCGCCGTTGATTTACGCTCAGTGCTTGGGTGGGAAGGCTAATCGCGGTCGGTGCGGCAACCAAGGCGTTTCACGTGAAACACCTCCGACGACCATCTCGCCACCCCTAATGGGGCCGCCGGTTAATTCCTGGCGCGCAGGTAGTCGAGCTCCGGGGGCAATGCCCGGCCGCCCTCGCCAAGGCCCGCCGCGAAGAGAATTTCAAGGTCTCGGAGCGCCCTGGCATCGCCTCGCGCCGTGATCTCGACGGGCCGGGGGTGCTTGCCCCCGAGCAGGATCAGGCTCATGAGCGACCCCGCGGCACATGAGTCGCCGTCGAAGTCGATCTCGAGCGGCGTGCCGTAATGCCTCGCAACCTGGGCGACGAGCGCGAGCGGCCGAGCGTGCAGCGTGATGCCCGGCAGAAGCCGCAGGTTGGCGACGCCATGCCTCACGAACGTGCGCAAGATCTGACTGGCCGTTGCCGCCGCAGACTCAACGTAAATATATGCCTGCCTTAGGCTTATATTAACAGCGACGTCGAGGACTTCGTCCTTTGCCACGAGTTTCGCGATGGCTTGGCGTGCCCGCTCATGTCGGATGTCGTTCTCGTGCCGCTCGTAGAAGTGCACCAGCCCCGTCGCCATCTCGAGCAGGTGCAATGCAACCGACGCGTGTCCGCGCATCGACTTCAACCAGGGGTGGTCGCGCTCCACCGCGGTGTTCAGCACGTAGGTGTCGTACATGGACTGAATGCTGTGCACGGAGGACTCGTACCAGCGGCAGCGAGCCTCCGTGGCGTGCTCGGCCACGAAGTCCCGCAGTTCCCTGATCGGTCGCTTGTGGCCGAGTTCCAGGCTCCGGCTTGTCGCAAGAATGGCCAGAAACCGGGCACCGATCTCCGCGATGTGCTGGCGCTCGTCGACCGTCTCGCCTTCGTCGAGGTTTCTCGGAAGGAGTTGCCGCTGCGATGACAGTCCGCCCGTCGGCAGCGCGATCTCGAGGTCGTCTCGCAGCCAACGGCGGCTCTCGTTGGCGAAGGCTTCGAGCAGGGCGGTCAGGCTGTCGTCCAGAATCACGTGCGCCTGCTCGAGCGCGGCAGCCAGCGGGCCGCTGTCGATGAGCACATGGTAGCGCGGCAGCCGCGCGGTCAGGTGCAGGGCATTGGTCTTCACGGTCGCGAGCCCGTGCAGGGATGCCGCGAGTTCGCCGAGCATCACGAACGTTCGATTCTCGCGTGCACCGAAGTCGTCGAGGAACGCCTCGAGCTCATGCGCCCGATGCACGAACGCGGCGACCACGTCTTCATCGGCCAGCAGCCGACGGTCACGCAGCAGCGTCGCCGCCCAAGCGCCGCAGCTCAGGCCGGCCTCCGCGAGCAGGCGGCCGAATTCATCCTCCCGCACGATGATGTCGCGTGACTTGGCCTGCTGCGTCATGAGCCCGACCCGGATTCCGTCAGCATAGCACTCTCGTCGGTCGGAGGCCGGTTTCGCCTCAAGCCCGCCGCAGCACGCAGTCGACGAGGGCCCCGCTGTGTCCTCTCCACGGAGCGACTCCGATTCCCGGCGACCAGTCGATCGAGATTTACTTGCGGGAGATCAACCGCGTCAAGCTGCTGACGGCTGACCAGGAGAAGGAACTCGCGCGCGGCGTGCGGCTCGGCTGTCGCCAGTCGCGCAACGACCTTGCCGCCGCCAACCTCCGGCTTGTCGTCAGCATCGCGAAGCGCTACATGAACCGCGGCATGGCGCTGCTCGACCTCATCGAGGAAGGCAACGTCGGCCTCATGCGCGCCGTCGAGAAGTTCGACCCCGACGCGAACTGCAGGTTCTCGACCTACGCGACCTGGTGGATCAAGCAGTCGATTCGCCGGGCGCTGACGAACACGGTGAAGACCGTGCGCATTCCTTCCTACATGATCGAGCTCATGTCGCGCTGGCAACAGACGACGGAGCGTCTCGTGCTCGAGCTCGGCCGCGAGCCCTCGCCGGGGGAGGTCGGCCGACACATGAAGCTGAAGGACGACGCCGTCGTCGCCGTACGGGCCGCCATGCGAACCGCGTCGCGCTATACCCAGTCCTTCGCGCAGGACGAGGAGAACGGCGACCTCACGGAGGTCATCGTCGACCCGAACAGTCCCGACCCGGGCAGGACGATGCTTGAGCAACAGGAGCAGCGGCGGATGTTGCTGCTCCTCGACTCTCTGGATGAGAGGCAGGTCCGGATTCTGCGGATGCGCTTCGGTCTCGGCTACGATGAGCCGATGACCCTCAAGGAGATCGGCCAGGAGTTGGGTCTGACCCGCGAACGCGTGCGTCAAATCCAGAACGAGGCGCTTGCCCGCCTGCTGGCTGCCCTGACCGAGGGCGAACCCGTCTAACCGAGGGCGCCTCGGCCGTGCTGCTCGATCGTGGTCCGGACGGCCCACCGTCCAGTGTCTACGTGCACGTTCCCTTCTGTCGGGACCGCTGCACGTACTGCGCGTTCGCGACTCTCCCCGACGACCCATCGCTGCACGAGCACTTCGTCGATGCGCTCGCGCGCGAAGCGCGGCGGGCGCCCCTCGGACACGCGCTCGAGACCGTGTACGTCGGCGGTGGCACTCCGTCGCGCCTCGCCCCCGATGTGCTTGAACGCCTTCTCGGCGTCGTTTGCGAAGCGACGTCAATGCCCGCGCGCGCCGAGGTCACGCTCGAGGTGAACCCCGGCGACATCTCGCTGGCCGCGTTGCGCGCGTGGAACGCACTCGGCATCACGCGGCTTTCCGTCGGGACACAGACGTTTCGACACGACGTCCTGGCGCGCCTCGGCCGCCACGACTCGACCGACGACGTGCTCGCCGCGCTTGACCTCGTCGCCGCTCATTGGCCCCACACGTGGTCGGCGGACCTGCTCGTGGGATGGGCCGGGCAGCGGCGATCCGACGTCATCGCCGATGTGAATCAGTTGCTCGCGTTCTGCCCGCCGCATGTGTCGGTCTACGGGCTGACGATCGAAGAAGACACCCCGCTCCATCGCCTGCAGCATCAAGGCCGCATCGTCGTCGCGCCGAGCACGCGACGCGACGCGTTCGATGCCACCTGGTCCGAACTCCTCGAACGCGGCGGACTGCAGCGCTACGAGGTCTCGAACTTCAGCCGCGCCGGGCACCGCTCGCGACACAATCAGGTCTACTGGCGCAACGACTCCTACGTGGGTCTCGGACCCAGCGCGGCGAGTTCCGTCCATCCGTGGCGCTGGACCAACCAGCGGACGCTGGCGGCTTACGGCGCCGCCTGCCAGGGTTCGCGCTCCGCGAGAGCCGCCTGCGAACGAGTGACCCCGGTCCAGCGTCTGCTCGAGACGCTGGCCACGGGGCTGCGCACGCGGGACGGGATCCCGCGGGCACGCTTGGAACGACGCTTCGGCCCCTCATGGAAGGCAGTACTTGGCGACGCCCTCCCGCGGCTCTGCTCGATCGGGCTCGTGCGGAACGATTCCGACGGCATCTCGCTCCCCCCGCAGGAGCTGCCGCGAGCGGACAGCATCGTCCGAGAGCTCCTGAGCGCCTCTGTTAGCGATACTTCACTTATAGAATATTGAATCTACCACTAACATTGACGTTATCCGCCTCAACGCCGTGACCGCCCTTTGAAGTCGACGCGCGCTGCGATGTCTGATATGAATATACTAATAATAGATAATTACGATTCGTTTACATATAATTTATATCAGGCCATTGGCGCCCTCTGCCGCCCAGGGGCCTCGCTTGCCGTGGTTCGCAACGATCGTGTCGATGTCGGGGACTCGAAGCGCCGCGAGTACACGCATGTCGTGCTCTCGCCCGGGCCAGGACATCCCGGACGCTCCGGAGCTTCGCTGGTCGCCAGCGACATCTGGCCGGACACCCCATTGCTCGGAGTGTGCCTCGGCCACCAAGCGCTCGCGTTCGCGTCCGGGGCTCGGATCGTCCGCTCCCCCAGACCAACGCACGGGCGGGCCGTCTCGATCACGCACGACGGCGGCCCTCCATTCGATCGAGCGCTTCCGCGTTTCGATGCCGGTCTGTACCACTCATTGCTGGTCGAGGAGGTCGGGCTTCCCCGGGAGTGGATCATCTCCGCTCGCAGTCCGCACGGCGATATCATGGCCCTTCGGCACGCCGAGCGCCCCCACTACGGCGTTCAGTTCCATCCCGAGTCGTTCCTGACGCCATGCGGTGGGCAGATCCTGGCGGCATTCCTGGAGTCTTGATGCCCTCGCCGTTCGCCGAGCGCCTCGCGGATGCCGTCCTGAGCAAGGACTCGGCACTTGTCGTCGGCCTCGACCCGCAACCCTCCCTGTTCCCGGCGGCGATCCTCGAGCGCGCGGAGGGCGGGGATGAGCGCTCGCGCGCCGCAGACGCCATTCGACGCTTCGACGCGGCCGTCATCGACCTCGTCCGCCCCTACGCGGTCGCGGTCAAACCCCAGAGCGCCTATTACGAGCGTTGGGGGCCTCCGGGAATCGAGGCGTACGAGGCCGCCATCGTCGCCGCGAAGCGCGCCGGCCTGCTCGTCATCGGCGACATCAAGCGCGGGGACATCGGCTCGACCGCCGAGGCCTACGCCGCCGGCCACCTGCGCGGCGCGCATGCCGCCGACGCCGTCACGGTCAATCCGCTCCTCGGGTCGGACAGCGTCGTTCCGTTCCTGCGAGAGGCGCGCAGTTCCGGCGCCGGCCTGTTCATCCTCGTCCGGACGTCAAATCCGTCCGCCCGCGAGTTGCAGGACCTGCGCGTCGATGGCCGCGCACTTCATGAACACATCGCCCAGCTCGTTCGCGAATGGGGGACGCAGCTCGAGACCTCGAGAGGCTACTGCGGCGTCGGCGCGGTCGTCGGCGCAACCATGCCCGCCGAGCTGGCGCGGCTTCGAAGCCTGCTTCCTGAAGCCTGGTTCCTCGTCCCCGGAGTCGGGGCCCAGGGCGCAACGGCGCGCGATGTCGCCGCCGCCTTCGACTCGGCGGGCCTCGGTGCGATCGTGAACTCGTCGCGGGGGATTCTGTACGCCTTCGGCGATCCCGCCTGCGCCGACTGGCAATCTCCCATTCGGGACGCCGCGAAGAAGCTGCGCGACCAGCTTCGCGAGGCTGCGCACCAGGCCACGCGTTGAGCACTGAGCGTCGGCTGCCCAGGCCGAGGGTGCACGCGTCCTGGACGGAGGCTTGGTGGGGGGGCGATCCGTCGCTGCAGGCCCTGATGGGGCATGCGCCCGGGCTCGCAAGCTTCGAGCGCGTCGCGCAGGCCCTCGATCCCGGACGGAACGGCGGCTTTGCCGTTCTCCGCGGGGAAGCCGCTCCCTCGGGGGCACTCGTCGTCCTCGCGGGACAGCAGCCCTGCTTCGCAGCGGGCGCCGCCCTGATCGCCCACAAGGCGGCCACGGCGGTCGCCCTCGCCCGCGATCTCTCGTCCGCCTGGTCTCGTCCGGTTGTCCCGGTGTTCCTTCTCGCAACAGAAGATCACGACTCTTCAGAGGTGGATCACATTGATCTTGTCGATGATTTGGATGGCCGCATTCGGAGATTCAGGGCACGCATCCTGCCCGGCTCCGACGCTTCGTGGCGCAGCACGTACGCCACGAATCACGATTCGGTTCTAACAAGTGCTTTGAAATCATGTTGTGATCAATTAAATGATGTTTTAAAGTCGACATCCGTTCACAGTTCAGCGCTCTGCGAGCTCTCCAGAGTCCATGGCGCCGCTCTGCTTGCCGCGTTCGGTCCTCTTGGGCTTCGCGTGGTCGAGGCGCATGCGCTGCGCCCGCTGGGCGATGAGATTATCCGCCGCGCCCTGACCCGCCCGGACCAACTGCGCGCGAGCCTGGAGCGCGGTCAGCACCTCGCCCGGACCGCCCGTCTCCAGCCTTCCTTCGATGCCGGCGATCCGCGACCGCTCGTGATGGAGTCGCGGGGCGGGCGACGCCGGCGAGTGGCTGCGGAGGATCGGGAGGCCGCCCGCCGCCACGATCGATCGCCGGAAGACTTCTCGCCCCACGCCGCGCTCAGGCCCCTCGTCCAGGCCGCGTCGCTGCCGGTGGTCGCTCAAGTCTGCGGGCCGAGCGAACTGCGCTATCTGGGTGAGGCACGTTTGCTGCACCAGGAGTTCGGACTGATCGCCCCCGTCCTGGTGCCGCGCCTCGAAGCGAGCTTCGTGTCTCCGGCGCTCCTCGGCAGCCTCCCTGGCGGGCTGGAAGGGCTCGACCTCGGCGCGTCCCGGTCCACGTCGGGTCCTGCCGAGCACGCCGTGCGTGAAGCCCTGCGCGACTTCGCCCGCACGTTCGACGACGGACCTGCGCGCATCGCGGCGCGCGCGGAGCGCTGGAGGCGGTCGACGGAGTCCGCGATGCGCAGGCTGGCCGAACAGCGCGCCTGGCACACCCGCCCGCGCTCGCTACTGACCGCGACGCTCAGCCCGCGCGGCCGCCCCCAAGACACCGTCCTCGCGTGGCTTCCGGATGCGCTCGAGCACGGAGGGCCTGCATCATGGGGGCGGCGACTCGTCGACCTGGCGCGCCCGCTGGATCCGCCACGCCACGTGCTCCACACCACCGACCCGGAGAGCCGCGATGGTTGATGTCCTCGTCTTCGGCCCGCACCCCGACGACATCGAGATCTGCGCGGGCGGTCTCGTGCTCGCGCTGCGCGAGCGCGGACGCACGGTGGGGGGCATCGACATGTCGGCCGGCGAATCGGGCACGCGCGGCTCCAGCGATCGGCGCGCCGGGGAAGCGGCGCGCGGCGCCCAACTCCTCGGACTCGCCTTCCGCGAATGCCTCGGGCTTCCGGACGGTGCGATCGAATCGGATCGAAGCTCGCGCGACCTCGTGATCGACGCGATCCGGCGCCACCGCCCCCGGCTCGTCGTCGCTCCCTGGATCAGCGACGACCACCCGGACCATGCGCGCACCGGTCAACTCGTGAAGGAAGCGCGCTTTCTGGCGGGGTGCGCGCGCGTCGGTCCGTCCGGCGACCCGTGGCGCCCCGGTCGGGTGCTGTTCTATCCGTCCCGCGAGCCGATCCAGCCGACCCTGATCGTCGACATCAGCCACGTGTTCGAACGCAAGCTCGAGGCCGTGCGCGCCCACGCGAGCCAGTTGCACGATCCGTCGTCGACCGAGCCGCGAACGACGATTTCCGCGCCGGACTTCCTCGAGGCCATCGCCGCCGGCAATCGCACCTGCGGCGCGATGATCGGCGCCACCTACGGAGAGCCCTACATCGTCGAGGGCCCGCTCGCGATCGACGATCCGGTGGCGGCCGTCCGCGGGCGCGGCCACGGACAGACCGGGCACGCACCGTGAAGCGGCGACGCATCGGCATCGTCTGCTATCCGACCTACGGCGGCAGCGGCGTGATGGCCACCGAACTCGGCCTGGCACTTGCGGACCGCGGGCACGACGTCCATCTCTTCAGCTATTCGCGGCCCGCGCGACTGTCGGCGCTGCGTCACGGCGTGACGTTCCACGGCGTGAGCGTCTCGTCCTACCCGCTGTTCCGCTACCCGCCCTACGACCTGGCGCTCTCGTCCACGCTGCGCGAAGTGATGGCGACGACGCCGCTCGACGTCCTGCACGTGCACTACGCGGTGCCGCACGCCGTGTCCGCCTGGCTGGCCCGGGAGATGCTCCCGGCCTCGCGCACCCGCATCGTCACCACGCTCCACGGCACCGACATCACGATCCTCGGCCGCGACCCGAGCTACCGCGAGGTCATCCGCTTCGGCCTGCAGAAGAGCGACGCGGTCATCTCCGTCTCGTCGTGGCTGGAGGCGCAGACGCGAGAAGTCTTCGCCTACGACGGGCCGATCCATGTCGTGCCCAACTTCGTCGACCCCCGCAGGTTCCGGCCGCGCGAGGATGATCGCGCGCGGCGGGAACTCGCCGCCGACGACGAGACGCTGTTGCTGCACACGAGCAACTTCCGCCCCCTGAAGCGCGCCATCGACACGGTCGACGTGCTCGAGCGGCTCGGCGCCGAGCGCCGCGTCGTCCTGATGCTCGTCGGCGACGGGCCCGACCTGCAGCACGTTCGCGACCAGGCCTGCCGGCGCGGCCTGGCCGGACGCGTGCGCATGCTCGGCGAGATCCCCGACGCCGAGCACATCACGGCGGTCGCCGACGTGGCGCTGTTTCCCAGCGAGTCCGAGTCGTTCGGCCTGGCCGCCCTCGAGGCCATGTCCTGCGCGGTTCCCGTCGTCGCCTCGCGCGTCGGCGGGCTGCCCGAGGTGGTGGTCGAGGGCGTGACCGGCTATCTGCGGGCGGTGGGGGACACGGCCGGCATGGCCGAGGCCGTCGGGCGACTCGTCGACGACGTCCCGTTGCGCCGGCAACTCGGCGCCGCCAGCGCGCAGCGCGCCCGAGAGGTCTTTTCGCTGCAGGCGGCGGTCGCGCGCCACGAGTCGATCTACGAAGAGCTGCTCGGTTCCGGCGCATGAAGCGCCTGTATCTCGACCACAACGCGACCTGCCCGCTGCGCCCCGAGGCGCGGTCGAGCCTGTGGCAGTGCTTCGAGGAGGGCCTCGCAGGCAACCCCTCGAGCGCGCACGCCGACGGCCGACGCGCGCGTCGCTGGCTCGAGGAGGCCCGCGAGCGCCTGGCGCGCTGCATCGACTGCGAGCGCGACGAACTGGTCTTCACGTCCGGCGGAACCGAGAGCAACGCGATCGCCCTCGCGTTCACTCCGCCCGGAGGCGCGGCCGCCTGCGCACCCATCGAGCACCCCTCGGTCCTCGCGGCGGTTCTGCGCACCGGTCGCCCCCTCGCTCTTGCGATCGATTCATGGGGACGCGTCGATCCCGCTTCGATCGCCGCGCCAAGCTCCACGCGCGCTGCCTTGGTGAGCGTCGCGGCCGCCAACCACGAGCTCGGCACGCTTCAGGACCTGCCCTCGCTCGCCGCCGCCGCCGCGCGCGCGGACGCCCTGTTCCACGTCGATGCGAGCCAGGCGTTCGGCAAGGAGCCGCTGTCCTTCCGCGCGTCGGGCGCCGACTTGATGACCCTCTCGGCCCACAAGCTGGGTGGACCCGTCGGCATCGGCGCGCTCATCGTGCGTCGCTCGCTCGCGTCGCCCGCGCGCGGCGGATCCGCGGGCGGCCAGGAGGGCGGGCTGCGGCCCGGAACCGAGGCCGCCGCCCTGGCGTACGCCTTCGCCGCCGCCGCCGAGACGGCGCTGAGGGAACTCCCCGCCGCGCAACCGCGCTGGTCGGGTTGGACCGCTCGGCTGCTCGAGGCCATGACCGACGTCGAGCCCCATCTGGTGGTGAACTCTCCCGTCGATCGCGTCCTTTCGAACACGCTCAACGTCTCGTTTCCCGGGCGCCGTGGCAGCGTGCTCGTGCAGCGCCTCGACCTGCTGGGCGTGAGCGCGTCGCACGGTTCGGCGTGCATGTCGGGCTCGCAACGACCTTCGGCCGTGATCGCCGCGCTCGGTGGGCCCGCAGAGCGCGCCGAGGGCGCGCTGCGCATCAGCGTCGGCCCGAGCAACACCGACGCCGACATCGCCGCGTTCGCCGAGCGCCTCGCCACCGCGCTGCGCGACGTCGCCGTCCGCGCGCGCTGATCGAATCCGAACACTTCGTCCCGCGTCGCGCCGACGCGCGCACGCGGTGCCGTCGTTGACAGGCACGTGAAAACGCTCATAGTGTCACGCTCGCGATCGGATGGCGTGCGTGCTTCGCGGGCTCGCGGCGGGAACGCGGCTGTGGCGGACTCGGCGAGTCGTTGTGAGCGAAGCGGCACCGGGCAACAGCCGGGCGCGATCAACCGGGAGAGTGCGCGTCGGGGCGAGTTCCGTTCCGTCGCTGGCCGTGCGTTGCGCCCGAGGCCCAACGCGTTTGCAGGAGCATCGCCGTGCAGCAGGAAGTGACCGCCGTCGAACCCTCCCCGCGCCAGCCGGCCCTGGTCGAGGCGATCCGCCGGCTCGTCAGCAAGCAGCAGTTCGACCTGTGGTTCTCGTCGCTCGCGCTGATCTCCGCCGACGAGGCGGGCGTGCACGTGACGGTGGCCAACCCCTTCATCCGCGACTGGATCACGGCCTACTACGGCGACGTGCTGAAGGCCGCCGTGCGCGACGTGCTCGGCGTCGATGCCCCGCTCCGCTGCTCCGTCGCCGACACGGCCGGGCCGGCGCCGCCGACGGCCGCGCCGGCTCCCGGCCCGGCGCCCGCGAACACGAACCGCGACTTCTTCGCCAACCACTCCGACGTCGTGCTCAACGAGAAATACGTCTTCGACGAATTCGTCGTCGGCCCGAACAACCGTCTCGCGCACGCCGCCGCGCGCGCCGTCGCCGACGCCCCGGCCGCCTCGTACAACCCGCTCTTCCTCCACGGACGCGTCGGCCTCGGCAAGACCCACCTGCTGCAGGCCATCTGCCATCAGGCCATGCGCTCGGGCAACGCGGTGAACATCCTGTATCTGTCGGCCGAGACGTTCATCAACCAGTTCATCGGCGCGATCGAGCAGCGCGACCTCGACCGCTTCCGCTACCGCTACCGCAACGTCGACATCCTGCTCGTCGACGACATCCACCTGCTCGCGAACAAGGAGCGGACGCAGGAGGAGTTCTTTCACACCTTCAACGCGCTCTACAACTCCGGCCGCCAGATCGTCCTCTCGAGCGACAGCCCTCCCGAGGACATCCCCTCGCTCAAGGAGCGGCTCGTCAGCCGCTTCAAGTGGGGCATGGAGGCCGAAATCGGCGCGCCGGGCTACGAAACGCGCGTCGCCATCCTGCGTCGCAAGGCGAAGGATCGCCGCGTCGCCGTGCCCGAGGACGTCCTCGGCGTGCTGGCCGAACGCGTCGACACGAACATCCGCGAGCTCGAGGGGGCGATCAACAAGGTGATCGGCTACAGCCAGCTCATCCATCGGGAGATCGACGCGAACCTGGCGCACGAAGCGCTCGGCGGTCCGCCCGGGGGCTCGCTGCGCCCGCTGACCGGCATCGAGCGCATCCTGGAGGCCGTCTGCAAGCACTTCGACGTGCGCGTGGCCGACCTGCAGGGGCGCCGCCGGACGCAGTCCGTCACGTTGCCGCGCCAGACCGCGATGTTCCTCGCGCGCCGGCTGACCGCGCTGTCCCTCGAGGAGATCGGCGGGCACTTCGGCGGGCGCGACCACTCGACCGTGCTCTACGCGATCGATCGCGTCAAGCAGCGCATCGACGCCGATCGCCCCTTTTCGCAGCTCGTTCATGACCTCGAGTCGCGCATCCAGCGATGAATGCGAACGGCACGCGTGGGGTCGCGCGCCGGGGTCGCCCCCAAGCGGTTCGACGGAATTCCCGGCCGCGCTTGTGGAGATCCCCGGGAGGGCCAGGGTCTCCGGCGGGGCAGCCTCCACAGCACCCGCGCGACGGCTTGGCAGCTCCCCTCGAGCGACCGGTCGCCATGCACCGTTCCGCACGCTTCTCCGCGAGCTTCATCAACAGTCTTTGCGATACCATAAACCCCTCCACCGCAACGCTTTGCGTGATGCATTCCTCCGCCCATCCGCAATCCGTTCGCTCTTCTGATGAAGACCTGAATTTCATTAAGATTGCTCTGTTCCGCAGGACGCCTCCATGCAACTGAATACTCCCCGCGAAGCCTTCCTCCAGCGCCTGCAATTGGCAGCCTCCTTCGCACCCAATCGAAGCCCCCGACCGATCTTCCAGGACGTCCTGCTCGAGGTCGATGACGGCGGCGTGCGCCTGCTCGCCACCGATGGCGAGGTCTCCTGCCGCACCAGGCTCAACGTCGAAGGCCTCTCGGGCTCGGGGCGGGTCGCCCTGCCGGCCGCCACGCTGCTGTCCGCCGTGCGCGCACTGCCGAGCGCCGAACTCAGCATCCGCGAGTCGGGCAACCTGCACGAGATCTCGGGCGAGTCGACCACCTTCAAGCTGCACGGGGAGGATGCGGACTTGTTTCCCGCGATTCCCGGGCTCGATGCCGGCGGGAAGGCTTCGGTGCGCGTGCCCCTCGCGGCCTTCCTCGACCTGTGCGACCGCGCATCCTTCGCCGCCGCGCGCGACATGGGGCGCTACGCGTTCCACGGCGTGCTGCTCGAACTGGGCCCGGAAGAGATCGTGATCGTCTCCACCGACGGTCGGCGGCTGGCCCGCGCCTCGATGCGCTGCAGCACGGGACTGACGGAGACCTGCTCGTCCATCGTTCCGGTGCGCGGCCTCGACCAATTGCGCCGCGCCGCAAGCGACGCCTCGGGCGAGTTGACGATCGACGTCCGCGACAACCAGATCGGTTTCGGTCTGGCCGAGACGGAAGTGATCGTCCTGCTCGTGGAGGGCGAGTTCCCCGACTATCGCGCCGTGCTGCCCAAGGAGAGCGACACGCCCTGCCGCGCCGCGATCGGCAGGTCGGCATTCGTCGAGGCGATCTCGCGCGCGGCGGTGACGGCGGGCGAGGAAGCGCGCGCCGTCGAACTGCAATTCAGTGCCGGTCGGCTCGCGGTCTGTTCGCGGCAGGACGGTCTGGGCGAGTGCCGCAGCGAGATCGGCGTCGAGTACGACGGCGAGGAGGTCAAGATCCGCTTCAATCCCGAGTTCCTCGGCGACTACCTCAAGACGGTGTCGGAGGACCAGGTCGACTTCGCGTTCAAGAACCGCGCCTCGGCGGGCGTGTTCCGCGGAAGCGGCGACTCGATCTACGTCGTCATGCCGATCACGTCCTGAGCGGGGAGGGACGTCGCCCATGCCACGCAACGGAAAGACCGAGCGCCTCGGGGACATTCTCGGCAGCCTGCTGCAGCGCCGCGCCTACGCGCGGCCGCTCGCGATCGATGCCTGGGGCGCGGCCTGGTTGCGCGCCGCCGGCGAGCGGTTGGCCGCCCGCACGCGCGTCACCGCCATCCGCGACGGCATCCTGACCGTCGAGGTGGGATCGGCGGCCCAACGCTATGAACTCGAGGCGTTCCACGCGCCTGAACTCCTCCGCGCCCTGCAGGCCGACCCGACCGTCGGCCCGCTGAGGCGGCTGGTCTTCCGCACCGGAAACGCCACGACATGAGCCAGACCTACGACTCCTCATCCATCCAGGTGCTCGAAGGCCTCGAGGCGGTGCGCCGCCGGCCGGCGATGTACATCGGCGACACCGCGGCCAAGGGCCTGCACCACTGCGTCTTCGAGGTCGTGGACAACTCGATCGACGAGGCGCTGGCCGGCCACGCGCGCACGATCGAGGTCGCCATCAACGCCGACGGCTCGGTCTCGGTCGCCGACGACGGACGCGGCATCCCCGTCGACGTGCACCCCACGGAGGGCGTGCCCGCCGTCGAGGTCATCATGTGCAAGCTGCACGCGGGCGGAAAGTTCGACAAGAGCAGCTACAAGGTCTCGGGCGGCCTGCACGGCGTGGGCGTCAGCTGCGTCAACGCGCTCTCCGAGTGGCTCGAAGTCGAGATCTCGCGCGACAGCAAGCGCTATCGCCAGACCTTCGAGCGCGGCGATCGCGCCAGCGATCTCGAGATCATCGGCACCAGCGAGCACACCGGCACGAAGGTCACCTTCAAGCCCGACGCCACGATCTTCGAGGTGCTCGAATTCAGCTACGAGGTCCTGAGCAAGCGCCTGCGCGAGCTGGCCTTCCTGATGGGTCGGGCCGGGCTGCTCATCCGGCTGTCCGACGAGCGCAGCGGCCGCAGCGACGAGTTCAGCTATCCCGCGGGCCTCGAGGACTTCATCAACTTCATCAACGCCAACAAGGAGCCGATCCACCGGCAGATCCTCTCGATCGAGGCCGAGGTTCCCGACGCGCGCGGCACGCCCGTCCAGGTCGAAGTGGCGCTGCAGTACAACGACGGCTACCGCGAAGACGTCTACTGCTTCGTCAACAACATCAACACGATGGAGGGCGGCACGCACCTCACGGGCTTCCGCAGCGGCCTGACCCGCGTGCTCAACGCCTTCGCCAAGCGCGAGAACATGCTCAAGGCCAACGAGGTCGCGCCCGCCGGCGAGGACTTCCGCGAGGGCCTGGCCGCGATCGTCAGCGTCAAGCTGGCCGAGCCGCAGTTCGAGAGCCAGACGAAGATCAAGCTCGGCAACCGCGAGATCGAGGGCCTGGTGGCGAGCGTCGTCAACGACCGACTCGCCACGATCCTCGAGGAGCAGCCGGCCATCGGCAAGGCCATCCTCGGCAAGGCGCTGCTCGCCGCGCGGGCGCGCGAGGCCGCCCGCCGCCAGCGCGACCTCGTGCGCCGCAAGGGCGCGCTCGCGAGCGGCAACCTCCCCGGGAAGCTCGCCGATTGCCAGAGCAAGAGCCGCGACGAGACGGAGCTGTACCTGGTGGAGGGCGACTCGGCCGGCGGGACGGCGAAGCTCGCGAGAGACCGCAAGTACCAGGCGATCCTGCCGCTGCGCGGCAAGATCCTGAACGTCGAGAAGGCGCGCCTCGACAAGATGCTGAACCACGAGGAGATCCAGATCCTGATCACGGCGCTCGGCACCGGGTTCGGGGCCGACGACTTCGACATCGAGAAGCTGCGCTACGGCAAGGTCATCATCATGACGGACGCCGACGTCGACGGATCGCACATCCGCACGCTCCTGCTCACGTTCTTCTACCGGCAGATGGTCGAGCTGGTGAACGCCGGTCGCATCTACATCGCCGCTCCGCCGCTCTACAAGCTCACCTACCGTCGCAAGCAGCGCTACATCACCGATGAACGCCAGTTGCGCACGGCGCTGCTCGACATCGGCGCCGAGGCGGCGCGCGTCGAGCGGCTCGACGGCCGGGCCGGCGCGGCGATCGAGGGCGAGAACCTGGCGCGGTTGGTGCACCGGCTGGCGGCCCTCGACGCCTTTCGCGAGCGCTTCTCCGAGCTGCGCGGCGGCCCGGGTCTGCGCGCCGTGCTCGACGCGACGGTGCGCGACGGCGCGGTGCCGCGCGTGCGCCTCGCCGACGCCTCGGGTCCCGGCCGCCTGTTCGCCGACCGCGACAAGGCGCGCGCGGCGTCCGCCGCGTCGGGCCAGGTGGCCCAGGACCTGCACGACGCCGAGGCCCTCGACGCGCAGCTGCGCGAGCTCTCGGCTTTCGGCGTCGGCGCCGGCGACTGGTACGGGACGCCGGGCAAGCCCCTGTTCCGCGTCGTCGACGGCGAGAACGTCGCGGCGCTCGAGGGGCTTTCCGACGTGCTCGACGCGCTGCGCAAGGCGGGCGAGGGCGCGGCGGACATCCAGCGCTACAAGGGCCTCGGCGAAATGAACGCCGACCAGCTCTGGGAGTCGACGATGAACCCCGAGACGCGCACGCTGCACCCGGTTGCCCTCGAGGACGACGTCGAGGCCGACCACCTGTTCTCGGTGCTCATGGGGCCGGGCGTCGAGCCGCGCCGCGAGTTCATCGAGAAGCACGCGCTCGAGGTGCGCAACCTGGACGTGTGAGCGTCGCGGCCGCGCCGCGCGCGGCGCCGGCTCAGGCGGGGGGCGCGGGGCGCTCGACGCCCGGCGCGTCCTCGGCGGCCGGAGGCGGAGGGTCTTCCGCGTCGCGCTGCGGCGCCGTCGGCGCCTCGGACGGGGGCGCGAAAGGTTCGTGGTGCAGATCGAGTTCGGGCGGACGCCGCAGTTCGCTCGGCGCATCGATGGAGCGCGTGAACTCCGACGCCACCTCGCGCAGGCGGGCCACGGCCCGGCCCGCGCGCCGCGCGACGTCGGGCAGGTCGCCCCCGAAGAGCATCACCGCGGCCCCGACGAGGATCAGAAACTCGATCGGGCCGATGTCCAGCAGCCCGAGCACGTCAGAAGATCGAGCCGCCGAGCACGTCGGCCAGCTCGGCTCCCGGATCCGCCGTGATGGGCTGGAAGTGCAGCGTGAAGCGCACTTCGTCCTCGTTGCTGCCGGCGGTGCTCGTGCCGCGCCGCGAGCTGATCTCGTAGTCGATGATCCAGCAGTGCGCCAGCTGCCTCAGGATGATGCCGCTGCGCGCGGTCTGGTTCGTCAGCTCGTCCTCCTGGAAGACGAGCGCCACCGACCAGCGCTTGTTGAGCAGCCACTCGAGGCCGTAGGTCATGTAGTTCTGCACGTGGAAGGTCTTGGCACTGCCGATGAACAGGCGCCGGCCCTCGGCGATCATCGTGGAGAAGGAGGCGAAGGACTCGACGTAGTGCTGGTCCTCGATGTCGAAGTCGAGCCGCCAGCGGAACGTCGCGTCGGACAGGCCCGTGATGTTCGCGCCCGGGCGCCAGACGGTGTCGAGCATCAGCGGACCGTAGTTGTCGTCGCCGTTGTCGCGCGAGGCGTGCGGGAAGAAGGGCAGCTCGATGTCGGTGTCGAGCAGCGTCACGACGCGGCCGCCCTGGTGCGTCTGGATGCGGTCGCGCAGGCCGACCGTGATCGCCTCGGTCTCGGCCAGCGTCTCGACCGAATCGATCGCGAACAGCTCGGCGGGGGCGTGCGAGACCTCGAAGCGGTTGGTGTACCCGACACGCGGCTCGACGATCCGGCGCAGCCCGTCGATGTTCCAGGTCTCGCTCCGCGCATCGCTCGTGCCGCTGTAGGTGCGGCGCCACTCGACGGCGCCGCTGGCCGCGCGGCGCAGCTCCGAGCCGTCGGCGAGCGTGTCGTCGAAGCCGGTCAGGTCGCCGCCGGCCGTCACCGTGATGCGGTCGCCGTTCTGCAGGTCGATCGGCCAGGCGGCCTCGGCGCTCGCGCCGACGCGCAGCGTGCGGGCGCTGGGGGCGCCGGTGCTGTCGTCGGGCAGCAGGCGCGCGTTGCTGATGAACTCGCGCGCCGTCAGGAAGCCGCCCCAGGGCAGCGGCTCGCCGACCTGGCGCGCCTCGAGCTGCGGCTGGTACTCGACCTGCGTCTGGAAGTCGTTGAGGCGCGTGCTGACGAGCGCCGTCCTGGCGTGGTTGTCGACGACGTCGCGGAACGAGACGTAGGTCTCCTGCGGCTTGTCGTTGCGGTACTCGTTCTCGTAGTACTCCTTGAGGAAGTTGAAGTCGCTCTCGCGCGAGACCTCGATGTCGAGGGTCCGCCGGTCGTCGATCCGCGTGCGGTGCTCGAGGTCGATGCGACCGCGCGAGCTGTCGGTGACCGGCACGTCGAGCGCGTCGGTCGAGGACTGGTCGTCGATGAAGGCGCCGAGCAGCCGGCCGCGCGTGTGTTCGGTGTGGTACTTGAGCTCGGGCGCGAAGAAGAAGCCGCGGTCACTGAGCCAGCTGGCCTCGGTCTCCCACTTGGCGCTCACGCGCCCCTCGTGCCCGAACAGGCCCGCGAGCCCGGTCGCGAACTCCGACGCGTTGCCGCCCCACTCGGTGCGGATCTCGGTCCCGAAGCGCGAACTGCTGCCGAGTCGCAGGCGCCGCAGCAGGATGTCGTCGTCCGAGAGGTTGACGTCGTAGCCCGGCCACCACATCACCGAGGCGCCGCCGACCCGCACGGTGTTCTCGCCGGTCGTGAGGATGTCGCCCTCCGGCGTCGGGTCGATGCGCGCCCAGGGCGTCTTGATGTGCCAGTGCGCGTTGTCGTACGTGCAGGTCGTGTAGGTCAGGTCCTCCATCTCGGAGGTGCCGTCCTGCAGTTTGCGCAGCATGGCGTAGCGCACGACGAGCGGCGCGCGCCCCTTGACCGACGAACGCAGCTCGCCCTCGATCACCGTCGCGACGCCCGTGCGGTTGTCGAGGTGGTAGGTGGAGGCGTTGGAGATCGACTCGTCACCCTCTTCGACGCTCACGTGGCCGTCGAAGAACAGCTCGAGCAGCCGGTCGTGGCCGACGAGCATCGGCGCGCTGGCGTCCGGGGCGGGGGGGGCGGGCGCCGCGCCGTCGGCGGCGAGCACCGCCACGAGCGTGTCGCCCTGGATGCGCCGGCCGGCCTGCAGCACCTCGACGCCGCCGAGGAACACCCAGACGAACTCCTCGCCGTCGCGGAAGCCGTACTGCGGCCCGCCGGGGCGGATCTCGACCGGTTCGCCGGCCGGCTGCTGCGCCCGCGCGGCCGCGGCGCCGAGCAGCAGCACGAGCAGGGCGCCCAGTGCGCGTCGGCTAGCCATCGAGATTGAGGATCGAGCGGAGGATGCGGAAGGTCTCGGCGCGCGGCTGCAGCTCGACGCGCTCGGCGGTCATCCAGGCGCCCGAGAACAGCAGACGGCAGCGACCCGAGAGCGTGGCCTGGTCGGCCGAGACGTCCCAGACGAGTTCCTGGCCGTGGGCCTCGAAGTCGCGCTTCACGATCACGTCTCCACGTGCTTCCACGCGTCGCAGCGCGTCGTCGGGGCCCGTGTGGACGATGATGCGATCGGCCGCCGTGAGACTCAACGTCCGGCCGTCCTCGTCGCGTTCGAAGCTGGCCGTGCCCTGCGCGCGCGCCAGGCCGGCGTCGCGGTCCATGACGAGCGTGTCGCCGGCGATGCGCGTCGTCGGCGCCCCGGGCGAGGCGAACCAGCCCGTCGCCGCGCCCTCGGCCGTGACGTGCCGCGCGGTGGTGTCCTGGCCCGAGCGCACGTCGAGCCGGCGCTGGGCCGCCACGCGCAGCAGCTCGCCCTGGCCGCCGCGCTCGAAGGAGGAGCTGCCGTAGAGGGTCATCAGGCCTTCCTCGCGGCCCACGACGAGGCTCTCGGCGGCGAAGCGCTGGCCGTCGGGGCCCGTGCCGGTGACGCCGCCGTGCGCCTCGCCGCGGCCCTCGCGCAGCAGGTCGGTGGCGCCGGGCGGCAGCTCCCAGTTCAGGCTGCCGCCCGACTGCATCGTCCAGCGCGGCCGGCCCTCGGCGTCGACGAACTCCAGCGAGACGTCGCGATCGAGCGCGAGCGTGCCCGCCTCGCGATCCCAGTCGAGGCCGGTGCCCTGGCCGCGCAGGCCCTCGCGCACCCAGCTCGCCGGCCGGTCGGTGCGGATGCGCGGCGTCGTGTCGATCGACTCGATCGTGAGCGCGTCGGAACTCAGCGAGGTCGGCGCGGCGCCGTCCGCCACGACGACGGTCGACGGGCCGAGCAGTTGAAGCGTGTTCGCCGGGCCGTCGACGAGCAGCCGGTCGGTCTCGAGCCGCGAGCCGTCCGAGGCGCTGCCGGTGACGCGCCCGCGCAATTCGCCGCGCCCTTCGGCGAGCACGTTGATGCTCTCGGGGGGCATCCTCCACGACAGACCGCCCTCCGCCGCCAGCTCGAGGTCGATGCGCTTGGCCGGGTCGAGCACGTGCAGCGTCGCGTCGCGCTCGAAGTCGAGGTGCCCCTCCAGCTCGTTCCAGCGCATGCCGGTGCCGACGATGGTGAGGTCGTCGCGCATCCAGGTCACGACGCCCGGCGAGGTCACGAGCCGGTCGCGGCGCTCGAGCCGGTCGGTGACGAGACGCGTCGGCAGCAGGTCGACCGGCCCGGTGAGCACCAGGACCTGTCCCTCGGCCGAGACGAACGCGAGCTTGCGGTCCTCGCCGGCCGTCACGGTGATGCGCTCGGCGTCGATGCGCGTGGCGCGTTCGGCGCGGTGCTGCGTGAAGGAGGAGTCGCCCTCCAGGCGGAAGGTGCGCGCGGGCCCGTCGAAGAACAGCACCTCGCCGGCCAGCTCCGAGCCGTCGGGCGCGGTGCCCTTCACGCCGCCGCGCAGCTCGCCGCGCGCCGCGTCCATCGCGGACGCGCCTTCCGGCAGCGTCCAGTTCATGCCGCCCGGGGCGACGAGACGCACGCCGGCGAGCGCGTGGTCGCCGCCTTCCTGCACGGCGAGTTCGGCGTCGCGCTCGAACACCAGCTGCCCTTCGGCGCGCTGCCAGGTCATGTCGACGCCGGTGGCGACGAGGTCGTCGCGCGCCCAGGTCACGCGGCCCGGAGCGCGCGCCTCGTCGCCCTCGAGCCGCAGCTCCTCGGTGACCATCCACGCCGGCATGACCGCCAGCGGCGCCATGACGAGCCGCACGCCGCCGTCGGCCTCCGCGAGCGCGAGCCGGCCCTGCTCGTCCGAATCGACCCGGATGTGCTGCGCGGTGAGGCGCGAGAGCCGGCCGTCGACGTCGCGCTCGAGCACCGAGGAGCCGTCGAGCACCAGCCGTCCTCCGGCGCCGTGGAAGCGCAGCGTGTCGGCCTGCAGCCGCGTGCCGTCGCCCGACTCCCCCGTCACGCGCCCGCGCAGTTCGCCGTGCTGTTCCTGCGAGGCGTCCTCCGCGCTGGGGGGCACGACCCAGGTCAGCCCGCCCGGCGCGTGGAACTCGCGCGAGGGCTGCACGTCGGTCGCGGCCACGAACAGGTGCGCGTCGAAGTCGAAGTTGAGGCGGCCGGCCTCGCCGTCCCAGGTCATGTCGAAGCCCGAAAGCGCCATGTCGGGCCGCGACCAGGTCACGAAGCCGGGGCCGGTCACGACCCGGCCGATGACCTCGAGGCTGCCCGCGCTCAGGTGCGCGGCCAGGCCGTCGCCCATCGGGAAGTCGCCTTCGACGTTGCCGAGCAGCGAGAAGTTCTGCGCGCGCATGCGGCCGAAGTCGAGCGTGACCGTGCCGCCGACGGCGCCCTCGGTCTCGAAGCGCGCGTTGTCGGCGCGCACCACGCCGCGCTCGGCGCCGGTGCGGCGGTCGAGCAGCCGGATGACCGGCTGGTGGGCGAGAAACGCGCCCGACGGGTCGGGCCCGCCCGAGACCATGCGCACCTTGTAGACCGGCCGCTCGCTGACCTGGCCGTCTTCGCCGATCTCGCGCTGCACGACGTCGAACTCGACCTCGCCCAGCAGCACCTGCACGTCGCGGCCCTGCTGGTTGTCGGTGATGCGCACGCGCCCCTGGTCGCGCTGCGGCTCGAGTTCGCCGATGGCGACGTGCTTGCGCCCGCCGACCGGGTCCGACAGCAGCCAGACGGTCAACAGGCCGAGCGAGACCATGGCGACGAACAGCACGGGGCGCGGCAGGTTCAGCTTCATCGGAGGGTCTCCAGCAACGCGCTCCAGCGGTCGGTCGCGCGCAGGATGTGTTCGATGAGTTCGCGCACGGCCCCGCGGCCGCCGGGCGCGCGCGTGACCAGGTCGACGCGCTCGCGGATGTCGGCGGCGGCATCGGCCGGCGCCGCGGAGAACCCGGCGCGCGCGAGGATCGCGAGGTCGGGCAGATCGTCGCCCATGACCGCGGTCTGCGAGGCCCGGACGCCGTAGTGCGCGAGGATCTCGTCGAAGGCGGCGCTCTTGTCGCGCGCCTGCTCCCAGATGCGGTCGAGGCGCAGCTCGCGCGCGCGCCGCCGCACCGCCGCGCCGCCGCGCCCGGTGAGGAAGGTGAGTTGCAGGCCGGCGTCGCGCCACAGCGCCATGCCGGCGCCGTCGCGCGTGTGGAAGGCCTTGAGCTCCTCCTCGCCCGCGCCGAGCACGACCGTGCCGTCCGTCAGGACGCCGTCGACATCGAGCACCAGCAGGCGCAGGTCGGCCAGCGGGCTCATGGCGCGCCCGACGGCGCGATGGCGCGGATCGCGAGCAGGTCCTGCACGTCGAGCAGGCCGACGGCGCGGCCCGCCTCGTCCACGACCGGCAGCTGGTCGATCTGCCGTTCGCGCAGGATGTGCAGCGCCTCGGCGACGAGCTGCGAGGGGCGCACGGACGTCGCCGTCGACGTCATGAAGCCGTCGACGGGCCGGCGCAGCAGGTCCCAGCGGCCCTCGCGATCGGCCACCAGCAGGTGGCGGCGCAGGTCGCCGTCGGTGTACAGGCCGACGAAGCGTTCGTCGGGCCCGACGACGATCACGGCGCCCGGCCGACCCGGCGTGGACGTCATGCGCTCGACGGCCTGCGCGAGGGTCGAGCCGGCGGCGAGCAGCGGCAGCCGCTCGCCGCGCCGCATGGCCTCCTCGACCTTCATCAGCGAGCGGCCGAGGTTGCCGCCGGGGTGGAAGCGGGCGAACTCCTCGGGGGAGAAGCGTCGCTCGGACAGCACGGCCATGGCGAGGGCGTCGCCCAGCGCCAGCATGACGGTCGTGCTCGTGGTCGGCGCGAGGCCCAGCGGGCAGGCCTCGGTGACGTGGCCGTAGTCGAGCACGACGTCGGCATGGCGGCCGAGCGGCGAGTCGGCCTCGGCCGTGATGGCGACGAGCTTGGCGCCGATGTCCCGCAGCGGCCCGACGAGCCGCAGCAGCTCGTCGGTCGTGCCGCTGTTGGAGAGCGCCAGCACCAGGTCGCGGCGCGTGACGCGTCCGAGATCGCCGTGCAGCGCCTCGGACGGATGCAGGAAGTCGGACGGCGTGCCGGTGCTCGCCAGGGTCGCGCCGATCTTGCGGGCGATGATGCCGGCCTTGCCGATGCCGGTCGTGACGACGCGGCCCTCGCAGGCGGCGATCAGCCGCACGGCGCGGACGAAGTCGGCATCGAGCGTCTCCAGCATCAGCCCGAGCGCCTGGGCCTCGGCGGCGAGCAGCGCGCGGGCGCCCGCGAGGATGTCCTGATCGTTCGACAAGGGCAGTGGCGCCTTCCGGGGCGCGCCGACGCCCGGAATCCCGGCGGCGGAGGCGCGCGCGGCCGCTAGATTAGCGATTCTTCGCCCTGCCCCGCACCGGGAAGCCGCGCCGCCTTGCCCGAGAGTCCCCACGAAATCGCCATCTTCATCGGCGTGCTGCTGCTCGCGCTGAGCTGGCACGAGGCGGCGCACGCCTGGGTCGCCGACCGTCTCGGCGACCCGACGGCGCGCGAGCTCGGGCGCGTCACGCTCAACCCGCTGCGGCACCTCGATCCGTTCCTCTCGGTGCTGCTGCCGGGCATGCTGATCCTCGTCGGATCGCCGTTCGTGTTCGGCGGCGGCAAGCCCGTGCCGATCGACATCCGGCAGTTCCGGCACCCGACGCGCGACTTCATGCTCGTGGCGCTGGCCGGGCCGGGCTCGAACCTGCTGCTGGCCATGGCCGCCGGGCTGATCTTCGCGGCCTGCGTGGCCGAAGGCGTCATCCCCGCCCAGGTCGTCGCCAACCCCTTCGGCGCCGACCACGTCTTCGCCCCCTCGATCCTGGGGGACAGCGACGGCGACCTGCTGCGCTTCGGGCTGCAGAGCGCGTTCCTGTTCAACATCATCCTGGCGGTCTTCAACATGATGCCGCTGCCGCCGCTCGACGGTTCGCGCTTCGTCGGCTGGCTGCTGCCGCGGGGGCTGCAGCCGGCCTGGTACCGCCTCGACCGCATCGGCCTGCTGCTGGTGGTCGTCGTGTTCTTCGTGTTCGACGGACTGCGGTACGTTCAGCGGGTGTTCCTCGAGGCGCTGGGCGGATTCGCCGGCGTCGTCGACCAACTCGCCCAGGCGTGGCTGGCGGCCCAATGACCGAGCAGGTCTTCGAACTCGACAACTTCCGCGGGCCGATGGACCTGCTGCTGCACCTGGTGCGCGAGCAGGAGGTCGAGATCACGGAGGTCGACCTCTCGCGCCTGTGCGACCAGTACCTGCGAGCGCTCGAGGTGCTGCGACAGCTCGACATCGACGTGGCCGGCGAGTTCCTCGTCATGGCGAGCACGCTGCTGCTCGTGAAGTCGCGCGCCCTGCTGCCGCGCGAGGAGATCGACCTCTCCGAGGAGCTCGACCCGGGCGACGAGCTCATCCTGCAGCTGCTCGAGTACCGCAAGTTCAAGACGCTCTCGCTCGAGCTCGAGCGGCGCGCCGAGGAGCGCGCGCTGCGCCACGAGCGCGGTGCGCACGAGGTGCCGCCGGCCGTCGACGCCGAGCTGGCCGAGATCGGCATCTGGGAGCTCGTCGGGAGCTTCGCGCGCCTCGTCGAGGAACTGGGCCTCAAGCGCCGCTTCGACACGCTGCGCCAGGAGAAGCCGCTCAAGGCCTACCTGCGCGCGGTGCTCGACAACCTGCTGGCGCGCGAGCGCTGGCCCTTCCGCGAGCTGGTGCTCGCCAGCGGCGGCACGGCGGGCGTGTTCGGCGTGTTCCTGTCGGTGCTCGAGCTGGTCAAGTCGCGGCAGATCGTGGTCGAGCAGGAGGAGAGCGGCGCCGAGATCCGGGTCGCCCTGCGGCAGGATCGCGACGATTCGCTGCTTGCGGGCCTGTTCGCCGACGACGCGCCGGCGCCTGAGCCCGCGGCCGAGCCCGAGCCGCGCCCCTTGGCCGCCGAGGACGAGACCGGTATCGTGTGAAGCCCTGCCACCGGCAACCGCAGAGAGGCTCGACATGGCTGGCAACGTCCCGGAATTCACCGACGCGAACTTCGAAGCCCTGGTGCTGAAGTCCGACAAGCCCGTCGTCATCGACCTGTGGGCCGAATGGTGCGCACCCTGCCGGGCGCTCGCGCCGACGATCGAGGCGCTCTCCAAGGAGCTGTCCGGCTCGATCACGATCGGCAAGCTCGACATCACGGCCAACCCGAACACGCCCAACAAGTACGGCGTGACGGCGATCCCGACGCTGCTCATGTTCCGCAACGGCAAGGAAGTCGGGCGGATGATGGGCACGAAGACCGCCGGCGAGCTCCGCAAGGAGTTCGCCAAGGTCTTCGGCGTCGCGGTCTGAACGCGCGGCGGGGCGCCCGCCGCCCGGCCCGATGCGCGTCACGCTGCTCGCCTCGGCGGACTTCGCCCTGCCGGCGCTCGAGGCCCTCGTGCAGGCCGGCCACGAACTGAGCGTGGGGACGCAGCCGGGGCGGCCCGCGGGGCGCGGCCGGGGGCTGCGCCGCACGCCCGTCGCGCTGCGCGCCGAGGCGCTGGGCGTGGCGTCGCGGGAGCTGGACGACGTGAACGACGTGGCGGCGCTCGACTGGCTGAGCTTCTGCCGCCCCGACCTGCTCGTCGTGGTGGCCTTCGGGCAGAAGCTCGGCAAGGCCGTGCGCGCCGCCGCGCCCTGGGGCTGCGTCAACATCCACCCCTCGCTGCTGCCGCGCTGGCGCGGCGCGGCGCCCGTGCCGGCGGCCGTGCTGGCGGGCGACGAACAGACGGGCGTGTGCGTGATCGACGTCGTCGATCGCATGGACGCCGGCGACGTCCTGGCGAGCCGCGCCACGAACGTCGGCCGCAAGACCTCGGGCGAGCTGCTCGACGAGCTGTCCGCGACGGGCGCGCGGCTGCTGCTCGAGGTCATCGATGCGCTGGTGTCGGGCGATGTGCGGCGCGCGCCGCAGGACGAGCGCGCCGCCACGCGCGCTCCCAAGCTGGGGCCCGACGACGGGCGCATCCGCTGGGAGCACGCGGCCATCGACGTCGACCGCCGCGTGCGCGCGGTGACGCCGCGCCCCGGCGCCTTCGCGCTGTTCGCGGACCGCTCGCGGCTCGCGATCCTGGCCGGCGAGCCGGTCGCGGGCGAGCCCGGGCATCTGCCGGGCGAGGTGCTGGCCGCCCACGGCGAGTTGCTCGTGGCCTGCGGCGAGGGCGCCTATCGCGTCACGCGCCTGCAGCGGGAGGGGCGCCGGCCGATGGAGGCGGCCGAGTTCCTGCGCGGCACGAGCCTGCCCGCCGGCGCACGGCTCGGCCCATGAGCGGTGCGCCGCGGCCACGCGCTCCGGGCGGCGGGGCCCCGCGTCGCGGCAAGGCGCGGGCGGACGACGGCCGCGCGCGGGCCCTGGCCGTGCTGCTCGAGGTCGAGCGGGGGCGACGCGCCGTGGACCTGCTCGGTCCCGACGACACGCCCTTCGTGCGCGAGCTGGTGCTCGGCGTGCTGCGCCGGCGCCTCACGCTCGATGCGGTGCACGACGCCTGGGGGCGACGCCCGGCCGCCGCGCTCGACCCGGACGTGCTGCAGGTCGTGCGCCTCGGCCTGCACCAGTACCTGTTCCTCGACGGCGTCCCGCCGCACGCCATCGTGAGCGCGACCGTGGCCGCGCTGCGTCCTTCGGCGCGCGGCTACGCCAACGCCCTGCTGCGCAGCGTGCTGCGCGAGAGCCGCAAGCTGCCCGAGGAGCGCGACCGCGGCGGCGCGAGCCCGACCAAGCGCCTGCACCGTCCCGGGCGCGCCGTCGTGTTCTTCTCGCGCGCCGTCTTCCCCGATCCCGAGCGCGACCGACTCGGCTGGCTCTCGGTCGTCCACAGCCATCCGCGCTTCCTGGTCGAGCGCTGGGTCGCGCGACAGGGCGAGGCGCAGGCCGTCGCGCGCATGGAGGCGGCCAACGCCACGCCGCCGCTCACGCTGCGCCCGCGCGCCGGCCGCGTGACCGCCGACGGGCTCGCCGAGCGCCTGGCGCGCGAGGGCGTGGCGACCGAGCGGATCGCGCGTCCCGACGGCGACGACGCGTTGCTCGTGCGTCCCGGCAAGGCCCGGCTGCTCGCGACCGCCAGCTTCGCCCAGGGCCTGTTCAGCGTGCAGGACGCCGCCCAGATGGACGCGGCGGAGATCCTCGATCCGCGACCGGGCGAGCAGCTCTGGGACGCCTGCGCCGCGCCGGGCGGCAAGGCCTGCCAGCTCGCCGAGCGTCTGCTGCGCGTCGATGCGGGCGGGAGCGGGCGACTCCTCGCGACGGACGTCTCCGAGCCGCGCCTGCGGCGCGCGCAGGAGCACGCCGCGCGCCTCGGGCTCGACGAGCGCGTGCGCTTCGCCGTGCACGACCTGCTCGACACGCTCGCGCCTCCCGGTCGACCCGCGCCGGGGTTCGACGCGATCCTGCTCGACGCCCCGTGCAGCAACACGGCGGTGCTCGGCCGGCGCCCCGAGGCCCGCTGGCGCGTCACGCCCGAGGCGATCACGGAGCTGGCCGCCCTGCAGCGCCGGTTGCTCGCGTCCGCGTCCCGGCACCTGGCGCCCGGCGGCCGGCTGGTCTACTCGGTCTGCAGCCACGAGCCCGAAGAGGCCGGCGAGCACGGTCTGCGCGCCACGCGCTCGGAGCTGGTGTTCGTCGCCGACGCGGCGCACCTTCGGCGGCTGGTCGCGGGTTGGGAGGGGGCCGTCGCGTGAGCCTGCGCCTGGGCTACAACACGAACGGCTTCCCGCAGCATCGCGTCGAGGACGTGGCGGAGCTGTTGGCGGAGATCGGCTATGCCGGCATCGCGATCACGCCCGACGTCTTCCATCTCGACCCGCTGCGCGACGGGCGGGCGCAGGCGCGGGCCTTGCAGCCGCGCCTGGCCGAGTCGGGGCTGGCGGTCGCGGTCGAGACCGGGGCGCGCTTCCTGCTCGACCCGCGCCGCAAGCACCAGCCGACGCTGCTCTCCGACGCGCCCGGGCGCGCGCGTCGGCTGGAACTGCTGACGCGCTGCCTGGAGATCGCCGTCGAACTGCGCGCCGAGACCTTCTCGTTCTGGTCGGGCAGCTACGTGCCCTCCTCGTCGGGTGCGCCCGCGGACCGCGACGAACTGCTCGATCGGCTGTGCGAGGGCGCCGCGGCGGTGCTCGATCGCGCGCGCGGCAGCGGCCTGACCGTGTGCTTCGAGCCCGAGCCGGGCATGTTCGTGGCCACGCTGGACGAGTGCCACGCCTTCCTCGCGCGCCTGAACCGCCCGGAGCTGGCGATCATGCTCGACGTGAGCCACGTGCCCGTGACCGAGAGCCTGTCGGCGCACGAGGCGGTGGCGAGCTGCGCCGAGCGGCTCGGCGGTCTGCAACTGGCCGATGCGCAGCCGGGCGTGCACGCGCACCTGTTCCCGGGCGAAGGCGTGGTCGACTGGGACGCGCTGCGCGCGGTGCTCGCGCGGATCGGCTACCGCGGACTGGCCACGCTCGAACTGCCGCGCCACGGGCACGACCCGGTCGTGACGGCGCGCGCGGCCTTCACCAAGCTGCGCGGCTGAGCGCGGCGCCGCGCCTCAGGCCTTGCCGACCGGCGCGCGACCCTTCACGAGCGCGTGCAGCTCGCCGTCCTCGAGCAGCCTGCGGCTCGCCTTGGCGGCCTGGAAGAGCCGCTCGACGAGCGCCTCGTCGGTCGCGTACCCGTGCTGTTGCAGCCAGAAGACGACGTTGCTCTTGCCGCTCATCGGCCCCACGCGGATGACCTGCTCGAGGCCGAAGTCGGCGGCGGGGACGCCCGAGTAGACGCGGTCGGCCAGCCACGGATCGCCCTTCTGCAGCGCCTTGATCACGGCGGCCGCATGCACGCCGGTGCCCGTCTCGAAGGCGTCGCGCCCGAAGACGGGGTAGCCGATCGGGATCGGCACGTCGACCGCCTCGCTCGTCAGGCGCACGTAGTCGCCGAGCTGGCGCAGGTCGTTGTCGATCCAGCCGAGCAGCTTGAGGTTCACGAGCAGCAGGTCCATCGGGCAGTTGCCGGCCCGCTCGCCGATGCCCAGCGCCGTGCCGTGCACGCGGTGCGCGCCGGCCTGCAGCGCCGCGATCGCGTTGAAGATCCCCAGGCCGCGGTCCATGTGGCCATGCCAGTCGATCTTGACGTCCTTGCGGCCGCTCTGCGCGACCAGCTCGACCGCGAAGCGGATCAGGTTGCGCGCGCCTTCGGGCGTCGCGTGCCCGACCGTGTCGCAGAAGCACAGCCGGCTGGCGCCCTCGTCGAGGGCCACGCCGTAGAGCGCCCGCAGCGTCTCGGGGTCGGCGCGCGTCGTGTCCTCGGTGACGTACATGACCGAGAGGCCTTCCTTGCGCGCGAAGCGCAGCGCCGTGCGCGAGTGCTCGAGCATCGTGGCGAGGTCCCACTCCTCGGTGTAGGCCCGGATGCGCGAGCTGCCGATGAAGGTCGAAACCTCGATCGGCACGCCCGTCTTCTGCTGGATCTCGGCCACGGGGCGGACGTCGGCGACCACCGTACGCGCCGCGCAGTTGGGCTCGATGGCGAGCTTGCCGTCGCGGATCTCCTCGACCAGGCGCGTCACCGTGGCGACGACGTGCGGGCCGGCGCCCGGCAGGCCGACGTTGACGTAGCGCAGCGAGAGCCCGCTCATCAGGTGCAGCAGGCGGATCTTCTGCTCGATGGTCGGCGAAGTCACCGACGGGCACTGCAGCCCGTCGCGCAGCGTCTCGTCGTCGAACTCGATCGGGTGCGGAGGCGCCGGAACGGGTTCGGTGGTGTTCCAGTCGTGGATGAGGTCGTCGCGGGAGAGGTCCTTCATGCCGCCCATTCTAGCGGGAAAGCCCCGCGGCCCGCGACGCGCTCAGTCGGCGTCGGGCGGCGACTGACCGTGCAGGTCGTCGAAGAACGAATCCGAGGAGTCGAGCTGGCTGAGGTAGGCGTGGAAGTCGATGCGGTCGTCGGTGTCGATGACGCGCGGCGAGCCCAGCATGGACCGCAGCACGGACTCCGGCAGCGAGGCGTCGGCGGTGAGGTCCTTGCCCGCGTAGGCGCCCTCCAGCCGCAGCAGTCCGCGCCGCTCGAGCGGCTGCAGCATGGTGCGCCGCTTGATCAGGTCGTGCTCGCTCTCGCTGACGAGGCGCACCAGGTCGACCGCGTCGACGGCGCCGACGCCCTCGAGCACCTCCTGGAAAAGCAGGGTCGCGAGCACGACGAGGGCGTCGAGGTCGAGGCGGTGTTCGTCGGCCAGCACGAGCAGGGGGAGCTGCTCGCGCGAGGTCGTGAGCGCGAGGCGTTGCTGCACGCGCGCGGCCTCGCTGCGGGACAGGTCGAGCAGGTCGCCGGCCGGAGCGCTCGAATCGAGCTCGGTGGCCGACCAGGGGTCGAGCCGGAACAACCGCGCGGCGCGGCGCCGGTAGACCTGGCTCAGCCGGCGCAGGTCGGACAGCAGCGCCGCGTTGGAGGCGTAGGGCGTCGGGTCGGGCGGCGGCGCGGCGGGCGGCGGCGCGAAGGGGCCGCTGGCCGCGCGCAGCAGGCGTTCGCCGAGTCGGAAGGACGTCGCTTCGGCCTCGACCGAGTCGAGCGGCGAGATGTCGGGCTGCAGCAGGCCGCGGGCGACGAGCGCGCCGTCGGCCGTCAGTCGGGCGAGGGCGGCGAGACGCCGGGCCGATCCGGCGCCGGTGCGGCGCGCCAGCTCGGCGCCCGTGCAGGGCAGTTCGCCCGACAGGCGCGACGCGAGCGCGGCGAGCACCAGCTCGACTTCCGTGTCGTCGAGTCCCAGGCGCTGCAACTCGCCGAAGAACAGCCCCTCGCGCGGGCGCGCCGCGACGAGCGCGTCGAGACCCGCGCCCCCCTCGTCGACGGCGGTCAGCATCGCGGCCAGCGCCTCCTGCTCGTTCATCGACCCGCGCACTCCTCGAAGGGCCTCCCGTACGACTGCCCGGCGCTCAGAGTAACCCCTGCCGCGGGATGGTGACGTGCCGGCCGCGGGGCTACCCTGCGCGCCGGAGGCCCATGAAGCACCCCGACATCGCCCGTCTGATCGAGAATCTGCGCCACGCGCCGGCGGGCGTGGGGGCGCGCGGGGGCGAGGTCCACGCGGCGGACATCGCGCGCGCGCTCCCCGATCTCGACCAGGACGGCCAGCAGCTCGTCTTCTCGCTGCTCGGCGACGCCAAGGCGGCCGACGTGCTCGTCGAGACGGACGAACCGACGCGCGAGACGCTCGTCGCGGGGTTGACGGCCGAACGTCTCGGTCGGCTGCTCGCGCTGCTCGACCCCGACGATGCGGCCGACATCCTGCAGGCGGCCCCGGAGGAGACGCGCGCGGCCCTGCTCGCGACGCTCGACGAGGAGCATCGCCACGCGGTCAGCGCGCTCGGCCGCTACGAACCCGAGACGGCCGGCGGCATCATGACGACCGAAGTCGTGGCCGTCACGAGCGACACGAGCGTGCGCGTCGCGCTGGCGAAGGTCAACGAGGCCGAGCAGGCCGAGACGATCAGCGCGCTGTTCGTCGTCGACGCGGCCGGGGTGCTCGTGGGCGTCGTGCAGCTCAAGGACCTGCTCGGCGCGCCGGCCGACGGCCGCGTCGCCGAGCTCATGGACCCGACCGTGATCTCGGTGCGGGCCGACGCCGACCAGGAGGAGGCCGCGCGGCGCGTCGAGCACTATCGCCTCTCGTCGCTGCCCGTCGTCGACGCGCACGATCGCCTGCTGGGCGTGATCACCGTCGACGACATCATCGAGGTCATCGGCGAAGAGGCCGAGGAGGACGTGCTCGTCCTGGCGGGCACGAGCGCCAGCAATCCCACCAAGCAGCCGCTCCTGCGGCGCTACCTCGCGCGCTCGCCGTGGCTGGCGATCACGCTGACGGGCAGCTTCGGCGCGAGCCTGCTGCTGCGCGAGATCGAACGGCACTGGTTCGGGCCGATCCTGGAGGACGTGCCGAGCACCTACAAGTCGCTGCTCTACTTCATCCCGATGATCGGCGGGATGGCGGGCAACGTGGGCAGCCAGTCCTCGGCGACCATGGTGCGCGGCTTCGCCACGGGCGAGGTCGATCCCGAGCGGCCGATGCGCGTGCTGCCGCGCGAGGTGCTGCTGGGCGTGATGATCGGCCTGAGCGCCGGCCTGCTCGTGGGCCCCTTCCTGGCCCTGACCTCGCCGCAGGAGGCCTGGCTGGCGGCGGTGGTCGGCGTCGCGCTGCCCTGCTCGATCACCGTCGCGGCGCTGTCGGGGACGCTCATCCCGTTCCTGTGCGAGCGCGTGAAGATCGACCCCGCCTACGCCAGCGGGCCGTTCCTGCAGACGATGAACGATCTCACCGGCTACGCGATCTACTTCACGGTGGCCATCTCGCTCATGAGCGTCCTTGGCGTCCACTAGCGCTGGCGGCGGGGTCCCGCGCGCCGCGCGCGCGAGGCGCGGGTTGGTCCTGGCGGGCATCGCGCTGCTGCCGGCGCTGCTGGTGCGCGGATGCGTGATCGACGTGTTCCAGATCCGCTCCTCGTCGATGGAGCCGCTGCTGCGCGGCAGCGAGACGGACGGCGACCGCCTGCTCGTGCTGCGCGCCGCGGTCGACCCGCGGCCGATGCGGCGCTACGACCTGGCGGTCTTCGACGGCGCGATCGATCCGACGATGCCGCGCGAACTCGGAGCCGTGATCAAGCGCGTCGCGGGCCTGCCCGGCGAGTGGATTGCCCTCGTCGACGGCGATCTGCACGCGGGCCCGGAACCCGCACCGCCGCGCGCGGCGCGCGACGAGGCGCGCATCGCCGACATGCTCGTGACGATGCACCACGGCGAAGGGCTCTCCTCGCCGTGGCGCTGGCTGGGGCCCGGCACGAGCGAGCTGCTCGAACCCGCGGGCGTGCGGCTGTCGGCTTCCGAAGGCCGGCGCGCCGAGGCGCGCTACGAGGCGTCGATCGACGACGGCCTCCCGGGGCAGGCGGGCGAGGTGGCCGTGAACGACACGGCCCTGGCCGTGCGCGTGGGCGACTGCCGGGGCGTGCTCGAGCTCGAACTGCGCGAGGGGTCGGACGTGTTCCGCGCGCGGCTCGCGCCGGCCGAGTCGGGCGGTGCGACGCTGCACCACAACCTGGGCGGCGGCGTGGTCGCGGCGGCACCCGACTTCGCCGGGCTGCGGCGCGGGCAGCGCGTGCTGTTCTGGAACGTGGACGACGGCCTGCGCCTGTTCGTCGACGAGCGCCTGCTGCTCGGCCGGGACGTGCCCGCCGACGCGACGCAGCCTCCGGGCGCGCCGCTGCGCAACGAGCCGGCCCTGGCCGTCGAGGACGGAGACGTCGAACTGCTCGAGGTCGAGGTCCTGCGCGACGTGCACTACGTCGCACGGGGCGGGCTCGCGCACGACCCGATCCGTGGCGTGCGCGTGCCGCCGGGGCACGTGCTGCTCCTGGGCGACTTCGCGGCCCGCTCCCGTGACGGTCGCGACTACGGCCCGGCGCCGCTCTCGGCGTGGCGCGGCCGGCCCTTGGCGATCTGGTCGCCCCGCGACCGCGCGCGCTGGCTGCCCGCCGACGGCGGTCGCGTCCGGGGCGGCGATTGACAGCGCCGCGCGGCGCCGCCTAGAACAGCCCCGTGGCGCGCCCCTCCCTCGAATCGCTCGACACGCGCGTCCGCCAGCTGCCGTGCGTCGTGGTCGTGATGCCGGCCTACAACGCCGAGAGCACGCTCGAGCGCACGTATCGCGACATCCCCGCCGAACTCGTGTCGGAAGTGATCCTGGTCGACGACCGCTCGCGCGACCGGACCGCCGAGGTCGCGCGCTCGCTCGGCCTGGCGACGATCGTGCACGAACGCAACACGGGGTACGGCGGCAACCAGAAGACCTGCTATCGCGAGGCGCTCGCCCGCGGCGCCGACATCGTGGTGATGGTGCACCCCGACTACCAGTACGACGCGCGCGTGCTGGGCGCGATGGTCACCTTTCTCCGGCTGGGCATCTGCGACGTCGTGCTGGGCTCGCGCATCCGCACGCGCCGCGAGACGCTCTCCTCGGGCATGCCGGCCTGGAAGTACGTCGCCAACCGCTGTCTGACGCTCGTCGAGAACGTCGTGCTCGGACAGAACGTCGGCGACTTCCACACCGGCATGCGGGCCTACACGCGCGAGGTGTTGGAGACGCTGCCGCTCGAGCGCAACTCGGACGACTTCGTCTTCGACACGCAATTCCTCGTGCAGGCCGTGCATTTCGGCTTCCGCATCGCCGACGTGCCCGTGCCGTGCCGCTACTTCAAGGAGGCTTCGTCCATCAATTTCGGCCGCAGCGTGCGCTACGGATTCGGCACCCTCGCCGCCCTCGCGCGCTTCCTGCTGCAGAAGGCGAAGCTGGCCAGGTTCCCGGAGTTCGAGCCGCGGCGGCCGGGGCCCGGGTGAAGCCGAGAACCCTGTTGGCCTGCATCGTCGCGGCCTGCGCCGTCAAGGTCTTCGCCGCGACGCAGCTCGACCTGTTCAGCGACGAGGCCTTCTACCGCGCCTGCGCGCGTCGGCCGCAGCTCGCCTACGCCGACCACCCGTTCATGGCGGCGCTCTGGGCCGGCCTGGGCGCCTGGCTGGGCGGCGAGACGAACTTCGGAGTCCGGCTGCTGCCGCTGCTCGCCGGCGCGGCGCTGCCCTTCGTCGTGTGGAGGCACGCGCACCAGCTCGTGGGCGAGCGGGACGCGCGGCGCGCCGCCGCGCTGAGCCTGTCTCTGCCGCTGCTGACGCTGACGACGATGCTGATGACGCCCGACGCCGCGCTGCTGCTCTTCGGTGCGGGGCTGATCGCCTCCTTCGAGCGGGCAACGCGCCGCGGGTCGACGGCGGCCTGGTTGCTGACGGGGGCGTGCGGCGCCGCGGGTCTGGCGTCCCACGTGCGCTTCGTGCTGCTGCCTGCGGCCGCGGCCCTGTGGCTGGTCGGCAGCCGCGCCGGCCGGAAGCGCCTGCGCGGCCCCGGCCCCTGGATCGCGCTGCTCGTGATGGCGACGGGGTTGCTGCCGATGCTGGTCTTCAACCTGCAGAACGACTTCGAGCAGCTCGGCTACCAGCTGGCCGAACGGCACGGCGTCGGGCGCGGCGCGGTGGCCTGGCTGATGCACCCGCTCGAGCAGGCGCTCGTGGCCTCGCCGCTCATGTACGCCGCGCTGCTCGCGGCGCTGTGGGGCGCCTGGGCGGCCGCGCGGCGCGGAGACGAGGCCTGCGCCCGCGCGGCCTGCTTCGCCACGTTGCCGATGGGGCTGTACTTCCTGCTGGCCCCGTTCACGGATGCGCGCCACAACTTCCTGCACTGGCCGCAGCTCGGCTATCTGGCGCTGCTCCCGCTGCTCCCGCGCGTTCTCGCCGCGGCCGCGGCACGCGGCCGGGCCTGGTCGCTCGCGGCGCGCGCCGCGCCCCTTCTCGGCGCCGCGCTGTTCGTGCTCGTGCTGGCCGATGCGGTCATCGGCTGGCCCGGTTTCGCCCCGGCCGGCGGATTCTCGGGCTGGAACGAGATCTCGAGCCGCGTGCGCGAGGAGCTGGCCACCGAACCGGTCGACCTGGTCGTGGCCGACAACTACGTCGCGGCCGCGGAGCTCGAGTTCGGGCTGCGCGGGACGCTGCCCGTCGTGGCGCTCGACCACCCGCTCAACGTGAAGCACGGACGGGGGCTGCAGTACGAGTTGTGGAACCTGGACACCGCGGCCTTGCCGGAGCGGGCCGGGCAGCGCGCGCTGGTCGTCGTCGAACTGAGCGCTTCGCATCGCAGCGTGCGCGGCGGGCGCGTCGACGAGGTGCGGCGCTCGTTCCGGGACGTGGAGGCCGTGGGCGAGCTGCACGCCGGCGGGCGCGACTTCGTCGTGCTGCGCGGCGTGGTGGCCGGCCCGTGAAGGGCCGGGGTGCGCTCGGGTATCGTCGCGGGCAAGGGCCCGGACGGGCCTCTCGCCCGCCGGAGATCGACGACATGCACTTCATCAAGATCGAGGGCGCGGGCAACGATTACGTGCTGGTCAACGCGTTCGAGGAGCGCGTGGGCGATCCGGCCGCGCTGGCGCGGGCGGTCAGCGACCGCCATCGCGGCATCGGCAGCGACGGGCTGATCCTGGTCGGGCCGCCGCGCGGCGCGGCCGTGGCGCGCATGCGCATCTTCAACGCCGACGGCAGCGAGGGGCGCATGTGCGGCAACGGCCTGCGTTGCGTGATCCGCTGGCTGGTCGAGAGCGGACGCGCGACCGGGCCGCTGGTCACGGTCGAGACCGCCGCGGGGCTCCGGCACGGCCGCCTGCTGTCGGCGACGCGCGCCGAGGTCGACATGGGGCCGCCCGACTTCTCGCCGGACGCGATCCCTGTCCTGCGGGCCGGAGACGGCTCGACGCCCGTCGAGTTGCCGCTGCCGGCGGAGCTCGGCGCAGATCCGGACGCGGGCTTCTGCGTCTCCATCGGGAATCCGCACGTCGTCGTGCGCGTGGCCGAGCCCGAGACGGTCGACCTGCCGCGCTTCGGAGCCCGCATCGAGCGTTCTCCGGAACTGCCCGACGGCGCCAACGTGCACTTCCTCCGGCTTGCCGATGCGGAGACGATCGTCGCCCGCCCGTGGGAGCGCGGCTCGGGCGCGACGCGAGCGTGTGGCACCGGGGCGGTGGCCTGCGCCGCCGTGGCGATGCGACTGGGCTGGATGCAGACGCATCGCGTCGCGGTGCGGATGCCGGGAGGCGAACTGCACGTGCGGTGGAGCGGCCACGGTTCGGCTTGGCTCGAGGGGCCGGCGCGCCTGGTGTTCGACGGCCACTGGTCGGGCGGATGATCCCGCTGCTGGCGGTCGCCGCGGCGGCGCTGCTCGTCCAGGTGCTGCTGGCGGGAACGGCGGCGGGCCTCGGGCTCCGGCAGGAGCCGCTGGCGTCGGCCCTGCTCGTGGCTGCCGTCGGCATCGGCCTGCGGTCGCGGCGCCGCGTGCCCTACCTCTCCGACGGCGTGGCGCTCGCGCTGCTCGTTCCCCTGCGCGGCCCGATCGCCGACGTCCTGGTGCGCGTGCTCCCCGCGGGGCGCGCCGCGCTGCTCCTGGCGGCGGCCGTTTCGCTGCTGCCCGTCGGTTTCGTGCTGGGCAGGCTGCTGCACCCGTGCCTGCGCGGCGGACTGTCCACCGCGCTGCTCGGCATCGCCCTTGCGCAGGTTGCGGCCTCCTGGTGGGGCGCGGGCGCGCTCATGCCCGCCTGGCTGCTGGGCGCCGTCGTCGCGACCGCGTTGACGGCGGGCAGGGAGGCGCTGCGTGGCGGACAGCCGGAGCATCTCGTCGGCGACGTGCGCGACGGGTCGTGCCTGCGCGCCGCCCTGTGCGGATTCGCCGTCGGCGCGCTGGGCCTCGTGCTGGCGCGCGTCGTCCCTGCCTACGTCGGGCCCGGACCGCACGCGAGCACCGACATCATTTGCGTACTGACGGTCCCCGTCGCGCTGCTCGCCGCCCTGGGCCGCGTCGTGGCGTCGGCGGGCCCGATGCGTCGCCTGCTCGCCGGTGCGGGCGGTCTCGTGCTGGCCGTGCTCCTCGTGCTGCTGATCGAGCCGCTCGCGCTCCACCGCGAGCCCATGATCCAGGTCGAGCTCACGCGCAAGCTGGCGCTGTGGGGCGGGCGCGGTTGGCCGCTGGTCGACGACTGGCGCCTGTGGTTGCTCATGTTCGCGGCGCGTCCGCTCATCGGGGCGGGACTCGCGCTGGCGACGCTCGATGCGCGGGCCGCCGGCGCGTTGTGCCTGGGCGTCGGCGCGGCGCTGGCGGCGACGGTCCTCACGGAGATCGCGCCGCAGACGTCGCCCGCGCTCATGCTGCTGTCGGCCTCGGGTGCGGCGCTGGTCGCGGGGGTGATCGGGTTCGCCGGCAGGCGGGGCGTCTGGGCGGCCCCGCTTGCGGCCGTTCCGTTCCTGGTGGTGGCGCCCGAGTCGCGACCGGCCTACGACGAAGTGCGGCGCCCCGGGGAGTTCACGGTCGAGGCCTTCGAGCGCGCGCCGCTCGAAGACGTGGTGCTGTTCTCGACGCCCGACCGCAGCAGTCACAGTCTCGAGGGGCGCGCGGCGTGGAAGCACACCTGCACGTGCCTCGAGCCGGTCTACGACCTCGACGAAGGTGGGCGGCTCGTCGAGCGCCTCGCAGCCAGCTCGACGCACGACGACGAGGAGGGGGGCGAGCCGTCCGAACCGCGACGCTGCTACGGGCTGCGGGTCGGCGGCCGGACGGCGTTCGCGGGCGCGGCTCCCATCGGCCCGGGCGGCAGCCTCGCGCGCCTTACGCGCCTGTTCGCCCGTCGGGGCCGCACGCTGATTGCGGGTCGCGGCGCCGAACTGCTGGCGGCGGATCTGAACGACGCGGGGCTGGCGAGCGAAACGATGGTCGCCAGTCCGACCCCGTTCGGATCGATGCTGACGCGCATCCTGCTCGAGGCCCTCGGCTCGTCGGGGTGGCAGGCCGGGCGCGTGCTCGATCCGGCGGTGGCTCTCCGCGATGCCGCGCCCGGCGAGTTCGACACGATCGTGCTGCTCGGCGCCTTGGACGACCACGACACGCTCACGTCGGAGGCGCTGGGACGGGCGCAGGAGTTGCTGGGCCCCGGCGGACGCTGCCTGGCGTGGATCGATGCCTCGGGTGTCGATGCCGCCGCGCTGGAAGCGCGTCTGGCGGCGTTCGCTTCCGCGTTCGGCGCCGCGAGCGCCGCCTTCGTCGAGATGCGCGAACTCGACGCGCCGCACGTGGCCCTCGTCGGCTGGGCCGACGAGACGGGGCGCCTCGATGCGGAGGAGTTGCACGAGCGTCTCGCGCGACTCGCACCGGCTGCCGGCCGCACCCGGCTGCGGGACCCGGCCGACCTGGCCGCCCTGCTGCTCCTGGACGGCGCGGGAATGTCAACTCTCGCCGAGTCCGCGCCGGCGCATCGCGGTGCGCGCCTGATCCGGACGGCCGGGGCGGGCGGTCGCGGCTGGGCGGCGCTGGCCGGCTTGCCGTCGGGATCCGCCGACTTCTCGACGGTCGCGGTCGGAGGGCCGCCCTCGCAGGGTTGGCCGCGACCGCTCCTGCACGGCCTCGCCATCCATTCCGGCTACGAGTACCGCGTCGGCGAGGTCAACGAGATGCTGCTCGAGATCCGGCCCGACGTCGATTGGGGGGCCTTCGAGCGCGAGGTCGAACAGTACGCACAGGTCGGCGGGGACGACCCGCGGCGCGCCCTGGCGCTCGAGGCGCTGCTGGAGCCGCTCGCGCTCTACGGCGACTTCGGCCGCTTCGCGGATGTCTGGGAGCGGACGAGCGCGGCGGAACTGCCGAGCGTGCGCCTCGCCTTGCTCAAGGCCGTCGTGCTGCGCTCCAGCCTCGAGGCCGAGGCCGCGGATCGGGAACTGCAGCGCGCGGCACAGCTGCGGCGCGCCGAACTCAGGCGCTGAGGTCGATCACCGCGCGCGACAACTCGCGCGCCTGCCGGCCGGGCGCGCGTGCCACGAGGCGGATCTCGTAGCGGCCGAGGCCGATCGGCGCGAAGCTCACCGGGCTGCCGTCGAAGGGCCGCTTCTCGCGCGGCGCGCCATCGACCGCGAGGACGATCGAGAGCACCTCGTCGGCCGGCAGGTCGGGCAGCGCGTCGCAGCGGACACCCAGCCGCGCCGTGCCGTTGGGCTGGACCTGCAGCTCGATATCGTCGATGCCGTGACCGGGACCCTTGATGGACACGAGGTCGGCCGCCGCGGTCGTGCTCCGCAATCCGCCGAGGGCCGGCACCGGCACGGGCGCGCCCCGCGCTCCGAACGACAGGTCGGCCTGATTGAGCAGTTCGATGCCGCGCTGCACGAGGCGCCCGATGATGGTGACGACCGTCGGGGTGGAGCTGGTCGCGCGCAATCCGACGCGGACCGGTTCGCTCCGGACGATGCCGGCATCGACCAGCGCGCGCACGAGTTCGTGGCACGGGGCGCAGTGCAGGGCGTGGTTCTCGACACTCTCGCGCGCCCGGATCGGGAGCAGCACGTCGGCGTAGGCCGCGAGGAGTTCGTCGTTCGGACACTCGGGTCCCGGCGGCGCGGACCGGGAGGAGAGCAGGCCCCGCAGCGCGAAGACGTGGTCGAAGCTGGTCATCAGTGGAATCCTTCCATCGCCGGGAACCCGAAGCCGACCGGGCCGAGACGACCCGCCCCCTTCCCGATCTGACAGCCGCTCACCCTCCCGCCTCCTGCATGGGGGTTTCCTGGAGCGTGAGCGCCACGCCCTCGAGGACCGAAAGGCACTCGGATTCGACGTTTGCGGGCCGTTCCTTGGTGAGCTTGGCCAGTTCGCCCAAGGTGCACAGATACTGCGGATAATCGATCAGGACCAGGCCGAGCAGGGCTCGGCGCTTGGCCCCGGGCTGAAGCAGTGCCTCGAGCAGCAGCGGCGTGGGCGTGCGCACGAGGCGGCGCAGCGCCTCGGCCACGGCGGGGGTCAGCACGTCGGCGTGCGGGCGGCGCTCGGCTCGCGAGTAGGCGCCGTCCGCGTACAGGCGCGCCATCTGGTCCTTGGCGCGCTTGTAGAGCGCGTCGATGTTCGCGCGCGACGTGGACATGACCTCGGCGATGCGCTCGCGCGAGATGTCCCGGAAGACCCAGAGCACGGCCGAGATCCGCTTCCAGTCGAGCGAGAACAGCAGGTTGTGGAACGCGTCGGCGCGTTCCTTCTCGAGCGATGCGCTGTCGGGGGGCGCGGCCGCTTCGTCCTCGATCTCGTAGTTCGGCTCGTCGTCGCCGCGGTCGGCCGTGCCGCGGGCCCGCGGCTGCCGGCGCAGGCGGCGACGCTCGTCGAGGGCGAAGCGCGTCGCGACGACCTGCAGGAAGGTGGCGAGCGAGCAGGCGTTGCGGCCCTCGAAGGCGCGCAGCTTGTGGTAGTCCTTGCGCGAGAGGGCGACGACGAAGGACTGGAACAGGTCGTCGAGCATGTCGCGCGGGAAGTCGAAGCCCGGGCTGACGAACACCGAGTAGATCAGCGCGCGATAGCGCGCCAGGAGTTCTTCGAACGCCCCGGGCTCGGCCGCGAAGATGCGTTCGAGCAGGTCCTTCTCGTCGGCGTGCATGGAGTGGGGGGGCGGGGCGTGGGCGAACGCGTGGGAGCGGAACGGGATCGCGGTCGTGGGGCGCCGGCGACGATCGGTGTTAAGTCCCGTCGTGCCAGCATCTTAGACGGCGCTCCAGCCGTTGTAATCCGCGGCCGGAGAGGCGATCATAACAGGCTTGCCGGGGCGCCGGATCGAACGCCTTCCCGGCTTCCCGCACCGACCCGGCGGACCGCCCCATGGCTGACTCTCGCGACGCGCCCGTCCTCATCGAGAAGGAGATGAAGGACAGCTACCTGTCCTACGCGATGAGCGTCATCGTCGCGCGGGCCCTGCCCGACGTGCGCGACGGACTCAAGCCCAGCCAGCGCCGCGTGCTGGTCGCGATGAACGACCTCAATCTCGGTCCGCGGGCCAAGTTCAAGAAGTGCGCCAAGATCGCCGGCGACACGTCGGGCAACTACCACCCGCACGGCGAGAGCGTCGTGTATCCGACCCTCGTCCGGTTGGCCCAGGAGTTCAGCCTGCGGGTCCCGCTGGTCGACGGGCAGGGCAACTTCGGCAGCGTCGACGGCGACCCGCCGGCGGCCATGCGCTACACCGAGGCCCGCATGACGGCCGCCGCCGCCTTCATGCTCGACGACCTCGACAAGGAAACGGTCGACTTCGTCCCGAACTACGACGGCAGCCGCACCGAGCCGGTCGTCCTGCCCTCGGCCTTCCCCAATCTGCTGGTCAACGGCAGCAACGGCATCGCCGTCGGGATGGCGACCTCGATGCCGCCGCACAATCCGGGCGAGATCTTCGCGGCCCTCAAGCTGCTCATCGCCCGCCCCGACGCCAGCCTCGAGGAACTCATGGCCCTCGTGCCTGGCCCCGATTTCCCGACGGGGGGCATCCTCTGCGGCCAGTCGGGCGTGCGGCACGCCTACGAGACGGGGCGCGGCACGACGCTGTTGCGGGCCAAGGTCGAGTGCGTCCCCGAGGAGAAGGGCCGGCGCGCGCGCATCGTCGTGACCGAGATCCCCTACCAGGTGAACAAGGCCAGCCTGATCGAAGCCATCGCGCAGCTGGTCAAGGACGGGCGCCTCGCGTCCATCCACGACATCAACGACCACTCCGATCGCGACGGCATGGAGATCGTGATCGAGCTCAAGAAGGGCGAGGACCCGCAGGTCACGCTCAACCACCTGTTCAAGTTCACGCAACTGCAGGTGACGGTCTCGGTCATCAACATCGCGCTCGTGAACAACCGGCCGCGCACGCTTTCGCTCGCCGGGCTGATGCGCGAGTTCCTCGAACACCGCCGCGTGGTCATCCGCCGCCGCACGCGCTTCCTGCTCGGCGTGGCGAAGGCGCGCCTGCACATCGTCGAAGGCCTGCGCATCGCGGTCGCGCACATCGACGAAGTCATCGCCGCGATCCGCGCGGCCGAGAACGCCGCCGCCGCGATCGCCGAGCTGTGCGCGCGCTTCGAGCTGTCCGAGAAGCAGGCCGAGGCCATCGTCAACATGCGGTTGCGCGCGCTGACGGGCCTCGAGGTCGAGAAGCTCGAGGCCGAGTGGCGCGCGCTCGTGGCCGAGATCGCGCGCCTCGAGGGCATCCTCGCCGACCCGAAGCAGATCGACGCGATCATCGTCGAGGAGCTCGACAAGCTCGCGCTGGCCTACCCCTCGCCGCGTCGCACCGAGATCGGCGAGCCGGTCGACGGACTCGAGGACGAGGACCTCGTGCCCGACGACACCGTGGCCGTCACGATCAGCAACCAGGGCTACCTCAAGCGCATGACCCTCGACTCGTACCGCAGCCAGCGCCGCGGCGGCTCGGGGATCCGCGGCGGCGAGTCGCGCGAGGGCGACTTCATCGAGCGGCTGTTCCTCGCCAACAACAAGGACTCGCTGCTGTTCTTCACGGCGAGCGGAAAGGTCCACTGGCTCAAGGTCTGGCGGCTCCCCGAACTGTCGCGCACGGCGATGGGGCGCGCGGCCGTCAACCTGATCCCGGGCTTCCCGGCCGAGGAGACCATCCAGGCCGTCATCCCCGTGCGCGATTTCTCCGTGGGGGCGCTGATCTTCGCCACGGCGCAGGGCACGACCAAGCGCACGAGCCTTTCCGACTACAGCCGGCCCAAGGCGGGCGGCATCATCGCGCTCGGCCTCTCGGAGGGCGACCGACTCATCGACGTCGCCGTGTGCGAGGACGACGACCACATCATCCTCGGCACGGAGCAGGGCAAGTCGATCCGCTTCGCCGCGAAGGATGTCCGCGCCATGGGGCGCCCCGCGACCGGCGTGCGCGGCATCCGGCTGAAGGAGGGCGACCGGGTCTGCGGCATGGCGCTCGTGCGCCCGGGCTGCACGCTGCTCACCGTGTGCCGCAACGGCTACGGCAAGCGCACCGCCTACGACGACTACCCGCTGCAGGGGCGCGGCGGCCAGGGCGTCATCAACATCCGCACGACCGAGCGCAACGGACCGGTCGTCACGCTGCGGGCCGTGGGCGACGGGGACGACGTGATCTACATCACGACGGGCGGGCAGGTCGTGCGCACGCCGGCGGCCGAAGTCGGCTGCATCGGCCGAGCGACGCAGGGCGTGAGGCTGATCACGCTGCAGGAAGGTGACGCGGTGGCGTCGGCGGCGCGCGTCAGTCCCGAGGTCGACGGGGACGAGGCCGGCGCCACGACGCCCGCCGAGGGCGCGGCCGAGCCGCACGCCGACCCCGACGCTCCGCCGCCGGCCCCGGACGGCCTTTCGTCATGAGCGAGGATCGCACGCCGGCCTGCGCGTCGATCCCCGAGGTGCTCGAGGACCTGCGCGCCGGGCGCATGATCATCCTCGTCGACGACGAGGACCGCGAGAACGAAGGCGACCTCGTCTGCCTTGCGGAGACGATCACCCCGGCGATGGTCAACTTCATGGCGCGGTACGCGCGCGGGCTGATCTGCCTGCCGATGGAGAAGGCCATCGCCGACCGGCTCGAGCTGCCGTTGCAGGTCGAGCGCAACACCTCGCGCCTCGGCACGGCCTTCACGGTTTCGATCGAGGCGGCGACGGGCGTCACCACGGGAATCTCGGCCGGCGACCGGGCGCGCACCATCCTGGTGGCGGCCGACCCGGCCTGCACGCCGGCCGACCTCGTGCGTCCCGGCCACGTCTTCCCGCTGCGCGCCATGCCCGGCGGCGTGCTGCGCCGCGCCGGACAGACCGAGGGCGCCGTCGACCTCGCGCGCCTCGCAGGTTGCCGCCCGATCGCCGTGATCTGCGAGATCATGAACGACGACGGCACGATGGCGCGCATGCCCGACCTGGTTCGCTTCGCCGCGACGCACCGGCTGCGCATCGCGACGGTGGCGGACATCATCAAGCACCGGCGGCGCACCGAGCAGCTCGTCGAGCGGCTGGTCTCGATCGATCTGCCGACGCGCCATGGCCGGTTTCGCGCGCACCTGTACCGCTCCGTCGTCGACCAGAGCGAGCACGTGGCCCTCACCGTCGGAGAACCGCGCCCCGGGCTGCAGGACGGCCTGCAGCGGCCCGTCCTCGTGCGCGTGCACAGCGAGTGCCTGACCGGCGACGTGCTCGCGTCGCTGCGCTGCGACTGCGGCGCGCAGCTCGCTCAAGCGATGCAGCGCGTCGCCGACGAGGGCGAGGGCGTCGTGCTTTACATGCGCCAGCAGGAGGGCCGCGGCATCGGGCTGGCGAACAAGCTCAAGGCCTATCACCTGCAGCAGACCGAGGGGCTCGACACGGTCGAAGCCAACAAGGCCCTCGGCCTGCCCGTCGACGTGCGCGACTACGGCGTCGGCGCGCAGATCCTGCGCGACCTGGGCGTGCGCCGGCTGCGGCTGCTGACCAACAACCCGAGCAAGTACCACGCCATGAGCGGCTACGGCCTGGCCATCGCCGAGCGCGTTCCGCTGCAGGTCGCGGCCGACGAGCACAACTCCGCCTACCTGCACGCCAAGCGCGACAAGCTCGGCCACGAACTCGACCTGCCCGTCGTCCCGCCCCGCGGCCCCCGGGCCGGGGAGGCCCCCGGGCCGCCGCCGGAGCGGGAATAGTCGTCGCGGCGGCTCGTCGGAGGGGCAGACCGGCGCGGAGATCTGCATGAGGGACGCTGACGCCTCCCTCGTGGCGCGCATGCGCGCCGGCGAGGAGGCCGCCTGCCGTGAGTTCGTCGACGCCCACCGCGACCGCATCATCACGCTCGTGGCGCGCGTCTCGGGTTCGCCCGCCGACGCCGAGGACCTCGCCCAGGAAGCCTTCCTCAAGGCCTTCGCGGCCCTCGATCGCTTCGAGGGCGGCTCGGCGCTGTTCACCTGGCTCTACCGCATCGCCGTCAACGTCGCCCACGACTTCCGCGCCCATCGTCGGCGGCGGCCGGTCGTGTCGATCGATGGCCCCGAGGGTCCCATCGTCGACGCCGTGGACGACGGCGGCGAGCCGCCCGACGCGCGGCTCGCGCGCAGCGAGCGCGCGGCCGCGGTGCATTCGGCGCTCGAGCGCCTGCCCGAGCCGTTCCGCACGACGCTCGTCCTGCGCGAACTGCAGGGTCATACGTACGAGGAGATCGCGACGCTGCTGCGCGTCTCGATCGGCACCGTCGAGTCGCGCATCTTCCGGGCGCGCTGCAAGCTGCGCGACCTGCTCGGAGACGTCGAACCGTGAGCGCTGAGGCCGACATCCCGCCCGACGACACGACCTGCCTGTGGGTGGAGTCGCTGCGCCTCGACGGGCGTCCGATCGCCGCCCAGGTGCTGCTGTATTGCGGCACCATGCTGGCCGCGCGTCCCGACCTGCGACGGACGGCGGAAGGCTTCCGTGCGCGGCGCGCGCTGCTGGCGGAGGCGCCGCCGCTGCGCGCGCGCGCCGGCTTCACCGAGCGCGTGCTCGCCGCGCGGCGCGCGCGGTCCGCGGACGTGCCGACGCTCGCGCGCCGGCTGGCGATCGCCGCGGGCCTCGTGCTCGCCGTCACGCTGGCGCTCGACGCGATCCGGCCCGCCGCTCTGCAGGCCGGGTCGGCGCGCGAGCGCGGGCGCCACGCCGTCGACGCCTTCCGCGCGCATCCCTTCGCGCCCGACGCCGTGATCGAGGGGCTGCGCGCGCGTCTGCTCGATCCGGGTTTCGGCGCCGCGGGGACGGACCCGCGATGAGGACCGCGGGCGGGCTCTGGCTGGCGGCGGGCATGGCGCTCGCGCTCGCGAGCGGCCTGCTCCTCGGGCGGCGCTTCCCGGCGGAACCCGAGCCGCCGCCTTCGTACCTCACGCAGCTGGCGGACATTCTCGACCTGCGCGCCGACCAGGTCGCGGCGATCGACGCGCTGCTCACCGCGGAGGACCGCGACCTCGACGCCTGGCTCGCCGACAGCCTGGCCGGACTCGCCGATCGCGTCGCCGAACGCCGGCGGCGCACCGAGCAGGAGCTGCTGGCGTGCCTCGACGCGGACCAGCGGGCGCGCTACGTCGAGCTCTCGCGGGGTCTGCCGGAAGCGACGCCGGAGCGACGTTGATGTCCCGCCGACGCCGACGTATGGTCGCCGCCGCCGCGGGAGCGGCCCGGAGCGACTGAGAGCATGGCCGCGCAGACCGCGATCGAGTACGGGGGCCACCGGCTCCGCCTGATCGAGTTCGACGGCTCGGGGCGCAAGGTGCGCGTGCTCGCCGTCGAGGAGGTCTCGCTCGACGTGGCCACCGCCGAGGACCAGGATCCCGACGACGTGCGCGCCGCGGCGATCGCCGAGGCGACCAAGGCGGCCGGCGTGGCGCTCGACCCCTCCGCGATGAGCATCGACGCGGGCAGCGCGCTGTTCCGCGAGTTCGACCTGCCCTTCACGAGCGACGAGCAGATCGACAAGGTCGTGCGCTTCGAGGCCGAGCCCCATTTTCCGGGCGACCTCGACGAGTACGTCGTGCAGCACACCGTGCTGCGTCGTTCGCGCGACAAGAGCCACGTCCTGGCCGTGGCCGTCAAGAAGGAGGAGTTGCTCGACCGGCTCGACGTCCTCGACGAGAGCGGCTTCGACCCGATGCTCGTCGAGATCGACGGTTTCGCGCTCTACAACGCGCTCGTCGCCACGGGGTTGGCCGCCACGCCCGCGCGCTGCGTCGTCGTCAACGCGCAGGACCACGCCACCGACCTGCTGTTCCTCGTCGACGGCCGGCTGCACGGCCTGCGGTCGGTGCGCATCGGCAGCCACGGCCTCGGCGGCGGTCCGCAGGACGAGCTCGCCGCGGCGCGGCAGCACGAGTACCTGCAGCGGCTGTCGCGCGAGATCCGCCGCACGCTCACCAACCTGCCCGATCTGGGACAGGTCGAACTCGTGCGGCTCACGGGCGGCGGCGGCTCGCTCCCGGGGCTGTCCGAGGCGCTCGGCGAGATTTTCGGCGCGCCGGTCGAGCGCCTCGACCTGCTCGAACACGTCGACCACAAGCTCGACGAGGACGAGGCCGCGCGCCTGGGCCCCGACCTGGGCGTCGCGATCGGGCTGGCCTTCAAGCTCAACGGCGTCGATGCGCTGCGGACCGACTTCCGGCGCGAGGAGGCCGCGTACACGCGGCGCTTCGATCAGGTCAAGACGCCCCTGATCGTGTTCTCGTTCCTGCTGTTTCTGGCGGTCGCGTTCCTCGGCCTCGACGCCTTCATGCGCACGCGCCGGCTGCTCGGCGAGTACGACCAGATCACGCGCCACGGCGGAGAGCAGCTCGCCGCCCTGCTCGGCGACGACGAGGCGGCGGCCGCCAAGTGGCGGGGCCGCGAGCGCGGTCCGCCGCAGGTGCGCGCGCTGCTCACCGCCGTCCGCGACCTGCGCGAGGACATCGCGCAGAAGCTCGGCCGCAGCCAGACCATCCCCGAGCTGCCCTCGGGTCTGGCGGTCTGGATCGAGCTGTTCGAGCTGATCCGCGAGAACGAGGCCGCGCTCGGTCGCTTCGCGCTCGAGCGGCTCGACATCGACGTGGGTTCGCGCAACAAGGTGCTCACGCTGACCGGCGAGGTCGAGGACGCCGCGCGCTACCAGACCCTCGAGGAGATCCTGAGGGCGCACCCGATGTTCCGCAACCTCAGTTCGGCGGGCACCAAGCAGACCAGCTCGGGGCTGCGTTTCACCGACCTCTCGGTCCAGCTCGTGCTCGATGACGCCGGCCCGGCGGAGGAGGGCTGATGGCGCTCGACTTCGAGAAGGCCGTCCTGGGCTTCATGGGCGTGTTGATCGTCGGCGGCATCGGCTTCATCGTCTGGGAGAACGGCGTCGCCGAAGAGCTGCGGGCCGGACTCGGCACGGCCGAGGCCCAACTCGCCGAGATCGGCGAGCTGGCGATGGAGATCGACGAACTCAAGCGCGAGATGGCCGAGGACACGATCGCCAGCGGCAAGCTCGGCAACTTCGCGTACATCGAGAAGCAGGCCGTCGAGAGCCGCATCGGCAAGACGAGCTTCAACATCGCGCCGCCCACCAACGAGGACCACCCCTCGGAGGGCTACCGGGACACGCGCTTCCTGCTCACGCCGGCGCTGCACGGCGCGGCGCAGGGCAAGGACGACTTCACGCGGCAGGAGATCGCCAACTTCCTGCTCTACATCGAAGGCAACACGACGCGCATGAAGGTGACGCGGCTGCGGCTCGATCTGTCGAACCGCGCCGGCGCGGGCAAGGACGCCTGGAAGCCGAGCTTCACCCTCACCGACCGCCACCCGCTCCCGCCCAAGAGCTGAGCGGCACGGCCGCCCGGGGCCCCGCGCGCTCCGCGGGTCCGGGCCGCGGCCCCGGCCGTCGCCGCGAGTTTGGCTGAAGGCCGGGGCGCGCTCCGGCCGACAGGAGGTCTCGCCGGGGGTGCGGGTCCGCATGGCCGCCGGCTCGGAGACCGCATGCTGGAGCCGTCCGGCCACGCCCCGGAGAGATCCTCGGGACACCGCAACCTGCTCATCGGCGCCGCCGTCGCCTTCGCGTTGGCGGTGTTGCTCGTGAGCCGGCTGCTGGGTGCCCTGCGGGAACTCGTGCCCGATCCGTCGCGCATGTCGATGCAGTACGGCACGGCGATCGGCTTCGTCGTCACGGGGATCGCGCTGGTCGCCCATGGACTGGGCTGGCGGCGAGTCTCGCTCTGGGGCGGAGTGGTGGCCGCGGGGCTGGGCAGTCTGTCGCTCGCCGATCAGCTTGCCGGATCCGGCGCGAGCATCGTGAGCCGCATCTTCGGAGACGGAGCGGCGCCCTCCCTGACCCTGTCGATGTCGCCCGGGGCCGCGCTCTGTCTCGCCTTGGCGGGCGGGGTCCTGCTCACGGCCGCCGCACCGGGCGTGCGCACGCCGGCGCGGCGCGCCCTCTCCATCGTGCTGGCCTCGTGCATGGTCGGCGTCGGCTTCACGGGCCTGCTCGGTTTCGTCACCGGCCAGGCCACGTCGACGGGTTGGGCGCGCATCGCGGCCATGGAGTCGCACGCGGCGTTCGGCTTCGTGGCGCTGGGAATCGGGTTCTTCCTGCTGACCTTCCGGCACCGCGAGTCGCCGACGGCGGCCTTCCTGCCCAACTGGTCGGTCTGGGTCGTCGGCCTGGGAGTCGCCGGCCTCTCCGTGGCGCTCTGGACGAGCCTGTCCGCGAGCGACGCGCGCCTGAACAGCCTGGCGGCCACGCGCAGCCACGAGGCGGCGATGGCGCACGCCAACCAGCTGCTGCAGTCGCGCCTGAAGACGCTCGAGCGCTTCGCGGCGGAAGTGGCGGCGCGCCGAGCGGACGCCCACGGCGAGCTGCTGCGGGCCGAGGCCGAACGGCTCGTCTCGGACCTGCCCGGGCTGCGTTGCGTCTCCGTCCTCTCGTCGGAGGGTCGCCCGGTCTGGGAGGTCGGGGCGTCCGACGAGTCGCTCTCGCGGGCGGTCGAGAGTCGGCCCGAGCTGCGCCACGCCATCTCCGAGGCGCTTCGAGACGGCGAGGTCGCGGTCAGCGATCCCGTCAGCGTCTACGGGCGAGCGGGGGACATCTGCGTGTTCGTGCCGGTGCCCGCCTCGGGAGGCGAGGCCGGGCCGGGCGCCGTCGTCGGCTACGTCCTCGACGCGCAGCAGATGTTCGACTGGATCTTTGGCGAGGGCATCGGCCGCGCCTTCAACGTGGACATGGCCGTGCTCGGCGGGCAGACCTTCTACCGCTCGCGCGGCACGGGCAGCGCGCCCCGGCGCACCGCGAACGTCGATCCGCACTCGCTCACCTCGGGTCGTCTGGCCTTCGGCAATCGCGTCTGGGTGCTCACCGGCGAGGCCGACTCGACCTGGATCGGCGGCGCACGCAACGCGAGCAACGCGCTCATCCTGTGGTTCGGCCTGTTCCTGGCCGTGGCGCTGTCGTTCGTGATCCGCAAGTCGGAGCTGCTGCGCCAGCGCGCCACCTCGCTGGCCGAGGCCAAGGCCTCGGTCGAGCGCCACGCGGCCTCCGTGCGCGAAGCCAACCAGTCGCTCGAGGAGCAGGCGCGCCACCTGCGCGTCACCGAGGCCAATCTCGTGCGCGAGGCGCGCGAGAAGCGCCGCGTGCTCGACTCGCTCTCGGCCTTCCTCGTCGGCGTCGATCCCGCCGGACGCGTCGTGGAGTGGAACAGCGTCGCGGCCGAACTGCTCGGCATCTCCGACGAACAGGCGCTCGGCCGCCGCTTCGAGGAGCTGCCGCTGCCCTGGGACTGCGTGCTCGTCGCCCAGGCCGTGCGGGAGTGCCTCGAGCGCGGCGAGCGTCGCCGCCTCGAGAACCTCGCGGTCACCCTCGAGGGGCGCGACCCGCGCGCCGTGAGCATCACGGTCAACCCGACGATGCTCGGCGAGGGGCGCGGCTTCGTGATCATCGGCGCCGACGTCACCGAGAAGCAGATGCTCGAGATGCAGCTGCACCACGCGCAGAAGCTCGAGGCCGTGGGCACGCTGGCGGCCGGCATCGCCCACGAGATCAACACGCCGATGCAGTTCGTGAGCGACAACGTGCGCTTCGTGAGCGAGTCGGTGGCGCCCGTCACCGAACTGCTGAGGCTGATGCCCGAGACCCTCCGGGCGGCGCGCGCCGGCAGCCTGCCGGCCGAGCTGGTCGAGCGCCTCGAGCAGGCGGCGAGCGGCGTCGACGTCGAGTTCCTCGCCGACGAGCTGCCGACGGCGCTCTCCGAGACGCAGGAGGGGCTCGGTCGCGTGACGACGATCGTGCGCGCGATGAAGGACTTCAGCCACCCCGGCAACCAGGGTTGCCGCTCGGCCGACCTCAACAAGGCCATCGCGACCACGCTCGCGGTGGCGCGCAACGAGTACAAGTACGTGGCCGACATCGAGACCGACTTCGGGGACCTGCCGGCGGTCGAGTGCTGGGTCACCGACCTCAACCAGGTCTTCCTGAACCTGCTCGTCAACGCGGCGCACGCCATCCGCGACGTCGTGGGCGAGAGCGGGGGGCGCGGCACCATCCGCATCCGCACGCGTCTCGTCGGCGAGTGCATCGAGATGCGCTTCTCCGACACCGGCACCGGCATCCCCGAGGCGGTGCGGCCGAAGATCTTCGACCAGTTCTACACGACCAAGGAGATCGGCAAGGGCACGGGCCTCGGGTTGGCCATCGCGCGCTCCGTCGTGGTCGAGAAGCACGGCGGCACGATCAGCTTCGAGACCGAGCTGGGCAAGGGCACGACCTTCATCGTGAGCATCCCCTGCCGCACGCCGGCGGGCGCGCAGTCGGAATCGCACCCGGAGCTGGAGTCGGCATGAAGGCGCGCATCGTCTTCGTGGACGACGAGCAGCGCGTGCTCTCGGGCTTGCGCCGGCAGCTGCACTCCAAGCGCGAGTCGTGGGACCTGGCCTTCGTCGACGGCGGCGAGGCGGCGCTCGCGGCGCTGGCGTCGGCGCCGGCCGACGTGGTCTGCAGCGACATGCGCATGCCGGGCATGGACGGCGCGCAACTGCTGGCGCGCGTCGCCGAGGCGCATCCCGCCACCGCGCGCCTGGTGCTCTCGGGGCACGCCGACACCGATCGCGTGCAGGAGGCGCGCGCCTTCGCGCACCGCTACCTGAACAAGCCCTGCCCGCCGGAACTGCTCGAGGCGAGCCTGTGCGAGATGCTCGCGGCCCGCGCGCGGCTCGCGTCGCTGGGTTGGACGCAGGCGCAGAGCGTCTGGGGGCTGCCGCCCGGGCGCGTCCCCGCCGCCGCGCCGCTGTTCAGCCTGCTCGGCCTGGACGGCGACGCGACGCGCCTGCAGCGCGAACTCGACGCGCGCCTCGACGAGCAGTCGGCGCTGGCGGAGAGTCTCTCGATGCTGCTGGGCCTGTCGGAGAGCTGCGCCTCGGGCGA